>JBAYTT010000005.1:0-55190 GCA_041675485.1 Pelobacteraceae bacterium | reverse complement strand
TGCCGCACAGGCAGCTCAGAAAGCTGACGGTCCATCAAATTTAATCCGGGTCTGCGTTCACTGCCGCACAGGCAGCTCAGAAAGCTGACGGTCCATCAAATTTAATCCGGGTCTGCGTTCACTGCCGCACAGGCAGCTCAGAAACGAGAGTATAGCGGCAATGGGAAGAGCAGTTGGTTCACTGCCGCACAGGCAGCTCAGAAATGAAAGAACCGCTCAAGCGCCACCTGATCAAAGTTCACTGCCGCACAGGCAGCTCAGAAAACTGTTCGCCAGGTGGGCGCGCAGGAGTACAAGTTCACTGCCGCACAGGCAGCTCAGAAAAGCCGGTTATCTGGCCCGATGTTGAGCCCAAAGTTCACTGCCGCACAGGCAGCTCAGAAATCAGGAACGTGAGTTACAACGTCGATTGATTCGTTCACTGCCGCACAGGCAGCTCAGAAAATAAATGGCTTATCGCTCACTTGTGCAATTTCGTTCACTGCCGCACAGGCAGCTCAGAAAACTCAACATCTTCCAACCGGCCGTTTCGGATATGTTCACTGCCGCACAGGCAGCTCAGAAAGCGAACATCTGTGACGAACTGGTTGAAAGCTTGTTCACTGCCGCACAGGCAGCTCAGAAAAAATGGCGGGACTGCGATAATCACGATAGACCGTTCACTGCCGCACAGGCAGCTCAGAAATTGCGGGAAAACATCCGTGACTAAAGACCTCTGTTTACTGCCGCACAGGCAGCTCAGAAAGGTGGGAAGATGAACATACCTTGCGACTTGTAGTTCACTGCCGCACAGGCAGCTCAGAAAATACGAAAGAACCTCATTCATCCGGGAGGTCAGTTCACTGCCGCACAGGCAGCTCAGAAAGACCTCCGGTGCTATTGCATGGGGCGCTCATAGTTCACTGCCGCACAGGCAGCTCAGAAAAGTGACCAACCTCAGGAACGTGAGTTATAACGGTTCACTGCCGCACAGGCAGCTCAGAAAGCCCGCGACATGATCAAAGCTGATGAAGAACTGTTCACTGCCGCACAGGCAGCTCAGAAATTCGTCCAGCGGCATAAAAAAGATGTACGCTTGTTCACTGCCGCACAGGCAGCTCAGAAATTCGTGGTCAGGTGTTGGCGGTTGCCATGCCTGTTCACTGCCGCACAGGCAGCTCAGAAAAACAGTAACCATGAGTACATCCGGCACAGTCGGTTCACTGCCGCACAGGCAGCTCAGAAAATCCAATACGTTTTGCCAGTACCGGGCACACCGTTCACTGCCGCACAGGCAGCTCAGAAAGTCCAGACGGACGAAACGGCCTCTTTGATGATGTTCACTGCCGCACAGGCAGCTCAGAAAATGATTGCGGAAATGGAAAAGGCTATTATTGAGTTCACTGCCGCACAGGCAGCTCAGAAATTGGTGAAATGCTTTGGTGGTGCTGCCGATTCGTTCACTGCCGCACAGGCAGCTCAGAAAATGTCGGCATCGGCGCTGACGGCGCTGACAAAGTTCACTGCCGCACAGGCAGCTCAGAAAGGTGATGATAGAGCGTTTTTCAATCTTCGAGTGTTCACTGCCGCACAGGCAGCTCAGGACTACTGGGGTCAGGCGCTTATTAGACGATTAGAACTGTACAAGAACGCCTGGGTAAGCTAATCAGAAAAGTTCCCGTGATGTGAACTTTTGTTTTGACAGCCGTTCAGTAATACCCTAGTATTACCGCTATGGGTATGAATGTCATTTCACGCAAAACCATTGATCAATTTTCCAGGAAACATGCCGATGCAAAAGGTTCGCTTCTGGCTTGGTATCGTGAGACCATACACGCATCATGGTCCGGTCCCGCGGATATCAAGGAGCGTTATCCCTCGGCAAGCTTTCTTCCCAACAACATAGTCATTTTCAATATTAAGGGTAACCGTTACAGGTTGGCAGTACAGGTAGCGTACCACACGAAAATCATTATGATACGCTGGATTGGGACACACGCGGAATACGACAAGCAATCTTTTTGAGGAGCACACAATGGAATACACCAGAATCATAAAAACGGAAGATGAATACGAAGCAGCCCTGGAAGAGATCGGCACACTGATGGGCAACGATCCGCCTGTCGGCACGCCTGAAGCCGACCGGTTGGAACTTCTGGCGCTTCTTGTCAAAGCGTATGAAGATATACACTACCCAATGGAATTTCCGACGGTAATTGAAGCGGTACGTTTTCGCATGGAACAGGAAGGACTGCGACAGCAAGATCTGGTTCCTATAATCGGGAGCAAGGGGAGGGTGTCAGACATGCTGCGCGGCAACCGCGCTGTCTCGTTTTCCATGGCAAAGGCTCTTCACAAAAGGCTCGGTATTCCAGCGGAGATATTTCTGCGAGATGAAACCGATGTGATGCGAAAGGCGGCCTGATTGGAAACGCCTCGTTCCTGGTTAAATCACATTCCTTCTTGCATTCCATACACCTACTCTGCTATTCTTTTCCGCCATTTTGCCCACTAGTATATTGATCACTGAAAGGATCACCACGTAATGTTGAAAATGTTTGATTATCTGTTCGGGATGTTCTCCAATGACCTGGCCATCGACCTTGGCACCGCCAACACCCTTGTTTACCTGAAAGGGAAGGGGATCGTGGTTCGAGAGCCATCGGTTGTCGCGGTACAGAAAATGCCCAACGGCCAGCAGAAGGTACTTAAGGTCGGCATGGAAGCCAAACAGATGCTCGGCCGCACCCCGGGATCCATTACCGCCATTCGCCCCATGAAAGATGGCGTCATCGCCGACTTCGACATTACCGAAGAGATGCTGCGCTATTTTATTCACAAGGTTCATAACCGTAAAACTCTCGTTCGTCCTCGTATTGTCATCTGCGTGCCATCCGGCATCACCCAGGTCGAAAAGCGTGCGGTCAAGGAATCGGCCGAGTCTGCCGGTGCCCGTGAAGTGTACCTGATCGAGGAGCCGATGGCTGCCGCAATCGGTGCCGGCTTGCCGATTACGGAAGCGTCCGGTAACATGATCGTCGATATCGGTGGCGGCACGACCGAAGTCGCTGTCATTTCACTGGCCGGCATCGTCTACGCCCAGTCCACCCGCATGGGTGGCGACAAGATGGATGAGGCGATCGTTCAGTATATCCGTAAAAAATACAACCTTCAGATCGGCGAGCGTTGGGCGGAAAAGATCAAAATGGAGATCGGTGAAGCGTATCCCGGACCGGAAACCATGGAGATGGAAGTAAAGGGGCGCGACCTGGTCTCTGGTATTCCCAAAACTATCAAAGTTAATTCCGACGAAATCCGCGAAGCACTCAAGGAGGCTGTCAACGCCATTGTCGATACGGTGAGGATCTGCCTGGAAAAGACGCCGCCAGAACTGGCTGCTGATATCGTCGATCAAGGCATTTTTCTGGCCGGTGGCGGTGCCCTGCTGCGCAACCTGGATCTGCTGCTGCGTGAAGTGACCAAGGTGCCGGTCCTTATTGCAGAAAACCCGCTTGACTGTGTCTGCCTCGGTTCCGGTCTTGTCCTTGATGAGCTCGACCTGCTGCGCCGCGTTGCAATTTCATCCTGATTTTTCCACCCTGGGTCACAGAAAACGCTTAAAACTGCCGCGAATTTCAGCGTTCTCTGTGACCCCAGCGGTATCGAGCCTTTCTGACGTGCTATGACTTCCCCTACTATTGACATACTTGTTCCGGTCTGGAACAACCCATTCGAAACCCGTGCCTGTCTTGCGGCAATTCTTGCCCACTCGTCCGGAGCACGCCTGATTATTGTCGACAACGGCAGCAGCCGCGAAACGGAACTGATGCTGGAGGAATTCTCCGAGTCATTGGGTGATCAGGGGCTGTTTATCAAGTCCGAAAAAAATATTGGCTTGGTTGCTGCGATCAATATGGGGCTGGCCCGTTCCGACAGTGATTATACGGTTATTGTCCGCCCCCATGTGTCAGTGCAGGCCGGATGGCTGGAAGCTTTGGTGAGCGCGGCCGAGACGGCCGGTGCCGGGATCGTCTCGCCGTTGTTGGGAGGGACGGAAGCTGGCAGCCTCCCTCAATTGGCTCCGGGATGCACGATAATGGAGAGTTGCACGGTTTCCTTTGCGGCACTCCTGCTGCGAACGGAGATGCGCATTGTTGCCGGTGCCTTTGATGAGCACCTTGACGGCAATGAGTGGTGTCTGAAAGAGTATGTCCGGCGTGTTGCCGCGCGCGGGTATCGTACCTGCATTACCGGGAACATCCGTTTGTCCTGTGCAGCGGGGCAGCAGTTCGGTTCGGCCCAGCGCAGAAGCGAAATGGAGCAGCATAGCCGATCCGCGTATATTTCCCGGTGGGGGAATGCCCGCCATTATTGCGTATATTTCGGCGTGGACGCTGATGCCGGTTCTGTTGGCGAGACTGTTACCGCTATTCTGGATGGCGCCCGTCAGGGCAACCGTTTTACCCTTCTTTTGCATCGCCGCCAGTACTCCGATTTCCGGAAAATGGGGTGGAATGGCCTGCATACCGGAATTGATCTCCTGCGCCTATCGCCCATGTTTCCGATGCGGGATCTTCAACGGAAGATTGCCGTGTTGCGGAGCGCTTCGCCGGATTTACTTGCGGTGCCGGGATGCAACGGGGTCTCCATTCCGGGAGTTGACGTCGTTATTTCTTTGGAGGAGCTTCTCAACAGCATTCAGGCACATTCAACCACTGGTGTGAGGCACCATCAGGAGACATTGCAATGATCACAGAGATCGCATCACAAATGGCGGCTCACCGGGAAGTCATCACACAGGTTGAGCGGAAACTGTCACCACTCATTGCAGAAATGACAATGCTGCTGGTGGATACATTTAATAGTGGCGGGAAACTGCTGGTGATGGGGAATGGGGGGTCGGCAGCCGATGCCCAGCATTTTGTCGCCGAAATTGTCGGACGTTTCAAGATGGAGAGAAGGGCGTTGCCGGCGATAGCGCTCTCGACCGATACCTCGATATTGACCGCTATCGGCAATGATTATGGGTTTGACAGGGTCTTTCGTCGTCAGGTTGAAGCGCTGGCCGCGCCGGGCGATGTCGTTGTTGGAATCTCCACCAGCGGCAACTCTCCCAATGTACTGCTGGCGCTCGAACTGGCGCGGGAAAATGGCTGTCGTACCGTAGGTCTGCTCGGCAGCGATGGCGGAAGCATCAAGAATGTCTGTGACCTGGCGTTGATCGTGCCCACAAGTGACACTCCCCGTGTGCAAGAGGGGCATATCACCATAATCCATATTGTCTGTGACTTGTTGGAAAAGACGATGTTTGCCTGATAGAGGAGGCCGCGTGGACCGTACCACTGTTGAAACTCTTTTTGCCCATACCGGTGAAATCCGTTGTCTGGTTATCGGCGACCTGATGCTGGACGAGTACCTGTGGGGCAAGGCGGAACGCATCTCGCCCGAGGCTCCGGTACAGGTGGTTGAAGTTATCCGCGAAGAGCTCCGCTTGGGTGGTGCCGGCAATGTGGTACACAATCTTGCGGCGCTTGGGGTACAGGTTTCGGTCTGTTCAGTGGTCGGCGATGATCAGAACGGCCGCGAACTGCTCGGGCAATTCTGTCACCATCATATCGATACCAGCGCAATTTTTCTTGACCCGGATCGCCGGACCAGCCGTAAAACGAGAGTCGTTGCAGCACATCAGCAGATTGTGCGCATAGACCGGGAATCACGGGAGGCTTTGCCTGCTGCCGTCGAACAGCAACTCTGCGACTGGATTGCCGTCCATGCCGGTGAATATTCGGTCATTGTGCTTTCGGACTACAACAAGGGGGTGTTGACGCCGACCGTTATTGCCTCGACAATTTCAGCCGTTGCCGCATCCACCATACCGGTTCTGGTTGACCCCAAGGGGACCGATTTCACTCGCTACGCCGGAGTAACGATCCTGACTCCCAATCGCAAGGAGGCTGAGGCTGCTTCAGGGGTCTCGATTAAGGATGATGCCTCTCTTGCACAGGCCGCAGATGTCATCATGAGTGCAACCGGTTTGCAGCATCTGCTGGTTACTCGCAGTGAAGAGGGGATGTCGCTTTTTTCACGGGGGGGGGAGGTCGTTCATATCCCCACGGTAGCCCGTGAAGTCTTTGATGTTTCCGGTGCCGGTGACACGGTGCTGGCAGCGCTGGCGGTCGGGATAGCGTCCGGCTTCTCCGTGGCTGAGGCGGCCCGGTTGGCCAACGTTGCCGCAGGCATTGCCGTCGGCAAGCTGGGGACTTCAATCGTTACTCCTCAGGAAATAATTGACACTGTTTCACTGGCCCACAAGGACAGCCATGCTAAAATAAAGAGCCTTGATGTGCTCTCCCCCCTGATTGCGGCCGAGAAAAGGAAGGGCAAGCAGGTCGTATTCACGAATGGCTGTTTTGATCTGCTGCACGCCGGCCATGTAAAATATCTGCAAAAGGCCCGGAGCCTTGGCGATCTACTGGTGCTGGGTCTCAACAGTGATGCCTCGGTGCGTCGCCTGAAAGGCCCGAAGCGTCCTTTGATAGACCAGGACGAACGGGCTCATCTCCTTGCGGCATTGGACTGCATAGATTACGTAATTATTTTTGACGAGGATACCCCGCTGACCCTGATTACCGCTCTCAAGCCACATATTCTTGCCAAGGGGGGGGATTATTCGCTGGATGGAGTGGTCGGGAGAGACGTCGTTGAAGCGTACGGAGGACGGGTGGAATTGGTTACCTTTGTGGATGGCAAATCAACGACAAACATCATTGAACGGATCCTCGAACTCTATTCGGCGGAGCCATGAAAGTCAGGATGGGTGCCGATGCGTAATTAACTCTGTGAAACGACACGGAGAATAATTTCTAACATACTGATTACTGGTAAGGATTAATCTGGTTTTTGGCGCTGCTTTCTGGTATGAAAAATATTTCCTGATCAATGCATTGCAGAGGAGCGGCTATGGCAGAGAACATTGGACCACGCAGGGAACTCTGGATATTGGGTATAAAACCGGGAGACGGCCGAGAAGATCTCCTCTCCTCTTATCTGGAAGCCGGCGGCTACGTGTGCCGCCTTGAGCAGTTCGATAACCTTGAGGCAGGAAGGCCTCTGGGAATCGTACTCGATATTTCTCCCTTTTCCGAGGATGGCTGGGGAGTGTTGCTCAAGATAAAGAGTTCTCCCGTTACCCGGAATATTCCCGTGTTGCCTGTTTTTCTGAGCGAAAAGGGAAAAGTCGGCGGAGTTTTTCCGGTCGCAGGTTTTTTTACCCTTCCGGTGGATGAACAGTACCTTCAGAATCGTCTGGCGGTCTATGGCCTGACCGAGGAAGCTGAAACATGGGATCTACAATCAATGGTGGTTTCCCGGACTGGTGAAGAAAATCTTTCCAAGGCTATAGAGTCGTTGGGGTTTGAAGTCATAAAGGGGTACACGGGAAAGGAAGCCCTGGCCCTCTCATCAATCCATCCGGTTTATATGGTGTTTTGCAGCCAGATGTTGTCGGATATGTCCGCGTTCGAACTCCAGGAACGATTCCGTTTGTACCCGTACAGCAGCAATACCCCCATGTTTGTTCTGTTGAAAGACGGAATGAAGGATGGTGAAAAGCTTGCCATGAGCAGGGAAATAGCCCATCTGGTCAGAAAAAAACAGCTTTCATGTGAAGAGTTCCTGGGGTTTTTGCGCCGCAAGGAATAAATTGCAGTAGAAAGCAGTTAAATTAAAAAAAACAGCCGCTCCCCTGCAAAGGGTGAGCGGCTGTTTTAGTTCTCTGTGGATATGACGTCCGTCGCGTTAAAGCAACCCGTCCAATTCCCTGATCTCAACACTGGCCTTGCCGCGCAGGTCTTTGGCCCATTGACTGAACCGCTCTTCCGATTTTTTGCGGTAAATAATCTCTTCAATATCTGATTTGACGCTTTCAAATGGTTTAACTGTTCCGGGTATCCTTGCTTCAAGCTTGATGATGTGAAAGCCGATGGGGGTTGATACCAGGTCACTGACCTCGCCAGGCTTCAATGATAGTATTGTCTTCTCCAGTTCCGGCTGCATGTCGCCTTTTTTGAAACTTCCCAAATCGCCGCCATCCTTGCGGGCTGCGGGGTCTTCCGAGAACTTTTTAGCCAGTTCGGCAAAGTCTTTGCCCCCTTTGGCGTCAGCCAGGACTGCAAGAGCGGTTGCTTTAGAGCGCTGTATCTCCTCTGGCGTGGCTTTTTCACCTGTTTTGAAAAAAATATGTCGGGCGCGGTAACTTTCTTCTTCAGTATATTTTGCCAGATTGGCAGCATAATAGTCCCGCATCTCCGTCTCGCCTACCTGTACCTTGGCACGGACTTCAACGCTCACCAGTTTCAATTTTTCGATCTGTTCCTGAAGCTGAGCCCGATACTGGTCATATGACAGCCCCTGGCCCGCCAGAGCGGCTACCAAAGCCTCTTGGGAAGGAATGTTGTTCTGTTTGCGTACGTCATCGATTGCCTGGCGTATTTCCTCTTCGGATACCTTGATGTTCAGTTCCCTGATCTTTTGTTCGGTCAGCTTTTTTTCTATCAGGTGATCAAGGGCCAAGCGGCGAAGCTGGCTCCTGGCTTCGTTATTCAAGGCGCCTTTCTTCTCCGCGGCGTTGATGGCAGGTTGTGATTCGCGGTTGACATCGTAAAGGGTAATGATCTCGTCATTTACAATTGCAACAATGGCGTTCGTTACGTTTTTCGTCTTTTTCTGTCCGTCCGCAGATGGGGGCGGTTGGCTGGCTTTGAGCGTGGTTGCAACCGGTTCCTTGGTAATGGATGTATCGTTGCCGGCACATCCTGCCATAAGGAGCGCCACCACGGTTGTTGCTGCCAGAATATGTTGCTTCATAATTGAACTCTTTTCTTCCGTGGATGTCAAAACCGGAAGGGGGATTTCTCCCTCACTTCCGGTTTTTAGCTGTTAAGAGCGTGTTTGTGCCAGGCCTGGCGGCCGTTATTTCTTTTCGGGAGCTGCTGGCTTCGGGGCCTCGACAGGCTTATTTTCATCCGCTTTCGGCTCTTCTTTCTTTCCGCCAACGCTGTTCAAAACGTCTTCCTTGATCGCAATCTTGGCGGTCTTTTTCAACTCTTCTTTGATCTTCTGGAAGACTTCCTGCTGTTTTGTCGGCATGATAGCGCCCTTGATCTGTTCCTTCACCTCTTCGAACGGGCGGATGCCGGCCGGTCGTTTACCGGTCAGTTTGATTATGTGAAAGCCGAAGTCGGATTTAACGACGTCGGAAATCTGGCCTTCTTTAAGTGCAAGTGCCGCTTTCTCGAAAGCCGGTACCATGCTCCCTTTGCCGAACCATCCCAGATCGCCACCCTTTGCGGAGGAAGAGTCAACAGAATTTTTTTTGGCCAGTTCCTCGAAATTTCCGCCTGATTTAAGCTGTGCCAGAATCTCCTTTGCCTCTTTTTCGGATTTTACCAGGATGTGGCTAGCTTTGACCTGTTCGCCGGACTTGAACTTGTCCTTGTTTTGCTCATAAAATTTTTTCATATCTTCATCGGAAACCTTGGATTCGACCTCTACTTTTTTCTTGAGGAACGATTCAACGATCAGACGCTTTTTGAGGTCCTGCAGTTTTTCTTCAATTTCCGCACCCTTGTCAAGACCGTCTTTTGAGGCCTGCTGCAGAATCAATTCGCGAATAATCATCGTGTCCAGCATCTCTTTGCGGCCCTGAGGAGTGTCAGCCATTGCTTTCAGGTACTCGGGCAGATTTTTCAGCTCACGGTCAAAGTCGCCGGTAGTAATCGTGCCGCTATTGACTTCAGCCAGTACCTTCCCTTCTTTTTTCCCTTCAGATGTTGCCCCGCCGGAAGTGCTGCTTCCTTGGCAACCGACAAGCGCAGCAACGCAGAGCATGGCCGTAAACAGTTTCGTTATGGTAATGATTTTCACGTAAAGCTCCTTTTTAATTGGTATTCCAGTATATATAAACCTGTAAAAAATAGCATAACAGCCCGGTCGTTGCAACAATATTTCACGGCGCCTCTGCAGCCCTGATAAACAGGATTCGTGCGTTGGCGAAGTTGTTCCAGCCCATTGGATGGATTCCGAAAACAGCTTCCAACGCACGAAAGGTTTTTGCTTGCCATTAAAACCAGTTACGTTACAATGCTGGCCGTTTGCCGATCGGACTGAAATCCTGCAGCACTCCATCTTTATATACAGAATTGATTTAACCGTGACCCATTCATCATCGTCTCCTCTTGCCCGTCTTGGCGAATTCGGCCTTATATCCCGCATTACTGCCGGAGTCTTTGCGCATGAAGGCGTTGTTACCGGTATTGGTGACGACGCGGCAGTGACTGCGCTCTCATCGGGGAAGCAATTGCTGACCTCCACCGACATGCTGCTGGAGGATGTCCATTTTCGCCGTATCTGGCATGATCCCTGCCGTTTGGGGCGCAAATCACTGGCTGTCAGTATCTCCGATATTGCAGCTATGGGTGGAATCCCACGTTGGGCGCTCCTGTCCATGGCTATTCCCTCCGATCTTTCGCTCGATTTCATAGATGATTTTATGAGCGGCTTTCTCGCGATGGCCTTGGAAACCGGGGTTGCCCTGATCGGTGGTGATACCTGCTCGTCTCGCTCCGGGTTGACAATTTCCGTGACTATCATGGGTGAACAGTATCCGGACCTGATTGTGCGCCGCTCCGGAGCGCTTCCGGATGACGACATCTGGGTTACCGGTACTGTGGGTGATGCAGCTCTGGGACTGAAATTGCTTGAAAGTGGTGAAACAGTCTCAGACGCCATCATCACCCGTCTTCTTGATCCTGTTCCCCGGGTCGCGGTCGCCTTGGCATTGTCGGCAGCCGGCCTTGCTAACGCCATGATAGACGTCAGCGACGGAGTCTTGGCCGATTTTGGACATATTGCCGAGCAGTCCGGTGTTGGCGGTTGCATCCGCATTGCGGATCTTCCCCTCTCTGCGGATTTTCGCATGTATTCGACTCAGTTACCTGCGATTCAAAAACACCTGGCACTATCCGGAGGAGAAGATTACGAACTCTGCTTCACTGCCAACCGCCTAAACCGGGAAAAAATTATTGACTGCGCGAAAAAGTGTGGCATTGCGATGACACGTATTGGTATAGTAACTAGCTCACCCGAAGTGACTGCCGTCAACCCGGATGGCAGTAGGTATGTTGCTCAAACAGAGGGTTTTAACCATTTTATATAAACTTGGATGAAAGGAACTTCCATGCACCACATCATGATTCCCGCAGACAAGGCCCGGCGTTGTGCCGATGCCATACGTATCCTCTCCGCCGAGGCAGTTGACAGGGCCAATTCCGGCCATCCCGGCCTGCCGATGGGGGCCGCCGACTGTGCCGTTGCCCTGTGGGGCAATTTTCTCGAATTCAATCCGGATGATCCCCGTTGGCCCAACCGGGATCGTTTTATTCTCTCCGCCGGTCATGGCTCGATGCTGCTGTATTCGCTCCTGCACCTTTTCGGTTTCGACCTTTCCATGGACGAAATCAAGAACTTCCGTCAGTGGGGGAGCAAGACACCGGGACATCCCGAGTTCGGCCATACGGTCGGGGTTGAAGTAACCACCGGACCGCTCGGCCAGGGCTTCGCAAACGGCGTCGGTATGGGTATTGCCTCCAAGATGGCAGCCGAGCGCTTCAATACGTCCGATTTCAAACCGATCAACCACCATGTGTATGCGCTGCTTGGCGACGGCTGCCTTCAGGAAGGGATCAGCTACGAGGCTGCTGCCCTGGCGGGGCATCTCAAGCTGGGCAACCTGATCTACATTTATGACAGCAACAGCATCACCATCGAAGGGAAAACAGATCTTGCCTGGTCCGAAGATGTGGAAGGACGCTTTATTGCCAGCGGCTGGCATGTTCAGAAGGTGGACGGTCACAACAACGACCAGATCGTTGCTGCCATTGCCGCGGCGAAAGCCGAAACAGGCAAGCCCTCGATCATCATCGCGACTACCCACATTGCCTTCGGCAGTCCCAAGTGCCAGGGGACATCAGGCGCACACGGCTCACCCCTCGGCAAGGACGAGATCGCTGCTACACGTGCCAACCTTGGCTGGGATGCGCCGCCGTTCGAAATCCCCCAGGATGTACGGGAAACCTGTCAGCAGCGGGTCGAAGAGGTGAAACAGCGCCATGCCTCCTGGCAGCGCGGCTTTGAATCATGGCACGCCGCCAATCCGGAAAAGGCAAAATTGTGGGATGAAATGTGGCACAAACATCTGCCTGCAAACCTGACCGAAGAGCTGCTTGCGGCAGTTGCCGAAAAAGATGGCGCTACCAGGGCGCTTTCAGGAACAGTGCTCCAGAAGGTGGCAGCATTGATTCCGTCGGTTGTTGGTGGTTCCGCCGACTTGTCACCATCCAACAACAGCGATATCAAGGGGGCTGCTTCAGTCCAGGCCGACAGTTTTGCCGGCCGCAACCTGCATTTCGGAATCCGCGAACATGCCATGGGGGCGGTTGTCAACGGCATGGCGCTCTATGGCTGCTTTATCCCGTACGGCGCGACATTCCTGGTTTTTGCCGACTACTGCCGTCCGGCGGTACGCCTTTCAGCGCTGATGAAGCTGCAGTCGATTTATATCTTTACACATGACTCCTTCTTCGTCGGTGAAGACGGCCCGACCCACCAGCCGATCGAACATGTTGCATCACTGCGCCTGATCCCAGGCCTTCAGGTTATCCGCCCCGCCGATGGTGTCGAAACCGCGCTGGCCTGGCAGGCAGCCCTCCAGTACAACGGGCCGACCGCCTTGATCCTGACGCGTCAGAAACTGCCGGTAATTGCCCGGACAGCGGCGTTTACCCCCGATGACGCGCTTAAAGGGGGATATGTCATTTCATCTCCAGATGGGGCGCCTGATGTGGTTATTATGGCGAGCGGTTCCGAAGTTCATATAGCGGCAGAGGCGATAGTACTTCTCGCTACGCAGGGCATTAAGGCCCGTCTTGTTTCGGTCCCCTGTCTGGAGACATTCCTGGCCCAACCGGCGGAGTACCGGAACCAGACTCTTTCTGCCGGTGTGCCGCGCGTTGCTTTTGAAGCGGGACGCGGGGAACCCTGGGGGCGTCTGATAGGTTGTGACGGGCTGTTTATCGGCATAGATCATTTTGGTGCATCAGCGCCCGATAAAGTATTGGCTGAGAAGTTCGGTTTCACTACTCCACAGGTGGCAGAAAAAATTGCAGCCTTTGTGAAAAAACAGGCCTAGTGTGTCAATGGAACTGATTGAACAACTAAAAAAACCGATCCTCTTTTCCGGTTTGAACAATGACGATCTTGCCGAGTTGGCTGCCATTACAGTCCGTCGTGCCTTCAGGAAAGGGGAAACCCTGTTCAGTGAAGGGGAGGAAGCAACCGGTTTCTATCTGCTGGTATCCGGCAGCATCAAGCTCTGCCGGATGTCAGCGGATGGCCGTGAGAAGGTGCTGCACTTTGTAAAACCTCGGGAGACATTTGCCGAGGCTGCTTTTTTCGGGGACGGTAAATATCCGGCCGAAGCGAGAGCTATGGAATCCGGCGAGGTGTTGTATCTTCCGCGGCAGGGTTTCATGGAGCTGATGAGTCATAATCCAAACTTTGCCCTTAATCTGGTGGTGTCGCTCTCGCTGATGCTGCGCCAGTTTGTCCGCCAGATTGAGGAACTCTCCTTTGCCGATGTCACCTCACGGCTGGCCTCATTTCTTGTCCGCCGTGCTGCTGAGAGTTCGACCAGTTTTGATGGCATTACCTATATCGATCTGGGGATCAAAAAAGGTGAACTGGCTTCGCGGCTGGGAACCGCCAGCGAAACAATTTCCCGCACCCTGAGGAAGCTGAAGGATGAGGGCGTAATTGAAGTGCAGGGAAACCGGGTTGTTGTGCACCAGATGGAAAAACTGCAGAAGTTGTCGGAACGTCATGAGTAAAGTGGGGAAACTGAAATGCTGATAGTAATGAACCATGCCGCAACTCAGGCTGATGTTGATGCCATTACCGAAATAGTAAAAGAGATGGGTTTCAGGGCCGAACCGATTCCGGGAAGCGAACGTACTGCAATTGGTGTGCTGGGTAACCACGGGTATGTGGATGACAGCAAAATACTGGAACTGCCGGGAGTGCAACGGGTAATCCACGTTTCCAAACCCTACAAGCTGGTATCACGCGATTTTCATCCGGAAGATACCATCGTTGATGTAGCCGGGGTCAAAGTCGGACAGGGGTGCCGTCCGGTCGTGGTTGGCGGGCCCTGTGCGGTGGAGAGTCTGGAGCAGATCGTCAAGACCGCTCTTTTCGTAAAAAAAACCGGAGCGGATATGCTGCGTGGCGGTGCTTTCAAACCGCGTACCGGGCCGCATACCTTCCAGGGGTTGCGTGAAGAGGGGCTCAAGCTGCTGGCAATTGCCGGGAAAGAGAGCGGGCTACCGATTGTGACCGAAATCATGAGTCCTGACAATGTCGGATTGGTTGCCGAATATGCCGATCTCCTTCAGGTTGGCGCCCGTAATATGCAGAACTTCGATCTCCTGCGGGAATTGGGGAAAATCCGCAAACCGGTGCTTTTGAAACGGGGTATGAGCGCCACGGTTGAAGAGTTTCTGGCGGCTGCTGAATATATTCTCGCGGAAGGGAACAGCCAGGTCATCCTCTGCGAGCGCGGTATCCGTACCTTTGAAACCGCTACCCGTAATACCCTGGACCTTTCGATCGTGCCGCTGATCAAGGAACTATCGCATCTGCCGATTATGGTTGATCCCTCCCATGCAACCGGCAAGCGCTCGCTGGTTGCCCCGATGGCCGAAGCAGCTTTGATTGCCGGAGCGGACGGCGTTCTGGTCGAAGTACATCCCGAGCCGGAAAAGGCGCTTTCCGATGGGCCGCAGTCACTCACCTTCCCTGGTTTTGAGAAAATGATGCATGAAATCGACCAGTTGACCGCATTTTTGCAGAGCCGCTAGAAATGTATACAAAACGCTTGATATGTTCAGTCCATCGGAGTAATAATTGAACGTCAGCTTGTTCTCTCTACCCTGCCCGTTGGTTGTAACGCCCGGGCGGAATGCTAAATAAAACGGGGGTCGTTCCCTGCTGTGGTGTGCTGCCTTCAGTACGCGGGTCTGCCTGAAACAGTATATTGATTCCCACAATTAAGGAACTCGCCGGAGGCCCTTAATGCTGACGTCAGGGTGGAGAGAAGATCAAAAAGGGGGATGCCGAAAGGCGTCCCCCTTTTTACGTTAGTATGTGAGAATGTCTATCCTTTCAGCTTGAGCGCGATGCGCGCCACGTGCGCGCCCTGAAAACGAGCGCCAGCCAATTCGTTCTCACTCGGCATCCTCTCCCCCTGACCTCCGGTGATGGTGGATGCTCCGTAAGGACTGCACCCGGTAACTTCCGAAAAACCCATCTGTCCGGCAAAAGAGTAGGGAAGACCGATGACGATCATCCCCTGGTGCAGCAGGGTGGTATGAAAGCTGAGGATCGTCGACTCCTGGCCGCCATGCTGGGTGGCCGAACTGGCGAAAACGCTGGCAGGTTTGCCGACCAATGCCCCTTTCATCCAGAGTCCGCCGGTTGCATCCAGAAACTGTCGCATCTGCCCGCACATATTGCCAAAACGGGTCGGCGTTCCGAAGATGACGGCATCGGCCCCGGCAAGATCATCCACCGTTGCTATCTGAACATGTTCCATCCCTTTTTGAGCCTCCAGTGCTCCCATCATTTCCAAAACCTTGTCCGGCAGCGTCTCCGGCACGCGTTTGATCACCGCTTCACATCCGGGGACCTCCCGAACACCTTCTGCTACTGCCTGGGCCATTTTGTAAATGTGGCCATACATACTGTATTCAATGATCGTAACTTTGCACATGGTTTCAACCTCCTTGAGAAATGGACATGACGGATTGGTTTAATGTCCGCTTGATATGAAATTGTACCACATGCGTTTGGCAAGTAAACAAGATAAAATCGGTCCTGTATGGCGGTGCCATATTCAGTTCAAGGATGGGGATGAGGAGGCGGTTAACTCATTTTGTGGGTGCGATGGACGACTCAGAATACTTCTTGTCCTCCTTGAGAACATGCTGAAGAAGCCATTCGCCGAGCACTATTATCAGGTCTTTGGATGTCTCCAGGTCGTTATTATGGTAATCATTCCGCAATTTTTCAATTTTATTAGTAAATTCCCGGTGTTTTGCAATGTGATTGTCAATATCGGGAATCCCTTTTGATTTCATATACTGCTCTTCAGATGAAAAATGATCGAGCGTGTACTCGGATAATTCGTTGATTTTCGGGAGGATGAAATCTACTTCAGAGGAACTCATGATGTTTTCGTATACCGAATTGAGGATGTGGAACAATTTTTGATGGTCGTTGTCAAGTCTCGCTTCATGAACGGAATATTCCGGTTTCCAGGTGAATAATGACATGCGAGCATCCCCCATGTTTTCATGTATTCTGCCGTATCATCAGAACATTGTGATTCCGGTACGGCAACAAGACGAACGTGCACAGGAATATCTGCGTACCCACACATCCGCTTTGCATATTCAGCACCATGTTGCCATCACGGAGAATTAGATAGCTGTTATCCTGTGTATCGAGTGCTTCGGTAACATTCTGCTGATACACTTCAAAGTCGGAACGCGATCTCTTTTCGTTGGTTGTCGCAAACAGTCTCAGCTAAACCGCACGTATGTTAAGCGCTTTGCCGTACTGTTGGAGACGCGGTGGTTGGACTATATAGCAGGTTATGCTACTGTTTATGTACTATGGTAAGCAGTCCGCATATCAGAAGTTAAACCAAGGATGCACCTACGAAAAAAGGGGTAACAAGGGAGGCGCTATGCCGGATAACCTGTTCATTCCATCAGTTGACCTGAGAATTGGTTCGCTTGAAGAATATAATCGCAGGCAAAAGGAAAAGGCTGCGCTACAACACCGAAAGCCGAGACCACGCCCCTGCATTACCATATCACGGGAATATGGGTGCGAAGGGTATCCCGTTTCAGAGTTGTTGCGTGAATTAATGATGCAGAAAACAGGTGATGAATGGGTATTGATCGACAAGGATGTTTTGGAAGAGGTTGCGCGTCGCCATAATGTTTCGGAAGATATTTTGCAGGCATTGGGAGAAAATAACCGGATACTGAACGAAGTTCTTGCCACCTTCTCGCCACGCTGGAAGAGCGACCAGGAGTATTTCAGGCTCCTTTCCCGCCACGTTGTCGCGCTGGCGGAGCAGGGGAACGTCATCATTGTTGAGCTGGGAGGTTCCGTTATCACCCGGCATATCGAACATTCGTACCATTTCAGAATATATGGCTCAGACGCTTTCAAAGCTGCCACTCTTGCCCGCCGACTGAACATGCAGACGGAAGATGCTGAAAAATTAATGCATAGACAACAGAAGGTTCGTGATCATTTTACAAAAGATTTCCTCAATCAGGACGATCATGACCCGGTCCTTTACCATTTGATGTTCAATAACGCTCGTATCGCTGCGAGTGGAATTGCCCATACGATTGCAGATTTTGTGACTGACCGGCACGGGGAATTACGCTGATGGCGCTTCCAATTAAAATCGGTGTCAGCGCATGCATAGTGGGGGAGCATGTACGTTATGACGGCAGAGATAAACTCAATAGCGCCATTACGGATGCTTTTGGGGAGCATTTTACCCTGGTGCCGGTCTGTCCCGAGGTGGGATGCGGATTGTCGACTCCTCGTGAAGCGATGCGGCTTGAAGGCGACCCGGTTGCGCCGCGACTGATGACTATCCGGACGCGCATCGACATGACCGGACAGATGCTGTCCTTTTGTGCTGAGAAGATTGACGAGTTGGAAAAAAATGAACTGTGCGGTTTTATCTTTAAGGAGCGTTCCCCCAGTTGCGGTCTTACAACGGTACCGCTTCTCGGCAGCGACGCTTCAGAATTGTCCGGCATCGGACTCTTTGCAAAGGAGGTTGGTCGTCGTTTTCCGATGATGCCGATGGAGGAAGCCGAACGACTGAACAACTCACGAATCCGAAAAAACTTCATTGAGAGCATCTTTCTCTACCGAAGCTCGTTAGATGTTCTGAAAAAATCAGATCCGCAGTAACCAACTTCTTTTGAAAGCTGAACAATTACCGGAAATCTCCTTGACAAAAACAGGGTCGCTTATTACCTTAAGATTGTTAGCACTCACATGTGACGAGTGCTATTTTTTTGAGGTTGTGCCATGGATTTAGAACTTTCCCCTCGCAGCAGACAGATTCTCGAAGCAATTGTCGAAGATTATATTGCTACCGCCGAACCGGTCGGCAGCAGTGCGGTTGCACGTCGTCATGACCTGACACTGTCGTCGGCCACCGTTCGCAATGTTATGGCCCAGCTGGAAGAGATGGGGCTGTTGACATCGCCGCATACCTCGGCCGGTAGGATCCCGACGGAAAAAGCCTACCGGTTATATGTCGACTCTCTGGTATCCCTGCGTCAGGTCAGCCGTGATGAAAAACGCCAGATTATAAGCCACTGCCGCCAGGCTGGTATCGGATTGTCCGGTATTTTGAAAGAAACAAGCCGGACATTGTCGCAACTCTCTAACTATATGGGCATTGTTGTCGCTCCGAGCTTTACCGCTGATGTCTTCCGGCATATCGAATTTATTCGAATTGGCCAGCGCAAAATTCTGGCCATCCTTGTTTCCAGTAAAGGGGCCGTTCAGAATCGTTTGATCGAGACAGATGAGGACTATGCTCCGGAAGAGCTTATCAGGATGGGAAACTACCTGAATGACAAGATGCAGGGGATGACGATCAGTCAGGTTCGCAAACTGATTCTTGTGGAAATGGAGTCTGAGAAGGCGCGGTATGATCAACTCCTGTCACGTGCTCTGAAGATTAGTGAGCAGGCGGTAAGGGTGGACGGCGATGAAATTTTTGTCGAAGGACAGGCCCGCATCCTTGACCAGCCTGAATTCAGCGATGCGGCCAGAATGAAGGAAATTTACCAGGCGTTCGAGCAGAAGGGGTTGATTGTGCAACTCCTTTCGCGCTGCATGTCGGCGGAGGGGGTACAGATCTATATCGGATCGGAAACGTCGCTCAGTCAGGCAGCCGGTATCAGCCTGATCACCTCCCGTTTTGTTACCAGCAGCAATACGGTCGGTATGTTGGGGGTCATCGGTCCGACTCGCATGGGATATTCGAGTGTGATTCCGATTGTGGATTATACCGCCCGGATGATCAGCAGGCTGTTAAATGAAGGTTAATACTACCAAGAGAAGGATAATCGTATGAAACATAAAGAGCATAAAGATACAGTGGAGATCCCCCCCCAGGAAGCAGGTGTCGAGGAGGAAACCGGTTCGGGTAACCAGACTCCGGAAAACGTGCTGTCGCTTGAAGAACAGTTGGCGGCCAAGGAGAAGGAAGCACGTGAAAACTGGGATCGCTTTCTGCGGGAACGTGCCGATCTGGAAAATTATCGAAAGAGGGTAGGGCGTGAAAAAGAAGAACTGCTGAACTACGGCAACAAATCGCTGCTGGAGGAGATTCTGCCTGTAATCGATAATCTGGAACGCGCTATTGCGCATGCTTCCGAGGAGAGTCAGGGCGCTGTTGTCGAGGGGATCCGCATGACGCATGCGATGCTGTTGACGGCGCTTAAAAAATTTAACGTTACCCCG
Source organism: Pelobacteraceae bacterium (assembly GCA_041675485.1). Taxonomy (GTDB): domain Bacteria; phylum Desulfobacterota; class Desulfuromonadia; order Geobacterales; family Pseudopelobacteraceae; genus JACRCG01. The sequence continues at coordinate 35,522 of JBAYTT010000005.1, read as the reverse complement.
ATTGAAGCAGTGGGTACCCCTTTTGATTCAGCCTTCCATCAGGCCATGGCTCAGGTTCCGACCGACCAGTTCGAACCAAATACAGTCGTAGAAGAGTACCAAAAAGGATACATGCTTAAAGAACGTCTGCTGCGTCCCTCAATGGTAACGGTGGCGACACAACCTAAATAATTTGTCCGTGACCTTGTTTTTTCTACATACGATGAATATCTTGCCAATAGAGCAACTAAAAAGGAGGACTACACGTCATGAGTAAAGTAATCGGAATCGACCTCGGAACAACCAACTCTTGTGTTTCAATTATGGAGGGTGGTGAGCCGGTAGTTATAGCCAACTCAGAAGGGGGGCGTACAACACCTTCGATGGTCGCCATTTCTGATAGTGGCGAGCGACTGGTAGGTCAGCAGGCCAAACGCCAGGCTGTCACCAACCCGGAGAATACACTCTACGCCATCAAGCGTCTGATTGGCCGCAAGTTTGATTCGGAAGCGGTGAGAAAAGACATTGCAATTTCTCCCTTTAAAATAGTCAAAGCTGACAACGGCGATGCATGGGTGGAAGTACGAGACAAGCGCTACTCTGCGCCGGAAATTTCGGCCATGATTCTGCAGAAAATGAAAAAGACTGCAGAAGACTATCTGGGTGCTACCGTAACTGACGCTGTTATAACTGTGCCGGCCTACTTTGACGACTCGCAGCGCCAGGCAACCAAGGATGCCGGCAAGATTGCCGGTTTGAACGTGTTGCGTATCATTAACGAGCCGACTGCAGCTGCTCTGGCCTACGGTCTGGACAAGAAAAAAGACGAAAAAATCGCTGTTTTTGACCTTGGCGGTGGCACGTTCGATGTTTCCATCCTGGAGTTGGGTGACGGAGTTTTTGAAGTTAAATCGACCAATGGCGATACATTCCTGGGGGGCGAAGACTTTGACCAGCTGATCATCGACTGGATAGCCGACGAGTTTAAAAAAGACCAGGGTATCGATCTGCGCGGCGACAAGATGGCGCTGCAACGTCTTAAAGAGGCAGCGGAAAAGGCCAAGTGCGAGCTTTCCAGTTCGGTTGAAACTGATATTAACCTTCCGTTCATCACTGCCGATGCCACCGGTCCGAAACATCTGACCCTGAAGCTTTCCCGTGCCAAACTGGAGTCAATCTGTGCCGGGCTTCTGGCAAAGCTTGAAGGCCCCTGTCGTACCGCTCTGAAAGACGCCGGTTTGACTGCAAGCCAGATAGATGAAGTTATTCTGGTGGGTGGTATGACTCGTATGCCTGCTGTTCAGAAATGTGTCGAGGATATTTTCGGCAAGGTGCCGAACAAGGGTGTTAACCCGGATGAAGTGGTTGCCATTGGTGCCGGCATCCAGGGGGGCGTTCTGAGAGGCGATGTAAAGGACGTGCTGCTGTTGGATGTAACACCGCTGTCGCTCGGTATCGAAACGCTGGGCAGTGTCATGACCAAATTGATTGAGAAAAACACCACCATTCCCTGTCGCAAGAGCCAGGTTTTTTCAACCGCTGCCGACAATCAGCCTGCTGTTTCGATCCACGTCCTGCAGGGTGAACGCGAAATGGCCCGCGATAATAAAACGCTTGGCAACTTCGAGCTTTCCGGCATTCCATCGGCACCCCGCGGACTGCCGCAGATCGAAGTGACTTTCGATATTGATGCGAACGGTATTGTGCATGTTTCAGCCAAGGATCTTGGCACCGGCAAGGAACAGTCGATCAGCATCACGGCATCCTCAGGTCTTTCCAAGGACGAGATTGACAAGATGGTGCGTGATGCCGAGGCTCATGCCGATGAGGACAAGAAAAAGCGCGAAGCTATCGAAGCCCGCAACCATGCCGATAGTATGGTCTATACTACCGAGAAGTCTCTTAAGGAGTTCGGCGACAAAATTGATGCGGTCGAAAAAGGGAACATCGAAAATAAACTTGCCGAACTTAAGAAACTGATGGAGGGTGAAGACGCCGAGGCGATCAAGAAGGGCACTGACGAACTTGCCCAGGCGTCCCACAAGCTTGCTGAAGCCATGTATGCCAAGAAAGAAGGCGCTGAAGGGGAAGCCGCAGCTTCCGAGCAGGCTGGTGGCGCCAAGCCGAAAGATGACAAGGTCGTTGATGCGGATTTTGAAGAGGTAAAAGAAGAGAAAAAATAGTCCGGGGAGTTTGCCGGTTCAGCACCGTAGGGGCGGGTTTTAAACCCGCCCCTACACGCATTTCAAGATATAAAGGAACTTATTGTGGCAATCGGCGAAAAACGTGATTATTACGAGGTGCTCGGTGTTCACCGCAACGCCTCTGAAACTGAGATAAAGAAAGCCTTCCGTAAGGTGGCGATTCAGCACCATCCTGACAAGAACGCAGGAGACAAAGCTGCTGAAGAGAAGTTCAAAGAGGCTTCGGAAGCGTACGAGATTCTCTCCGACGCTCAAAAACGTGCCCAGTATGACCAGTTCGGGCATGCCGGTCTTTCGGGTGGCGGCGGTTTTTCCGGCGGCGGTTTTGGTTCAGGAACCCCCTTTGGCGATATCTTTGGTGATATCTTCGGCGATATCTTTGGCGGCGGTGGCGCTGGTCGGGGCCGCTCCCAGGGTAGGCGGGGCGATGACCTGCTCTACAACATGGAGATCAGCTTTGAAGAAGCGGCCTTCGGTGTTGAAAAAAAGATCGAAGTCCCCTTTGCCAAACGCTGCGTTACCTGTAACGGTTCCGGCTCAAAACCGGGTACCGATCCCAAGGTCTGCCCGACATGCCGCGGTGCCGGACAGGTTCGCTACCAGCAGGGCTTTTTCAGCGTCAGCAAAACCTGCGGCCAGTGTAATGGTGAAGGCAAGGTTGTTGACAATCCCTGTCCTGATTGTCGTGGCAAAGGGAGCACCAAAGATACCAAAACACTCTCGATCAAGATTCCGGCGGGAGTCGAAACAGGCTCAAGGCTCAAGGTGACCGGTGAGGGGGGGCAGGGCAAGGGAGGTCCCAACGGCGATCTGTATGTTGCCATAAATGTTCGGGATCATGCCATCTTCCAGCGTGAGGAGAATAACGTAATCTGCGAAATTCCGATCAGTTTCATTCAGGCTTCGCTTGGGTGTGAGCTTGAAGTTCCGACTCTTGACGGCAAGGTTGCCATGAAAATACCGGATGGCACTCAGTCGGGAAAAATATATCGCCTGAAGGCTAAGGGGATACCTTCGTTGCAGGGGTATGGACGCGGTGACCAGCTTGTCGTTATCCGGATTGAAACCCCTACCAACCTCAACAAGAAACAGAAAGAGCTGTTGGAAGAATTTGCCCGGATAAGCGGAGAGGACGTCTACCCTATCAAAAAGGGCTTTCTCGATAAGGTAATGGACTTTATAAGCTAGCAATTGTGAGCCCGCATTAAAACGGCGGGCTCATTTATTTCCTTGCCTCATCCGGCATTCTATTTTAGTATTCAAGACCAATTCAGGCGGCTATTAGTCCATTTGAACTGCGGAAAAAACTTCGTTACCGTACGTATTTGTTTATCAGGGCAAAAGGGTATCTCATGGACAAACAGCAGCTGGTTGATAAAACTACCGAAACGCTTCGACCGTTTGAAACCTCAAACCTGATTGATACAATGCAGCACTTGGACGTCAAACAGATTTTTTCCCACCCAGTAGTACTCATCGCGCTAATTGCCATCTTCTTTTTCGGGGTAGTCAAGCGTTCGAAGGCTGTTCTGCTCACCCTTTTCTCATTGATCTGTCTCGCTATAATTGTGCGCTATGCCATGCCCGCGCCAGGCGACGACCTTTCCATGTCATCGATGTTCCCGTTCATCGGTGGTGGCCTGCTGATCGGCGGCGTAATTATTTATTTCTCACTTATTAAATCTGATTGATACGCGTACCTTCTCACTCACTAAAAGGAATTGTTTGAATGAAAATTGATAGACGAGACTGGATGTTCATAGCCGTGATAGTTGTCGTGCTCGGGATCTTCATCGGTATTTCAGGAAAAGAGAAAACGACACTGGTGCCGAACGACCAGATGCATAAAATATCTTACGAAGCGGCATTCAAGAATGCACCCGGGCCTGACGCTTCTATTTTCAAACGTGCTTTTTACAAGCCTGATAAAAAAGGGGCCGAAGCGTATTGCGAGCCGTGCCACAAGGAAAAAGGGGTGCCGTTTCCCCCGAATCACCCCGCCAAAAACCGTTGTCTCTTCTGCCACAAGCTCAAACAGTAATCGTTAATCGGTACTGGTCTCAGCGTCTGAATCTGCGGTAGCTGGAGCCTGACCCGGTTCTTCAAAGCTGATGCGCCCGATTTTACCAGCCCGCAATTCCCTCAAAAATGCCTCCGCAGCACGGTGTATGTCAATTTCTCCGCCTGCCATAAGGCAGCCGAGTCGTCGCCCGATTGATTCGAGCATGCCGGTTGGCGTTTCAGGCAGTTCGGATAGCGTGTAACGTGCCATGAGCAGTTCCGGATACCTGTCCATCATGTACTCAGCGGCGAAAAGCCCGACGCAGGTATAGTCGAGGGCGCTTGCACCGATTGCTCCGCTTGTTGCCAGACGGTATGCCACAGCTTGATCGTCCATATTCGGCCAGAGGATACCGGGTGTATCCGACAGGACAATGCCGTTCCTGAGGTCGATCTGCTGACCGCAGGTGGTTATTGCAGGCTTGTCGCCGACCTTGGCCATGCATTTTCCGGCCAGGGTATTGATCAGGGTTGATTTTCCGGTATTGGGAATGCCGAATACCATAACCCGTAGCGGCCATCCCGGCCGTCCGCGATGTGGTACCGTTTTCTGACATAGTTTTATCAGTTGCTTGGCATCGGCATGAACTCGTGCAGACAGAGGCAGGGCGCACACTCCTGACTCCTGTTCGAAATGGCGAACCCAGGCTTTTGTTACAGCTGGATCTGCCAGGTCTTGTTTGTTCAATACCTTGATGCACGGTTTGTTGCGGCGCATTTCCTCCAGTTGGTGATTTGAGCTGGAAGATGGAAGGCGAGCATCAAGAACCTCAACAATTACATCGATCTTGCGGATCGCCTCGGCCATTTTTTCCTGCGCCTTCCCCATATGTCCCGGATACCATCGAATCGTCATGTATGTTTTTCCTTTATGTTACGTACTCAGGTGAGAGACTGAAGGCTAACGATAGGGGCTTGCGCTAATACAAATCATATTTCAGCAGCCGGCACTCGATTGCCCCGTTAAACAGCACGTAGCGCCTCGATGCCTTAAGGCCGATATATTTTGCCAGCTCAAGATTGCCGGTCAGGACATAGCCGGTCCAACCGCGGCACTGTTTCTTCATTATGTCTCCGATTTGGCAGTACAGTTCTCTCAAATCATCTTCTTCGCCCAGGCGCTTGCCGTAGGGCGGATTGAGAATCACCACACCTTTGTCACCTTCCGGCCGGAATTCCTGCAGCGCGGCGTGAAAGAAGTGAATCTGGCCTTCCAGGCCCGCTTTGGAAACATTCCTCCCCGCAAGAGAAAGAGCCCTGCTGTCAAGGTCATATCCGGTTATCAGGCCGACCGGGAGCCTGCGAATGCCCGCTACAGCTTCCGAGCAGATGGTATCCCAAAGCCCTTTGTCAAAATCCAGCCAACGTTGGAACCCGAACTGTCGTTGCAGGCCGGGTGGAATATGTGCCGCCACAAGCGCTGCCTCAACCGGAATTGTGCCTGAACCGCACATTGGATCTGCCAAGGGAATGGAACCGTCCCACCCGGTCAGGGCAACAACGGCGGCCGCCAACGTTTCTCGCAGGGGTGCTTCGTTCCGCTCCAACCGGTAGCCGCGACGGTCAAGAGAATCGCCGGAGCTGTCGAGGCTGATCGTACACATATTCTTATGGAGGTGAACGTTGATGCGAACATCCGGTAAGGTTGTATCAACATTAGGCCGTTTGCTGCATGATTCTCGAATACGGTCTACAACCGCATCCTTGGTTTTGAGAGCCACAAATCCGGAGTGTGTCAGCGTCGAATCGCGCAGGGAGCAATCCACCGCCAGGGTCATGTCAGGAGTGATCATTTCCTGCCAGGCTATCGCGTGAACTCCTGCATACAGTTCATTCGGATTCGAACAGGGAAACTGCGCAAGCTGAACCAGCACCCGGCTGGCTGTCCGCAGCCAGAGATTGGCACGGTACAGTCCAGACTGGTCGGTTCGGAAAGACACTCCACCTTTTCCCGGTTTTGCGTCGCTGATTCCAAGGGCTACAAGTTCAGCGGCGGCAAGTTCTTCAGCGCCGCGAGGTACCGCGGCAAAACAGTTTAGAGATAAGCCGGGATCCGCCATGGGAGTTGTTGCAGCCGGTGTTGAGCGGGGTGTGATTGGCTTGGGCGCGATTACATCTGCTTTTTCAGGCCGTGAGTCCGTACGCCTTCCCTGGCGTAAAATATGCTTCGCTTTACTCATTGCTACTCCCTGTTTCTTTTGCCCATGCAGCTTCTAAAATCATCCGGGTCTCTGCTTCGGTGCCACTGTTGTCAATTACCACATTTCCGTGCCGCTCCTTTTCTGAGAGCGGCATCTGGCTGTCGACCATTCGTTGCGCCTGTTCGCGGCTTATGCCATCACGCCGCATGAGGCGTTCCAGCTGGATTTCCGGGCGCACAGTTACTACCCAGATTTCATCAACCCGGTCGGTCGCACCAGCCTCAATCAAAAGAGGAGCCATATAGATCAGTCGTTGATGATTTTCCGCCGCTGCCCGGGCGATGCGTTCTTCAGCGATTTTGCGTATTTCAGGATGGAGGATTTCTTCAAGCTGGCGGCGTTTTGAAGGATCCTGGAAGATCAGTTCACCCACATGTTTCCTATCAAGTCCGCCCTCATGAGTCAGTACGTCATGTCCGAAAAGTGCGACAATCTGTTCCAGCGCACGGCTTCCCGGTTGAACCGCCTCGCGGGCAAGTTGGTCTGCATCAATCACCGGAATGCCCCGTACATTAAAAAACTGCGCTACGGAGCTTTTGCCGGTGGCAATTCCGCCGGTCAATCCGATGACGCGAATTGCTGAAGACATTTATTTGAGTTCCTTCAGTTCGTGGTATGCACGCCGGAAATTGACATCAAAAAAAGCCTTAAATCCCGGAAGATTTTCATACTGTGGGAGATGAAACTGGCGTCTGGCCGCCTCAACTTCAAATCTTCTGCCGATTAGCCGCAGAATCTCCGTTGTGAAGGCTCGGAAGAACGCCTGGAACTTCAATATTCCTTCAGCTGTCGTTACATCGCCCAAACCGGGAACAACGTAGCGGGCATCAATACTGGCGAGCATTTCCAGAGTGCCGGCCCAATCCCGGAACGTTGCATCTCCCATATATCCAGCCACATCATTATAAACGAGATCGGAGGTGAACAGCACCCCCTCTTCCGGCAAAAACACAAAAACATCTCCCTCGCTGTGGGAGCGTTCCGTGGCATTCAGAACAAGAAGTGTCGATCCGCGTTTCATGGTCAGGCTGCGGTCAAAAAAGGTGACCTGGTTTTGAATCTGGCGGAATTCGCTTTTCAGAGCCTGCCAGGTTTGCCCGGAAGCGATGATCTCCACATTAGCCGGCAGATCAAAATCAACGTTATTGAAGCCGCGATGGTGGTGAGTCAGGATGATGTAGCGAACTGGAATCGGCGTCATTGTTTTTACAAACTCAAGCAGCTCCTTGATTGTTTCCGGAACAAAATGTGCTCCAGCCACAATAACCTGATAACTGGTGATAACAATCAGCGAATTGCTTGCCGCCTTTCCTCCCGGTTTGGCAATTGCCGCGTATACGCCGCCTCGCACTTTTTTGAAGGAGAAATTGGCCGCCGAGACAGTCATCGGCAGCAATAGTACGCAGAGTAGTATCAGAAACGCTATTTGCTTCATGGCAGCTCCCTTGTGCGGCATCATAACAGAGCAATCAGCAAAAAGACAGATTTTTGACTTGAGTTGGCGTGCTAAATAGTGTAATCATTTTCGACCAGAGATGTTCTTGCAGTTTGTTTTTCGGGCGGTTAGCTCAGCTGGATAGAGTACAGGCCTTGGAAGTCCGTGGGTCTAAGTCACTAGAATAGAAAGCCTATTTCGATTTTACAGTTTTCCATGGTAACAAAATGGTCAACATCTAATCGGAGTGGGCTTTATGCTTTCTGCAAGAAAACACCTCTTTAGCACCACTCATGGTAACTATCAGATTGTCATGAGAATCCCTACTGATCTTCAGCCAGTTCTCCAAACTAAGTGGTTCAAGCGATCCTTGAAGACTTCCATTGATAAAGATGCTGAGATAATCCTTAATGGCGTACTGGCGAAGGTGCAATCATCATTTGTGTTGCTTCGTGCCGGGATGCTCAGCCCTGAACAGATAACGTCCGTCAGGGACTTCATGCAGCCTGCTAAGCGTGTTGCAGCACAGCATAAGACCATCAAGCAACTTATTGATCTATATAGTTCAGAGCGATCCCCTAACTGGACAAGCCCCACTAAATCCTCATTTGAACAGAAGTTCCTAGTAATGGTGCAGCAGCTCGGAGACAAAGATGTAATGAGCTACAGCAGAGAGGACTTTCTTGCTTATCGGAACAAGTTGCTGTTATCAGGTCTACAGCCTAAGACCATAAATACCCGTCTTTCATTGCTCTCATCACTTCTCAAGTGGGGAGTACGTCATGGATACCTACAGCAGAATCATTCTGAAGGCATGTTGCTGAAAGCTGATAAAGCTCCTGATGAGCAACGGAAGGTATATGAGAACGATGACCTGAAGCGTATTGTCGAGACACTTCCACAGTCTAGTCGATGTCCTTGGCAGTACTGGGTTCCTCTAATAGCAATGCATAGCGGTATGAGGCGTGAGGAGATATGCCAACTTAGAGGCAGTGATATAGTGTCGGTTGATAACATCTGGTGTTTCAGGATCACGGCTGACAGTAAGGCAGGGTTGAAAGTTAAGACGGAATCCAGTGCCAGAATGGTTCCTATTCATCAGTATCTGATTACTAAAGGTCTTCTGGACTTCACAGCTGAGAAGTTGCCAGTAAGCAACCTATGGGGATTTAAGCGATATAAATTAACTGGAGATTTTGGAGCTAAGTTCGGCACTTGGTATAGTGACTTCAACAGAGAACACATAACCAAAGACCCTTTAAAGTGCTTCCACTCCTTCCGTCATACTTTTACGAATCACCTGAAGCAGATTGGCGTACAGGAAGTGCTGATTGCTGAGCTTGTAGGCCATAGCAGCGACTCAATAACCATGTCCAGATACGGCAAGAGGTTCAAGGTTGAGGTGCTGCTAGAGGTCATCCAGAAGGTAGACTATGGGATTTAATTATTAGAATGGTTGTAATATATGAGAATGAGCGTATGACTTTGAACCACAATTTAACCATTTACTATAAACTCGCATCTATAACCAAGGAGTAAAACATTATGAAAAAGATGATTCTGGGATTGCTTACTGCTACAATATTTAGTGTTGCTGGTTGCGGTGGTGGAAGCGGGAGTGGCTCCGATGGTAACAATAATATGGCAACCACAAACAAGGTAATCGCCATTGTCACAGTGGTTGACGGTAACAATCAATCAGCAACAGTTGGTACAGAACTTCCAAACCCACTTGTTGCCCTGATTAAGAACAGCGATGGTCAACCCATAGCTGGACAGACAGTAAACTTCAAGGTGACTTCAGGTGGAGGGACTGTCTTCGCTGGGGCTGCTACCTCTGATTCTAGTGGTATAGTCAGGGAACGCTGGACGCTAGGGACGGAAGCAGGTTCTCAAAAGGTTGAGGTAAGAGCTGTGGATTCAAGCGGTGCACCTGTAGTGTATGCCACTTTTACCGCTACAGGCTCCGCTGCTGCGGCCCAATCTATAGACATATCTTCTGGAAATGCGCAGACCGCCCAGCAGTTACAACAACTTCCCTCACCAATAGTTGTGATTGTAAAAGATGCCTATGGTAACCCGGTAACAGGTGTTTCAGTGTCGTTTACAGCTAATAATGGCGGTTCTGTCCAACCTGAGACATCGATGACAAACGCGTTAGGTCAGGCAGTTGCTACTTGGACGCTTGGACTGCCCACCGGTAATCAAACTTTAAGTGCGACGGTAACGGGTCTTACACCGGTAACTTTTATAGCAACAGCGTCACAACTACCATTAAGTGCCGCAACCTCCATATCGAAAGCTACCGGTGATTCACAAACAATAATCCAACATTCCCAGTTGCCACAAGCTCTCAAAGCAATAGTTACAGATGTACATGGAAATCCGACACCTAATCAATCTGTGACTTTCACTGCATCTGCGGGGAGTGGTTATATTACGTCAACCACTACAAACACCGACACCACAGGGAGCGCATTCTGGGTGGGCTACATACATACTGCAGGGTTACTGAAAATAGATGCTACTGCTGCAGGAGTCGGAACAGTTACTTTCAACATCAACGTGACTGCCTCCAGCCACCAGTTTGACGGAGTTTACGATTGCAGTTTTCCTATAAGTAGCCCACGAGCGCATAGAAATTTTACTATGACTATCACCAATGGGGTCGTTGTGCTCACTGACCCTATTGTAGGCGCAAGTGGAAACGGGACACTGGACGAAACTAGTGGTCTCATGACCGGAGGTGCGCCCGACCGTTATTTTGGTAACACGGATATAACAGCCCAACTTGTTACCGACTCACTCCAGAGAGTGAGTGGATCGGGTACATCTTCAACAATTTATGGGAATTATGGAAATTGGACTTATAATCGGAGATAAATTCGTTACAGAAGGACTCTTTGTCGTGAATCTGCTTGGTAGGAGCAGTGGAGGTTATGCAGGTCTCCCCTTATTAGGATTCATGGCTACGGTGGAACTCTTGGAATCCTGAAGTCTGCTATAGTCACTCCTTATTCAAAGGCTGTATTATGGTCGGCTTCAGGAGTGGGCAAGAGAAAGGTGATAAAAATCCTCGAAAAAGGCGTGATGCCTGACAACGCATTAGAGCCGACCTATCTATAGGATAGTAAGCCACAACGGATAATTGCTTCCCAGTTTCTTATAGCCCGTACTTAGCAATCGGGCTTATTCTGTATGACATCCCGAAGTCAGCAGCAAGGAAATTTGAAGATGCATATACTTTGTACTTCATAGCTGCAAACTTAACTAATTCATACAGTTCCTTGATGCAGTTTGCTACTACTTGTGACATTACCACTTGTTTGCTAGTTAAGACCTGGCAGTTATTATATAGTTATATAATGATATTGAGTTCATTTAGTTCTCCATTGAAATAAGTGAAGGGCTAGACAAGGTATTACCGGATAACTATTCCGATGCATACTGAGCTAACCCTTATAAGTTAGTGGAGATAAAATCCCGGCTATTAAAGTCATGTATCTGATTAGCTGTACATTAATAAGCTCCGGTCAAGTTGTTGAAATATACTGGATGATGATTATGCATCTTGTAGAGGTACGGGATATATCAAGGACTCCGAACCCATATAGTACTATAAAGGGAAATGAGTCTATCGAATCCGGATGAAATTCCAAGGCTTACCACGCTTCACGGCGCGTATCCCTATGGTTGCCAGTGCTGCATGGAATGTCTGGTGATCCAGTAGTCCTCGCTTGAAATTGCAAGCCTTCTTGATTCCCAAATGTTCCATGACCACTATTGCTGATACTTCATCAAGACCCTGTGAGTTCATTTCAAGCAAGAAATCAATAGCCTTCTGCTGGTGTGGAGTTAGCACTGAGTTTTCCGTTATCCAAGTTTCAACTTTACAGTCAGGAAAGATGGTCGTTAGCTCCTTTTCAATTCCCGTAGTAGGTGCTGCAATGAGCCACAACCTTGATTCAGGGCAGGTATCACCTTCTGAAATCCTGCCACTCCCGCGCAAACAGCCTTGAAGCAGGTTGTGTGCAATCTCACCTTTTCTTACCCGGCTGATTTCTTCTTGAGACATGTTACCCATTGATGTTCGTGACATTGCCGCTGCTCTGGTTAAGGCTTCATAGTGGTAGTCCCGGTAATAATACGGGCTAATTATGATGCAGTTCGGGATGTCTCTGAATGTGTTCACTGCCGTGTGTTTACCCCAAGTCAGTAACTTAACTCTTATTTGGTCTTCTTGTGGTAGCTGTTTCAGCACTGCGTTGATAAGGTTCGTCTGGGATTTGTAGCACAAGATTATGAAGTCCTCTGTAGGTCTCCCGGCAATTACCTTTGATAGCTCAAGTGCTACTTCATCTTGGTCGTTAATCAATGCAATTTTACTGCTTGAACGTCTCCATACATTAACCGTTAAGTTTCGGTAAGACTTGTACTGGTCTGGAGTAGTAAGATGTACAATATTCTTTCGGTATTTATGCTGAAGAAGATATGATCCTTTTACTCGTCCCGAAGCATCCATAATAAGACATGGCAAGAAGTCATCAGGAATTGCTTGAACACAATCAACTACAACTTGCTTTCCCTTGTATTCTCTAATAGTAACAGGTTGCCATGACAGTTGACCTAACAAGTCAGCTAGGTCTCTTTCCGTATCATTCTTCCATTTTATTGTATGAAGTAGTTCAGCACGAGTCAGAGGAAGAAGTGGAAACGAGTAGATGTCCCCGGCCTTACAGTTTACAATGTCACTGATTATGTCGCTTACAAGCGTGGGAAGATTTCTGTCTCTGTCACCGAGGCCAGCTAAGAGTTTGCCGAAATCATACGGGTTCAAGACAACATCTCTGCCGACTGAGAAGCTCTCATCCCATACTTTTATGGTTCGTGGTTTGCCTCGGTAATACAGTGAAGAAGCAGATACAAAGTCTCTTCCGCTACATCGAATTTTAATCTGAGCTTTTGTCGTGAACAGGACGATTGCATCAGTAGAATTGTCAGAACCAACACCACGCTGATTCAGCTCCCTTCCACGTTCTTCATACTCGCTTACAATGACAGCATATGAATCTTCTGGAATATTTGCTTCATCAACATATCGCTCAATCTCCTCAAGCCTCTCCAAGCAAATCAGCACGCCCTGTTTGCAATTTATCCTATTTTCAAGGTATGCCAAAAGCCAAGAAATTACAGCTGTTGATTTACCCATGCCAGGATCAAGAGAAGATAGGTAATATTTAGATTCAGCGGTTCCAGACAACATCCGAGTAAGAGTTTCCGGTATGGCGAGAACTCCGGCAAACTGGTTTGATGATGGATTGTGACCATGTTTTTCAAATGCATAAATAAGATTCTCCTTTGACTTCTGGTTAAGTGCGGAATACACAGTTACAGCACACCCTTGGCTGCCCGATGTGTTTGTACTATCTCCTGTTCTATTGTCCTACTCGGCATCTGTTCCAACTTTTCAAGATGCGTTCTTAAAGCCCTTCTTACGATTACCGAATTACTAAAGTTCTGCCCGTGGCTTCGGTAGGTCTGTTGACAAGCTGATAAGGCCGCATAAGTCAGAAGGTCCAAATTGAGATGATACTGGCTGCCGGATTGCTTTCTGATCTGTTGCTGTGACATGGATGCTCCTTTGTGATTATGATGCTGGTTAGGGTTGAGTTGGGTGGCGTCGGCTATGTTCTAAGCAAATAGATAAGCGGGCTAATGAGGTGTCATATTCGTTTTCCTTTCTATGAGTGCAACCTGTAGACACCAATCTAAACTAATTGATAAAAGTTTAGATTCGATATAAAGTCGCTGACCCTTGTCAGTAAAGGAGTTGCGGGCTATTTGTGTTTTATAGCTTGACATCAACCAAGTTTGAATCTAAAATAATAATAGCATAACACTAAAACTTTAGATTACAGGAGCCAGTCATGGCCGCTTTGAACCATCCCGAGAAGGGCGACACGATCAAGGTTGAACCGATCCGAACTGTAAAGGACGTCAAGGCGATTAAGCGGTTACTGGCGGACAAGGAGCGCGACCTAGCATTATTTACTCTCGGAATCAACACCAACCTCAGGGCATCAGACCTCTTGAGGATCACAGTAGGTATGGTGCGGAACCTGCAACCGGGTGACCACTTCGCCCTGAAGGAAAAGAAGACTGGCAAGGATAGGAACATCAGCATTAACAGGACGGTACATGCAGCAATAACGGCGCTGTTATATGTCCTGCCGGATGCCAAGGACAACGACCTGTTGTTTCAGTCGCGTAAGGTAACGCAGAGAAAACCAGTATTGAAGGATGGAAAAGAAGTGCGGCAACCAGCCAAAGGTGAAATATCTGTACCCACCTTGAACGGCCTTGTGAAGTTATGGTGCAAAGAGATTAACCTAACAGGAAATTACGGGAGTCACACGCTACGTAAGACGTTCGGGTATATGCATAGAACAATTAACAAGACGGATCTTCCTACGCTCATGCAGATGTTCAACCATAGCAGTCAGAAGCAGACTCTTGATTACTTATGCATACAGCCTGAAGAGATCAAGAACGCATACATGTTTGAGCTGTAGCCAAAATTTAAAGGTTGAGTGCGCGGTGTTTGTTTCAAAGGTACAACCTTAATAAATATTGTGTAAAAATAGGTATATAGCCAGCGCGCTCCCGTTGCAACCACGCTGGAACTGACAGTATTTACATTAAAAATATATGCATATATATAGCACTATCAAGGGGTTATCGTCGTCTCTTCAGAAGGGCACGGGGAACATGCGCGACAGCCCAATGTCCGATCAGTCCCACGCGGCAGCAAGATTACAGCAGCATCCGGTAGTGCAAGACACCGGCTCCACCATGCCGTTGTGAAAGGCTGAATGGTCACGGTGTTTAGTATGGCGTGGCTTTGGGGTGCAATGCCCGTACAGGGCAGATATGGGATGAAACCAGTTCTGTCTCAGATTTGCCCATGAAAATTGTATTTTGGAATCCAAGTAATCTCAGGTCAGAGAGAGTCTTTGACATTTTGGATGGAACAGGATATAAACCCCGTCTACGAAATAGGCAACAAAACGGGTAACAAATAGTTCCCGTGAGCTGTTTTAGTGACTGTAAGCTGTTGTTAAAACTGTTTGTTTTACGGGCGGTTAGCTCAGCTGGATAGAGTACAGGCCTCCGAAGCCTGGGGTCGTGCGTTCGAATCGCATACCGCCCACCAAATAAATTAGGGGGTTACGCAACATTGCGTAGCTCCTTTTTTTGTTTTGGTATTGTAGTTGTCCCAATTGACATCGAGAAGAATGACTTATACGACCGCAATAACTAAAATTCACTCTGTTATAATTTTTATCAGGAGAGTATTATTACAAAATACAGTGTGGTTGCAGAGCCGGAATCCAAGTGACAGCGTATGAGATTAAGTTGATAACTATCACCGAAAGGAGAACGCACATGAAATTATTTTGTTATGCAGCGGCTTTGGTTATAGGGATTGGCGCACTTACGGCATGTTCCAGCACAGGCGGGAACCAACAAACAACCGCTGGAGCAAAATCAACTGTGGCAGGAAAAGTAGCAGACGGTTACTTGTCGAACGCCGTGGTCTTTCTTGACAAAAATGCCAACTACCAACTTGATGCCAACGAACCAACTACCACTACGGATCAAACGGGTTCTTTCACCCTCTTGATTGACCCGGTCGATGTCGGCAGGTACCCCATTGTTGTTTTGGCTGTTAAGGATCAGACCGTTGATCTGGATACACACCAGGCAGTGGCAAGCACATATGTCCTTAGCATTCATGCGGTGTCAGTAACCGCAACCACCAACGGTTCATTGACCGGGATGGTAAGTAACTTCATCAGCCCGATTTCCACATTAATTCGTGAGGTCCTTGAGGCGAATCCGGGGATGACTTTTGCTGAAGCCAGCGCTCAAGTGAGAAATCAGCTGAACATTCCTGCCAATGTCAGGATTCATGGGGATTACATCTTCGGGTCATATTCCGGGAACAATCGTTCAGACTATCAGCGGATGCATCAGGTTGCACAGGAGATGGCCGGTATTATGGGTGAGCAGTCCGGTTTAGTAATGAATGACCGGACGCCACAGTTAGGCCGTTACAGACAGATGCTTGGTCAAATTGGCAACAACCTTCCGCAAATACGCGAAAATCTCAATCAAGGAGTTGGTTGGGGTAGTTCAATGAGCGCTATTCATGACAGAATCCGCAATTCTGTGGCCGGGGTTCCCGCTTCGGCGAGATTCAGGAACATCTCTTCTCTTTTTAACAACATGACAAGTCACGATTCCTTCTGGAATTTGAGCGGCGGAGCGATGCACCCAAATAATCGCCATATGCGTCAATCCCGTTCTCAACAGTAGAGCAGGTCTTTTTTTAAGGACGGCAATAACACAGACGATCAAATAAACATGGGCCATTCTCGGTTAAGGGGATGGCCTCTGTTAGTTTTGTATCCCGCTTTTTTCAACTGGTTCAGTCGCTGTCACCCCATCAGCAGTATGGTTTCAACCCGGAGAACAGATACGGTTTTGCCTCATGAATCCGGGATCTTTTCTTTGGTTTTGCTGCCTGCGGGCAGACTTCGGCGGCAGTTTTCTTGTTTTCGCAATGTCCAAGGGCGGTGGAGAGCCGCGCTGCGCTTTGGCAGAGGAGTGGAAGCAAATCGTTTTCGAGTCGGGCACCGGCGAGACGCATTTCCGGACCCAATATGCTGAGTGCGCCGATGATGGCTCCATTTGAATCAAAGACCGGAGCAGCGAGCTCCATTACCCCGATATCATGCTCCTGATCATCGATGGCGTAGCCTTGTTGTGCCACCATGGCGAGCTCGCTTCGCAACAGGTCAGGATCAGTAATTGTGCGGATGGTGAGCGGTGTCAATTCAGAACGTGACAAAAGGTCCCTCTGTCTTTTCGGCTCCATAAATGCCAATTGAACTTTCCCCGCAGCTGTGCAGTAGAGCGGCTGACTGCAGCCGACCCGCTGGGCCACCCGTACCGGGAGGTCTGATTCGACGCCTTCAAGATAGTAGGTATACCCCTCCTTGATAACGGAGAAATAGCAGGCTTCATGACTCTGCTGTTTAAGGTCGTCCAGAAAGGGACGTGCAAGGTTTTCAAAATTAATCTGCCGTGTTGCAATCTGCCCAAGTGCCCTGGTTTTTAACCCAAGTCGGTATTTCCCGGTAGAATTGTTCATTTCGATGTAGTCTTTTGCCTTCAACGTTACGACGAGCCGGAATACATTGTTTTTCTGAAGCTTCATGCGATTGCTCAAATCGGTAATGCCGAGCTCTGCATCGCCTTCCTGAAACTGCTCTAGCAGATCAAGGGCCCTCGATACAGTCTGAATTATGTAATTTCCTGCAACTGCCTTCATGCCGTTTCCTTGTGTCCTTCAAGTATGTTGATCTCGTGCATCTCCATGGAAAATAGATCGATTATCAATTGTCTGCCCCGCAATGGCATTCCTTGTCCCAGCAGCAGTTTACAGACTTCGGCAACTTCCAGGCTGGCTACAACGGCCGGAGTGAATGAGGGGTTTCCCAGTGATTGCTCAATCCCCTTGCCGGCCTGCCAGGAACGATAGATGGCCTGTATGGAGTCGTCACCCGGGAACTGGGTGGTGACATGTCCAAACCAGCCGGCGATGGCACCATGCACGAGGGGAATATTCAACGCGCCACAGACTTGAGCCAATTCCAGGCGGACCTGAATCGAATCAAGCGCATCTACCGCGACGTTACATCCTTCCAGCAAATCAGCGCCATTTTCAGAGGAAAGTGCCGTTTGGATCGGCACGATTGTTACCGCAGGGTTGATTTCGCCGATTCGCCTGGCAGCCGCTTCCACCTTGGCTGCTCCCAGGTTTGTCGGGCTGCTGAACAGCTGCCGGTTCAGATTGTGCTCCTCGAAAACATCCGGATCGATAACAACTATTGTGCCGACGCCCAGGCGGGCCAGCTCTTCCACAACATAGCCGCCCAAGCCGCCGCAACCGATCACGGCCACACGACTGCGAAACAGTGCCAGCTGGTCACTGACGGAAATACTTGTGCGATTGCGCTGATAGCGGGCCGGCAGGATGCCCCGTTCCAGGGCAACCTCCTCCACCTGTGCCACGTTCAAGCCGAATCGTCCGGCCGCCTCGACCTGATGCTTCCAGGGGAGCAACTGACCATCGGCATGATCACGTACGAAAATCGGCAGGGTCTCCATATCACCCTCCGCCCAGTAGCGGGAAGAGCGCCAGGGTGTCGCCATCGGCAAGGATGCGGTCCAGTTTGACATGTCGGTTGTTGATCATCATGATCCCCAACTCCGTGCGCGGCAGGTTCAGGCCGTCAGCCACGTCACCCACGGTAGTTCCCTCGGGATAGTCCCCGGTTTCAATGTCGAAACGCCCGGCGCGAAAAGAAGCGAATAGTTTTACGGTTACATTCATTGTCTCACTCACTAAATAATACGGTCAGTAGCAACTGGTTTGTTCCGGGTGGTACATCGCCCGATCGACCGGGGATGTTTTGCAGAAGTTCGTTCAGCTCATCTCGCTGCAGAATCAGGCCATGAGCCAGAACGAGGGGGCCAAGTTCACCCAGCAGAAGATTGAATAGTTTTACACGGACAGTCCCGCATTCGCCTGCCGCTGCTCCGCTGTCCGATATGAGGCTGATCCCCTGACGAAGTGCGGCGTAAAAGCCGCCACGTCTCATGGTGGCACCGACAAGACCCGGCATGGCAGCCGACAGAGCGACCTGTGATCCATCGTGTACAATGGCGCGGTCGAGGTCGTCTACCGGATGGTTATTAAGAAAGATGGTGGTTATCCGGTCGGTAACGTAGTCGGCCGGAATGGCAAACTGATCGCAGAGCAGGCTTTTAAGCGTGCATCCGGCAGTAACCGGAACAGTCACACCCTTCTGGAGAAGCGGGAAGAATAAATTGAGTCGGTCCGACTCCAGAGTCAGGTTCAATCGAGACGGAAATTCGTTTTCCACGCTGTTCTCCGTTTAGCTTGCATTCGTACTACCCCTGCCTATCGGAAGGTCGTTGCAGCGAGGCGGGGGGGGGTGCCCCCGCCTCGCGGGTCGTTACTACCAGTTGAATACTTCGTCCAGTTCTTCGTCTTTCATCATGAACGTCACGTTATGTGGTGCAACCGGCTCGGTGTAGAAAAAGCGCGGCAGGCGGTCATCGTGCTTGGTGAAACCGGCACGGGTGTTGAAATCCCGCTCGGCGGAAAGCACTTTCTTGCCCAGCGCCACAACGTCATCGCCGGTCATGGTAACGCCGTAGAAGGAGCCGAGCATGTCGAGCAGCGCCTGGAAAGTTTCCGGCTGATCCAGGATCGCAAAGGCGATGAACAGGCACATACCGGTGGAGTCGATGGCGGCCGTAGCGATCTGCAGGTTGCGCGACAGTTCAATCTGTCCTTCTGTCTTGAGCGGATCAACATCGCCGCCGACTTTGAGGATGTTGGTGGCGATGGCGTAACCGGCCGTATGGTCGGCACCCTGTGTGGTTGTTGCGTAGGTAACTCCGATACCCTGAACAGCGCGTGGATCATATGCCGGGAGCGCCTGATTCTTGACGACCGGTACCCGCTCGACACCAAAAACCTTGCCGGTTATTCCCGCGCCACTGCCGAGAACGCACCCCAGTGGAGTCCCTTTGCCAACTTCTTCCAGCAACCGGATTGCTCCGGCTTCATCACCAAACTCGGCGAGCCCGGCATCCATGGCAACACCGATGGTAACGCCCATTTCAATGGTGTCAACACCGAAATTGTCATCCATGTAGTCCATTTGGGCTATGGCATCCAGATTCGAGATACCGCAGTGGCCGCCGTGAGACCAGACCGTTTCATACTCCGGCTGCTTGGTGAGGTATTTGCCGCCAGCGTCGTTGTAAATCCCGGAGCATTGGATGACGCAGCCACGGTGACAACCGTGGGTAGCGGAACCGCCACGTTTGATTTCCAGCTCGGCCTGAGCTTCGCCGCTGATCTTGGAGCCGCCGGCAAACTGGCCTGTTTTGAAGTTGTTGGTCGGATAGCCGCCGGCCTCGTTAAGTACGTTGGTCAGAACGTTGGTGCCGTATGCCGGCAGGCCTTCGCCGGTGACCGGGTGCTTGCGCAGGCCTTCCACGAACTTGCGGTTGGCATCGCGGAACTTGTCTAATTCTTTGGCAGGACGCATCTTGCATTCGGCATCATCGAGGATAATGGCCTTGACGCGCTTGGCGCCCATAACGGCGCCGACGCCGCCGCGACCGCAGTGACGGGTCGGACGCAATTCAGGGTCGGTGCAGGCGATAGAAGCCGCCAGCAGTTTGCGCTCCCCGGCCGAACCGATCGTCATGTAGGCAACCTTGTCGCCATATTCCTGGCGAAGTTTTGCTACCAGCGGATAGTTGTCCAGCAGTTTGAGGCTGTTGTCAACAATGACCTTGATACCATCCTTGTTGATAACAATTTTGTACAGGTCGTCACCTTCCGGTTTTCCTTCGAGGATGACGGCGGCATAGCCGAGACGCGCCAGAACCTGGGCAGCCTGTCCGCCGGCGTTTGACTCCTTGATGGTGCCGGTCAGCGGGCTTTTGCAGCCGACAGACAGACGTCCGGTCATGGAGCCGGTGGTGCCGCTGAGCATACCGGGTGAGATGACCAGTTTGTTCTCCGCGCCGAGCGCGTGAGCGAGTGGATGAACCTCGGCAGCGACCACCAGGGAGGTCATTGCCCTGCCGCCCAGTCCGGCATACTCGCCGAGGCCGCCAACTGTTACTTTTGGGCCTCCTTTGGCCCCCATGTCAATCCGTGCAATTTTGTCCATACAGTGTTCTCCTTTCCCTTTTTCTGTGCCTTGCACAGATGAAATTCTCCTTTTCAAAGGAAGGCTGCGCCGTTTCCCGCGCAACCCAATGGCCTGTCGCCGTGGGAGGGTACCTGTAGGCGGTCAGGCTCGGAGTAAAAATGACACTACGTTATACAGTCTGCTCCATCTGCCGAAAAATAACAACACGATAGCTGGCAAAACATCTGCGGCTGAGACAGCCCCAGAAAACACCGGCACCGTAGGAAATCTGCTCCAGAAAATAAATGCCTATGAACTTCGGAAACGACAATGCCGGCTTCTTGATGGCATAATCTACGCCTCCGGCGCAGACCAGAATCATCCCGTACAGTATCCACAGAACCGGCACAAAGAGGGATAACGTGATCAGGGCGGTGGAGTAATACCGCACCAGATGATAACTCAGATAATAGGCCAGACTCCCGAGAGCCCGCAGACGCCCTGCCAGGATTGCGGGCAGACTGATTGGAAGTCCCTTCTTGCCGGTCCGCAGCCGTACAGCGGCTGCATCAAACAGCAGCAACAAGGCCGCCGGCAGCAGCGGCCACCATCCCAGGAAAGGCGCCATCAGGGAAAATGCCAGAATGAGAGCGAGCAGGGGCGGTACGACCATGCGTTTGCGTCGGTTGGGGTGGAGGATCTGCAGCATTCCTTCGGAGGTGCCGTAGTCGAAACGACGGGATGTGAATGAGCGGATCGTGCTGCGGTGCTCGTGGAGGATGTTTCCGGCCGGAAGGTAGCAGATGCTCCAGCGCCGGTCCCGCAAGCGCCAGGTCAGGTCCACGTCTTCCCCGACATGCATGCTGTCGTCGAAGCCGCCGGCGCTCCTGAATGCAGAACGACGCACGAGCAGGTTGCAGCTGGGGAGATAGAAGGTGTCGGTGCCGCTGTTTCCGACCCGCTCCCGGGAACCGATGGAAAGGCTTGACATGACCGCTTCGTAGCGGTCAACGGCCGACTCGGTGCACATGCCGTCCACCTGCCCGCCTACCGCCGCCATGGCCTGATCATTAAACGCGGGAATCAGTTCGTCAAGCCACCGCCGGGAGGCGCTGCAGTCGGAATCTATGAACGCCAGTATTTCTCCGTGTGCGCTGGCTGCGCCCACGTTGCGTGCTGCGGCCGGACCACGGCCGACACCGCCGGAAGCCAGTACCATCGCGCCGAATTCGCGAGCGACATCGGCGGAGTTGTCACTGCTGCCGTCGTCCACAACGATGACCTGGAGTTTTTCCTGTGGATAGGACAGCTGCTTGAGGGAAGTCAGGCACCGCCGCAATTCGTCGGCCCGGTTCATGACCGGGATGACGATACTTACCTCTGGACGTTCCGTGGGCTGTTCCCGGTCACTCCGCAGCCGTTCGGCGAAGCCTTTTGTTGCCAACTGCTCCATGACGGTACGTTCCGCTTCGGAAACGGTGATCACCGCTCCGCCGGCTCCCCGCCCGACCAGATCGGCCAGTGAGCGGTTCAGGCGCAGGACACAGAGAGGGGTCTTCGACATGAGGAAGATTCCCCCGTCCCGTTCCACCAGTTCCACGTTGTGCGCCAGCCGGTAGTTCATGCAGCACCTTCCCCCAGTAACCCCTCTTCGCGGAAAATCTGCATGAGAGCGGCTGCCGTGTCATCGGCGGAAAATTGATTCGTTTTTCCCGCGCGAGCCTTGATGCCGCCCGAGAGAAGGGAGAGTATCCGCTCGAAGGCAGGCAGGGATGGGTCGGGAGTTACCACCCGGACCGGGTCAGGACGGGGGACGCCGTAATCGGCTGCGACAAGGGTGGCACCGGTGGCACCGATTTCCCAGAAAGGGAGCCCCAGATGCGCCAGATCCCACTCCTCAATTTTGGCGGAGAGCGCAATCTCAAGTGCATCGACCGAAGGATAGCGCGGCGTACGAACCTCCTCGAAGAGAATCGTACAGGGAAGAGCGGCGCCGACAGTCTGTCGTGCACCCCGGTCTGAAGCCCGCTGAACCTCAACCCGCTCTTTTTTGGGCAGCAGCGAAACAGCCGCAGAGATGCAGGGCATGGCGGTTGCGGCCGCGGCAAGGGCAGGAACCGGATCATCACCACGGTCCGCCAGCCGGTTGCCGGTAAATACGAGTTTTGGCGAGAGAATGGTGACGATGCGGGCCAGAACCCGGGCGTCGGCCACCGAGTCGCCCCCTTCCAGGCCGTGATCCCAGAAGCGGATTCCGCGATCCGCGCCCATTGAAAAAGCCAGGCGGAGGGTGTCGTCAAGACGGTCGGGACCAATGGCAAGCACGGTAACGGTTGCCCCGAGGGCATCCTTGAGGTGCAGCGCCTCCTCAAGAGCCGCCAGGTCGGCCGGATTCGGAATGCGGCGCAGCCCCCGGTCGCTGATAGACGCCCCCCGGACCGTGACATTTGCGGGAGGGCGGGGGTCGTTGGTCTCCCGGAGAAGGACGAGGATGTCGAGTTTATTGTCAGACATGGAAAGTCTCCATTTAATCGGTAATGTCCCCTCTCCCCGACCCTCTCCTTTAGGCCCGTTGGGTCCACAAGAGGAGAGGGAGATTACGGAATTCCCCCTCCCTTGATGGGAGGGGGCGAGGGGGAGGGTGAAAAGTTTACGTCATCCGATACGCCACCCCGAAGCCTCCCCGGGGATAGCGCCAGCGGGTAAAGGCCTTTTTGTGGCAGACGATATAGCAGGTGCCGCACTCAAGGCAGCCGTCATGGACGAAGGTCATTTTCTGTTCCTCTTCCGACCAGGTATAACAGCGGGCCGGGCAGGAGTTGGTGCAGCCGCGGTTGTCGCAGTCGGTGCAGACCGTGGCGTCAAGAATGATATGAGGTTCACGATCGATGGTGAAGCTCGTGTTGTCGAAAATTTCGTCTATGTTCACAATGCCCTCCAGGCAGTAAAGGCGTCGGAGATGGCGTTTTTGAGGCCGACCTTCTTCTTCACCTCCCGCAGGACGAGTTTCGGGATACTCATCTTGGGGGTGCCGTCGATGCGGTAGATATGTTCCATCATGCTGCAGACCAGGTCCGGGTACTCATTGTAGATCCGGTTGATATGGAGCATCTTGGGAGCGTTCCTGAAACCCTTCAGATCCTGCATTACCCAACTCAGGTCGAGTCGTTCCTTGTAACGCTTCAGCGTCTTTGTGGTGAAGTCGTTGCGCTCGTGCGCCTCGACCACGGTCCTCCCGGCCAGGATGCCGGAGTGGGAGGCGAGGTTGATTCCTTCCAGGTTGACACCGGTGGCGTTGCAAAGAGCCGCGGCGTCGCCTGTAACCAGGATGCCGTCGCCAACCAGTTCCGGAATCATGTCATACCCCCCTTCGGGGATGACATGGGCCGAGTATTCCTGCAACCGTCCGCCCCGTACCAGTTTGGCAACCTGCGGTTGCTCCAGAAACTCGTTGAGCAGGTCGTAGGGGGTTTTGCCGCTGGTGCGCAGGCTCGCCAGGTGGAAGACCAGGCCGACCGAGAGAGAATCGTAGTTGGTGTAGAGAAAGCCTCCGCCGCGTACGCCGCCGGTGCAGCCGACAAACTCGTTGGCGAAACCCTGATCCCTGACCAGTCCGAAACGGTCGTCGATCATCTCGCGGGGCATGTCGATCAGGGCCTTGACCCCCACCGCCATCTGATCGGCATTGAAGGTGGGACGGCGCAATCCGGCTTTCTGGGCGACAAACGACAGGACACCGTCGGCGGCGATTACCACCGGGGCCTTCAGCTGTCCGCTGCGACCCTGGATTGTGACACCGGCAATCTTGCCGTCCTTGAGGACCAGGTCGTCAACGGTGGCGCGGGTAATCAGGGTGGCTCCCGCCTTGACGGCCTCCTCGGCCAGCCAGCGGTCGAAGCGGGGGCGGAACACGGTATGGCCGTTGTAAGGAGCCCGGTCGAAGTTGACGGTTTCATGCTGTACGTGGAAGCTGGCTTCCCCGGTCATGAAGGTGGTCCCCTTCTTGGAGATGTGCCGCTCGATCGGAGCCGAGGTCAAAAAATCCGGGAGCAGTTCTTCGATGGAGGTCATGCGGTGCAGGATGCCGCCGAACATGTTCTTTTCGCCCGGAAAGGTACCGCGTTCGACCAGGGCTACATCGAGTCCGGCGCGGGCCATGGTCAGGGCTGCTGAAGAACCGGCCGGTCCTGCGCCGATAACGATTGCCTGATAGGTTTTACTCATGGCGCACCCCCGATCCCTGCTTTGACGTGTTCGAGAAGGCGCGGCAGCACTTCCTTCAAGTCGCCGACAAAACCTTCATCTACGTTCGGAAAGATCGGTGCCTTGGCGTCGCGGTTGACCGCGACGATCCGGCGGGAATCCTTGATGCCGCCGATATGATGCATGGAGCCGGAAATGCCGAGGGCTACATACAGCCGAGGGGTTACAGTGCGGCCGGTCTGGCCGACCATCCTCTCGAAGCCGGTCCAGCCGAGATCGTACACCGGACGGGTGACGCCGAAGGAAACATTCAGAAGTTTGCACAACTCCTTCATCTGTTCAAAGGTAGCAGGATCGCACCCCTTGCCGGCGCTGAAAATTACTTCGGCATCGGTCAGATCAACGGTCTGGGGGTCGGGTGGAATCCGGCTGATGATGGTTGCTCCTGCGCCTGTCAGAGGTGCGGCGGGACTCCAAGTGGAGACTGCAGGTGAAGAGGGTCGAACCGTTGCCAGGAGTACCTGGCTGAGCGAGCGCGGCGGAACCGTGGCGACCAGGGGGCGTGATCCGTCCCACACCCTGGTCTCTGCTACCCGAACGCCCAGTGCCCTGCGGGAGAGGCGTACGCCGTCGGCACTCTGCCGGACGGTCACCAGCTCCGTTATGATGGCTGCTCCCAGCTCATGGGTGATAAGCGGTGCCAGGGTTGACCCGAGGTCATTGTGGGGCAGAATGATAACAGTCGCCTCTTCATCCCTAGCCAGGCAAGCAAGGTGTTTTCCGAGCAGCGCCGGAGTGTCGAGCAGGGTGTCGCCACCGGAAATACAGGTAATCGCCGGGGTGCCGTAAGAACCGAACGTGGCCAGTAGGGCGCTGTCCGGTGCAACGGCAACCGCTGCACTCCATGATGAATCGAGGATTCCGGCAAGGCGCGCCCCGTAGGAGAGCAGGCCCCGGCCGGTTTCATCGAGTTCGCCGCCGGGAAGGTCGACGAACACGAGAATTTTGCCGTTGGTGCTCATCAGATCTCCCTCCCGAGTTTGTGTCCTTCCCAGATGGCCATATCGACCTTGCGGGGGGAAACACAGTCGCCGATCCGGTACAACTCCGGCACGTTGCCCTTAAGGCTCATGTACAGGTCGTCGTCAACCTGCTGTCCCATAACCAGAACGAGGGAGTCGTAGGGGCCCCAGTCGAACCAGACATTGGAGTAGACATTGAATCCCTTGACGGTCTTGGCCCCGGCTTCGCCGCCGACTTCCATTACCGCGATGTCGGGGGTAAAGGTGACCCCCTTCTGCAGCAACCGCTGGCGTGCCGAGTAGAGGTCCTGGGTCGGTCCCAGTTCAGCGCAGATGAAGAGGCTTGAGGTGATCATGTCTACCTTTTTCCCCTGGTTGGCAATGAACTCGGCAGTGGCTGTAGCACGCTGGTGCCCGTCGTAGTCGATCAGGCAGACCTTGTCGCCCAGTTCGGCCTCGCCGTTCAGCACCTGCAGGATGTTGTAGATCGACGGGCCGTCGGCCCCGCCCACCGGGTGTCTCTTGGGTACGCTGCCGGTAGCCACGATGATCACATCCGGCTTCTCGGCCAGAAGCTGTTCCTTGGACGCCTCAACGCCGAGCTTTACTTTCACACCGGCCTTGTCCACCTGACTCTTTTCGTTTCTGATGATGACACCGAACTCGTCGCGTCCGGGTCCCTTCATGGCGGTTATAACCTGCCCGCCCAGAGCTTCGTTTCGGTCGATGAGGGTGACGTTGTGGCCGCGCCTGCCGGCCATCTTGGCGGCCCACATGCCGGCTGGTCCACCGCCGACGATCGTTACTTTCTTCTTCACGTTGGCTTTTTCCAGGGTTCCTTCGCCCCATTCCTTCTCCCGGCCAACTGCCGGGTTCTGGACGCAGCCAAGGGTCTTGTTCATGCCGATCCGGCCGATGCATCCCTGGTTGCAGGCGATGCAATAGCGGATGTCATCCAGCCGTCCTTCCAGCGCTTTTTTGGGGAGGAACGGGTCGCAGATCAGCCCGCGGCACATACCGATCATGTCGGCCTGGCCGGCAGCCAGTACTTTTTCGGCCATGACCGGGTCGTTGATCCTGCCGGTGCAGAAGACCGGCAGCTTGATTTTTTCGCGAATCCCGGCAGCAAGCGGGATGGTGTAGCCGAGCGGGGAATGCATTGAACCTTCCACCAGGTACAGGTTGTAGAAGGTGGCGATGGAAAGATCCATGAAATCGATCAGCCCCGATGCCTCGAAGAGGGCGCAGATTTCCTGCACCTGCCCCAGGTCGAGTCCGCCCGGAATCATCTCGTCGGCGCACATCCGGATGCCGAGGGTGAAGTCGTTGCCGACCGCCTTCCGTACTGCGGAGATGAACTTGAGAGGTGCCCGCATACGGTTTTCCAGGCTCCCGCCGTATTCGTCATTACGGAAGTTGGTGAGCGGTGAGAGGAATTGACGCGCCAGACTGGAGTGGCCGAACTGGATCTCTACCCCGTCAAAGCCACCTTCACGCACATGGATGGCGCTCTTGGCAAAATAGCGGGCCACTTCCTCGATGTCTTCCGGTTCCATCGCCTTGGGGACCTCACGGAACAGGACGTCCGGAATCGGCGATGGGGCCCAGATCGGCAACCGGGAGAGGCTGCCGTCACCCTGCTGACCGTTGTGATTCAGCTGGGCGAAGATCTTGGAGTCGTACTGGTGCACGTAGTCGGTGATCTTCTTGAAGCCGGGAATCACCTCCGCATGGTAGACATCGATCAGTTTTTCGTAGGCCATGTCGGTCGGATGGACCGTCAACTCCTCGGTGATGATGAGACCGGCTCCTCCCTTGGCCCGCTCACCCCAGTAGTACATCTGGCGTTCACTGGGGAGATTGGCTATCGCCAGGTTGGTCAGGTGCGGCTGGAAGGAGATGCGGTTTTTCACCTCGGTCGTGCCTATTTTGAGGGGTGAGAACAGATTCGGAAACATCATGGTTTATGGCTCCTAAATACATTTATAAATTTTGCAGGGGCGTATTGCATACGCCCCTGTAGCAACTGGCGCAGTGTCAACATTTGCACCAGGGCGCAAGCATTGCGCCCCTACAAAAACATTTTTATTACGCTGCAGTCTGCAGCCGATTGTCGGCGATGGAAGTCACGCAGCGCTCAAGGCACTCCGGATCACCGCCGTTGATATCGTTTTTCAGATGCCACGCCACGGCCGGACAGCCGCCGTGACACTGGTCGAAACGCGTGCACTCCTCGCAGGAATGGATGCGCAGGTTACGGAATGATGCATATATTTCCGAGCCGTCCCAGATCTCCTGAAAGCTGCTGGTACGGAGGTCGCCGGCTTCAAAACGGTCGCTCTGCAGAAAGGCGCAGGGATACATGTGACCGGTCGGATTGACGCAGCAGGTAAGCTTGGCCGCGCCGCACAGGTTGAGGCCCAGACCCTGGCGTTCCTGTGACGTCAGCGAGAAGAAACTGTCGCCGGTGCGCACGTCGCCGCTTTTGGCCAGCCAGTCGGAAAACGCCAGCAACTGTTCAGGGGTCGGCCGGAGGGATTCCCAGTTGTCGGCGCCGCGCCCTGAAGGACGGAAGCGGCTGACACGCAGTGAAACGCCGAGAGAGCGGGCCAGTTCGTGCATGGCCGGGATCTCATCGGCATTGTGAGTGGTAAGGACGGTATTGATGCTTGCAGGGATGGAGGTTGCTGCCAGAAGCTTGACGGCCTTTATCGCGGCGTCGTAGACTCCTGCCCCGCGGACGGCGTCACAGGTTTCCCGCTTTGCTCCGTCCAGACTCACCTGGATGGCCACCAGGCGGTTGGAGGCAAGCCGGGCGACCAGTTCGGGAGTGATCAGGGTGCCGTTGGTGGAGATGCAGGTCATGATGCCATGACCGTGACAGGCGGCCAGAATCTGTTCAAAGTCAGGGCGGATAAACGGCTCGCCGCCGCCGAAATTGACCTGAAAGACACGCGCTGCGTGCAGTTGCTCCACCAGATCAAGGGCTTCGGCTGTAGAGAGCTCGTTTTTGGCCGGATCACCGGACGACGAGAGGCAGTGGCTGCAGCGAAGATTACACGCCTGTGTGACTTCCCAGGTCAGATTCACCGGGGAGCGCATCCCCATTTCGACATATTTATTGCTCATGGAGAAATCCTTTTTCCAGGAGTTGCGTTACGAATTTTTGTAAGGCCTTCTTTTCGGAATCGGATGTACCGGCGGGAAATTCATCCCTGCCTCGTACGGTTCCGTAATAGTCGGCGGGTAGGAGAGTGCCGGTGGCTGCGAAGAGCAGGCGCGGTCCCTTGCAATCATAAAACAAGAGACCGAACCCCTCTTGCCGCGCGCGGCAGGACGGATGCAGCTTTATGCCTGCCGCAGCCATCTTAGTAAACCCCGCAGATGCCGTCGATTGCGAGCTCTTCAACCTGGATTTCCTCAAGAATACGGGGTTCCTCGGTGCCGCATGTTTCAACTGCCTGTACTTCTGTTTCCATGTTATTCTCCTTTCGTTCTTTGTCGCACCGATTCAAGGTGCGCTGTGGTATGCGATACTTATTGCAACGGCAGTGCCAACAAATATAACGTCGATATATAGTGCATTTTCAACGGGTTAATACCGATGTGTTTATATGCAACGTTATGGTGTGTGGAAAAATTGGACATATTCCAAATTACGGATTCGTTCTTAACTTGAGCTCTGTGTGGCAAATATCAACAGTGAGTAAAATATCTACAATATTTTAAACCTGCGTTCTGTAAGTTTAGCACCACATCCGGAAATAGGAACAGGACCTGCATAGGAATTGTTTCTGAAAACGCAGTTACGTTGCACTGTTTTGGAAAAGTGCAGATCATTTCGAGCCTGGAAGGATGCCCCATGTATAATAATAATTCCTGCTGCTCGCATTGCGGTACGCGATACCCCGACATGAAACAGTGGCCGATAACCTGCCGGAAGTGCGGCAACACGAATTATCTGAACCCGATACCGGTGGTTGTGCTGCTTGTACCCGTGGGGAATGGCCTGGTGGTGGCCAGAAGAAATATCGAACCGCAAAAAGGAACTCTTGTGCTGCCGGGGGGGTATCTGGATATCGGCGAGACCTGGCAGGAGGGGGCCGTGCGGGAGTTGTACGAGGAGACCGGTATACGGATATCTGCGGATGAAGTCACTCTGTACGATGTTCAAAACGGCCTGGACAATACCCTGGTAATCGGCGGACTGGCGCGGCAACAGCCCGTAAACTGCCTGAAACCGTTCTCATCTTCTGAAACGCTGGAAATTTCGCTGATCGAAGAACCGATTGAACTCGGTTTTCCGTTGCACAACCTCTGGGTGCGGAGGTACTTTGCCGAGAGAGGTACTCTGGTGGAAAAGCTATGAATCCTAAACCAGAAAGAATTTTTTTGCTTCATGATTACTTCGTGATTTCTTGGATTTAGAACTTAAAATCTTGAAGTGATCTTGAGGTAATCATGAGGCTGAAAAAGGTTTTGTCTCCTACATAACTATAAAATGAAAACCACTCATTCCAACATAATCAAGCTGTACGCCTTCTCCTTCCTGCAGATGACCCTCTTCCCGATGGCGATCATCACGCTGTTCTGGAAGGATCACATCGGCCTCTCCCTTACCCAGATCCTGCTGCTGCAGGGAATTCTCTCCGTCGTCATGGTGCTGATGGAGTACCCGAGCGGTTACATCAGCGACCGGATCGGCTACAGAGTTTCCCTCACGCTGGCGGCGCTGCTCGGCATGGTAGGCTGGTGTGTCTACACGGTTGCCGGCACCTTTGCCCATGTCATGGTCGCCGAGATTCTGCTGGGAATCTCTCTTGCCTTCATCAGTGGTTCGGACAGTGCATTGCTGTATGAAACCCTCAAGCAGGAAGGATCGGAGCAGCAGTATGCCCGCCATCAGGGGCGCATGAGCGGTTATGCCCAGGCGGGCGAAGCGATGGGGGCGGTTTTTGCGGGGGTGTTGTACGCCTATGCGCCGCTGCTCCCGTTTTTCCTGCAGATCGGCGTCTGGTTCCTGGTGATTCTGATAACCCGTTCCCTGGTCGAACCGCACCGCGACATCGCTCCACACGCGGGCCATCTGACAGAGGCGCTTCGTACGGCGCGCTATGCCTTTGTCGAAAACAAAGCGCTGCGCTACACCATCCTGCTCAATTCGGTACTGGGTATTGCCTCGTTTTATCCGGTCTGGCTGATCCAGCCCTACATGCAGCACGCGGGGGTGCCAGTGACCTGGTTTGGCCCGGTATGGAGCGGTGCGAACCTGACCGTGGCCTTTTTCTCCCTGACCAGTCATCGTGCCAATGGTTTTCTGGGTGAGCGGTTCATGGTGCTGCTGTTTCTGGTGCTGACCGTTGCGGGGTATTTGGGGTTGGGGTTGGTCGGCGGGATGTGGGGTTTTCTGTTCTATTACCTGCTGACGAGCATGAGGGGGTTCAGGGGGCCGATGATGCTCAATCTCACCCAAAAGGAAACCCCGTCAGCCAACCGGGCCGGTATTCTTTCGTTGCAGTCGCTCTGCTTCCGTCTGCTGTTCGTCTGCACCGGACCGCTGGTGGGGATGCTGGCCGACAGGGGTGGGGTACGCGAAGCCTTTCACTATCTGCTCTATGCCTTTCTGCTAGTTCTGCCGCCACTGGTCTTCCTGTTTTTACGGAGCCTTCCAAAGGACAATGACAGGGTTTCGGCAGCGCCACAGTAACGGTACCCTTAGCGGGTAAATCTCTCCTTGAAACAATAAATCCGCGGCAATTTGAAATAACCGTTTTCAATTTTTTTTTGCGTGTTATTATAAAGCAGTTTAATCGAAACCGTCCGTATGCAATGACTCCGGTTTCCTGGGGATGGCCAAATGCCGACTGATAATCCGAAAGAGCCTCTGATACTGGTTGCTGAAGGTGACAAGAGCCGCGCTGGGGTGGAGAAACTTTCATTTCAGGAAGCTCGGGGAGAGTATTGGGAACGAATCTTCGATGCGGTTCCCGAGCTGATTGCCATTATCGACCCGGACCACACCATAACACGTGTCAACAAGGCCATGGCCGACCGTTGTGGTGTTGCGCCGGAAAATCTTGTCGGGAGGAAATGTTACGAGGTTGTGCATGGGCTCTCTCAACCGTTGGCCGGTTGCCCCCATGCCAAGGTGTTGCTGGATGGGCAGGCGCATAGTGCGGAAATCGAAGAGCCGAGGTGTAACGGAGTTTTTGATGTCACGGTATCACCTCTTACCGCTGAAGAGGGGCGCGTTATTGCCTCTGTGCATATCATGCGCGATGTCACCTCTCACAAACAGGCGGCCCGGTTGCTTGCAGAGAACGAAATCCGCCTGCGCACCCTGGTTCAAACCATCCCCGACCTGGTCTGGTTAAAAGATGTGGATGGTGTTTATCTGGCCTGCAACAGGATGTTCGAACGTTTCTTTGGAGCCGGGGAAGCGGACATCATCGGTAAAACCGACTACGACTTTGTGGACAGGGAACTGGCTGATTTCTTCCGGGAGCACGATCGTAAAGCAATGGCTGCCGGAGAACCGAGCAACAACGAGGAATGGATCACCTTTGCAGACGATGGCCAGCAAGCATTGCTGGAAACCATCAAAACACCGATGCGTGACAGCAACGGGAGGCTGATCGGTGTGCTCGGTATCGCCCGCGACATAACCGAGCGCAAGCAGGCGGAAGAAAACAGTCTGGAAATGGAACGCAAATACCAGCAGACCCAAAAGCTGGAGAGTCTCGGAGTGCTGGCGGGAGGCGTTGCCCACGACTTCAACAATATCCTGACGATCATCCTCGGACACTGTTATGTTTTGGAAGAGGAGCTTGAATCCGGCATTTCCGGTAAAGATCATGTTCAACAGATCGAAGCTGCCGCAACCCGTGCTGCCGAGCTTTGCCATCAAATGCTGGCATACGCGGGGCAGAGCCCGCAGGTAAAGGTCTGGGTCAATTTGTGGATGTTGGTGGACGATGTTGTGAAGATGCTTTCATCAGCGATCAAAAAAAATGTCACCATAGAGCATGATATCAGCCGGGATGTGCTTGTGATAACCGGAGACAATGCTCAGATACAACAGGTTGTCATGAACCTGATTATCAACGCAGCCGAAGCAATCGGTGACAAGAACGGCACTATCAGGGTTGTTCTCGGCAAGAAAATTGTTATTGAGGAACAAGACGAGTCGGATTTTCTGGGTAATGCCATTCAACCCGGCAGGTATGCCTGTCTTGAGGTCTCGGATACCGGATGCGGAATAGACGAGGAAACAAGGAAACGGATATTTGAGCCGTTTTTTACAACCAAGTTTACCGGACGAGGATTGGGGATGTCGGCCGTGCTTGGTATTATCAAGTCACATGGCGGGGTGTTGCAACTGGCCAGCACCCCTGGCGTTGGTACGACATTCAAGGTTTACTTCCCTCTTCCGGACGAGACCTACACTGTTGAAGCTGTTCCGGCTTATGAAAAAACTCCTCTTGCCAAGGTCAGCGGTACCATATTGCTGGTGGATGACGAAGTTGAAATACGTGCCATCGACTCGATATTGCTGAATACGATGGGCTTTTCCGTCATAACCGCACTAAATGGCCGTGAAGCGCTCGACATCTTTAGCCTTCATGAAAGCGAGATCGATAGTGTCCTGTTGGATCTGATCATGCCGGAAATGGGCGGTCTGGAGACCTACCGTTTTCTGAGGGCTGTCTCGCCGGACGTGCCGATCGTGTTTTGCAGTGGGTACGACATCGAAGCGATTTCGGCTGTTGTTGAAACGGATGATCATGCCGAGGTAGTCAAGAAACCATTCAAGCCCGACCAGTTACGCGAAGTACTGCTCAAGGTTATGGGACATGGCAGCAACTGATTTTTGAATGATTTTTCACATACAAATTGACGTCCCATTCCCATTCATCCCCCGCAGCTTGCGATAAAGCGTGTTTCTGCTGATACCCAGCTTACGCGCTGTTTCTGCGATATTGCCTCCGCTTTGTGCCAGTGTTGCCGAAATAATGCGATCCTCCATATCGGCAAGCAGCAGTTCACCATTTGTCGATGATGAAAGCGAGGAACAATCGGCTCCTTCGCTGCATTCGGCCTGCTCCAGAAAATCTTCCGGCAGATCTTCCACCGTTATCTCGTTTCTCTCGCCCAGCAGCGCAACCGCGGTTCTGAGCAGGTTATGCATCTGGCGAATGTTGCCCGGCCATGGGTGTATCCCGAAAATCCTCAGGACTTCCGCGCTGATGCCGATCTGCCGGTTTTCCCTGGCCAGACCGCTCAAGATCGACCGTGAGAGTTGTACCCGGTCATGCCGTTCCCGCAAACTCGGCACCGTCAGCAGAAGCCCGTTCAGCCGGTAGTACAGATCCTCGCGGAATTTACCAGCAGCGACCGCGTCTCGAACCCGCCGATTTGTGGCACAGATAACGGCAATATTGACCTGGTAACTTCCGCCTCCGCCAAGGGGTGAAACCGTACGATCCTGAAGTACCCGCAGCAGGCGTGCCTGGAGATTGAGCGGCATTTCGCCGATTTCGTCAAGGAACAGCGTGCCGTTGTCAGCCTCCCTGATCTTGCCGATGTTCCCTTTGCGCTTTGCTCCGGTAAAAGCACCTTCCTGATAGCCAAAGAGTTCCGATTCAAACAACCCTTCCGGAATCGAGGCACAGTTGATCGGCACAAAGGGCCCGCTCCGGCGTGGTCCTTCCTGATGAAGGCCCCGCGCAAGCAGTTCTTTTCCTGTTCCTGACTCACCTTCTATCATGATCGGAATGTCGTGTTCTATGACCCTGAGAGCCTTGTTGATAACCGCTTGCATTGTGGGATCGCCATGTTCAAGTTCTGCCAGCAACACCCCCTCCGAAGCCGGGTTACGTCGCGCCGATTTGACGATTTCCGCCGCCTTGGGACTGGTCGGCAGAAACGTGACCGGTGAAATTACCGTGCCGGCCCAAACGCGACCAAACACCTCGGCCCCTGAGCGCAACGGGAGTTTCAGGACCGGCTGCGGGACAAAGCGGGTCTGCTCAAGCAGTTTTGCCAGTGAAAGTTCGAACAGAGAGGAAAAGGTTTGTCCGAGCATCCTTGATCTGTCAAGGCCAAGCTGTAAAAGAGCACAGCGGTTGGCGGCAATAAAATGGCCATCGGGAGAAAAGACCGCGATACCCTCATACAGCGTGCCGATGAATTCAGGTCTCAGGTGAAAACAGATGATGATGTCATCGGGGAATTGCGGTGCAAACATCTGGTTTTCTATCATCTGGGCCGAAAGTCGCACCAGCGCCGTGGTATGCTGCTGGTGAACCCGGTAATCACCCGAAACATCCAGAGCCCCCAGAATGCCCCCCTTCGGATTGAAGATCGGAGTAGCGGAACAACTGAGGAAGCGGTTCTTGTCGATGAAGTGTTCACTGCTGTGAACCTGGATCGTCATCTGCTCTTCAAGGGCGGTGCCGATCGCGTTGGTGCCATTCACCGCTTCCGACGAGATGCCTCCCGGTTTCAGGAACACCTTTTGAGCCTGCTCCACAAAATCCGGATCACCGATTGAATGCAGTACGACACCATCGCTGTCGGCCAGCAATACCATGCTGGATGTGCCGGCT
>JBAYTT010000004.1:0-57839 GCA_041675485.1 Pelobacteraceae bacterium | reverse complement strand
GATGAGCGGAAAGGTGGAGCGTGGCCCGGCAGGCACCGGCAGGCCGCAGAGCGCCATCATGGTCAGCATCCCGGCAGTTTTCAGGGCAATGGTCTTCCCACCGGCATTGGGGCCGGTGATAACCATGACCGAATCCGCCTGTGACGCCCCCCCGCCCAGTTCAAGAGTGAGCGGCTCGACGGTTTTCAGCGCTCCCCGTTTCTGCATCAACAGCAACAGCGGATGACGGGCCTCCACTAGGCGCAGCTCGCCCCCGTCATTGATGACGGCGGGCTCCAGCCCGAAGTCGTCGGCAAAGCGGGCCATGCTGTTCAGCAGATCCAGCTCCAGCAGTGTGTCGAAACAGGCGGCAATCTGATCGGAATCCTCGCGCAGCCACCCGGAAAGCTGCCGCAGGATACGAATCTCCTCGGCCCGCTCCTCGGCGGTCAGGTTTTCCAGTTCGTTGACGAACGGGATGATCTCCAGCGGCTCCATGAAGGCGGTTTCGCCCGACGACGAAACGTCGTGCACCACCCCCTTGACCATCCCCTTGGAATCCATGCGTACCGGGATGACCCACCGCCCGGAACGCTGGGTGATGAAATCGTCCTGCAGGAATTTTTCGATGCCGCTTGCCTGCACGATCTCCTCGATCTTCTTGCGGATACGCCCTGCCAGGCTCCGCTTGGCTTTGCGGGTCTCCTTGAGCAGCGTCGAGGCGGAATCCAGTATGCTGCCGTCGCTGTCGATGGAGGCCACCAGCGGTTCAAGAATATCGGGAAAACCGCGCAGCTGCGGCTCAAGCGATTTCAGCAGCGGGATGTCCTCGCGATGGGCACACTGGCGGGCCAGCACCGCGTATAACCGAAGCACCGGGATGAATAAAAGCAGCTCCAGCGGCGGCAGGATGGCGCCTACCGGCCGCAACAATTCCAGCGAAGGACGGATATCCTCGAAGCTCCCCAGGGCAAGCGCAATTCCGACCCGGTCAAGGGCGCGAATTTCGCAGATGCGCCCGGAAATGGTTCTGATCTCCTCAAGATTCTCCAGGGGACGAATATCGTTAATGTGTTGGGCCGTGCAGGAACTGTGGGCATGCCGGGAAATTTCGGCCAGCATCCGGTCGAATTCAAGCCGGGCCAGTGTTTCAGAAGCTATCATGTGGGTAACCCGTATGGTATAAGGAGATAAATGCTTCGAAGTGTATCATAGTTGTACGTCCCGTTTCCACATTCTCGCCTGCAGGAGCTGCAAAAATCACCATGCATCTGGAAAAACTACAGGCGTTCGTACTTTCAAATTCCGACTACGGCGAGAGCGACCGGATCGTGTCGCTGTTCACCCTTGAGCATGGCCGGCTGAAGGGGTTTGCCCGGGGCGCACGCAACAGCCGCAAGCGCTTCGGCCCCGCTCTGGATACGTTCGCCCGGAGCGATGTCCAGCTGAGCCAGAAAGACGGGCTCTCGTCGCTGCGCAGCGCCGACGTCATCACGCTGTACACCGGCATTCGCGGCGACCTTGGCGCCATTGCCCACGCGCTGTATGCCTGCGAACTGGTGGAATGCCTTACGCCGGAGGGGGTGCCGCTGCCGCGATTGTACCGGCTGCTGGCGGCCTATCTGGAGCGGCTGAACTTGGGGCTTGGCGACGAAGCCGACCGCCGGATGTTTGAAATCAACCTGCTCAACATCCTCGGCTATCGCCCGTCGCTGGATGAGTGCAGCCGCTGCGGCGCGGAGTATGACGGCCACGGCGCCCTGGTCCAGCAGGGGGGCGAGCTGGTCTGCCGCTTCTGTGGCGCAACGGGAAGAAAGATGCCGTTGTCCGCCCTGCAAAGGCTCGGTTCATGCCTCGACACCAGCCGCTTCGGACAGATTCCTTTCGACGAAGAGGCACTTGCGGCGGTTGGCTGCCTGCTCGATGAAACAATTGCCGCCCACGCTTCCCGGAAACTGAAAAGCCTTGATTTCCTGCAACAGAGCTGCGCTTAGTAGTGGCCTTGACTTTACGCAAATCATGATTATCATTTTAGAGCAGGGCGTTGCTCCCGTACTCAAACCGTTGCAAGGAGGATACAGTCATGGCACTTGTAAAGTACAACCCGCTCCGAGATTTGCGCACTATGCAGGACCAGATGAACAGACTTCTCAACCTTTCCTGGAATCACGATCTCCCCAGTGAAGACATCAAGGAGGGGCTCTGGCAACCGGCGGTCGATATTTATGAAACGGCCGACTCTATCGTTATAAAAGCCGAACTGCCCGATGTAGACCAGAAGGACATCGAAGTCCGCATTGAAGACAGCACCCTGATTTTGAAAGGGGAGCGCAAGCATGAAGATGAGGTGAAGAAGGAGAATTACCACCGCATTGAGAGGTACTTCGGTACGTTCCAGCGCAGCTTCAGTCTGCCGACAACCATCGATCAGGAGAAGGTTGCCGCCAGCTGCGACAAAGGGGTATTGACGATAACGCTCCCCAAGAGAGAGGAAACCAAACCGAAACAGATAAATATTCAGGTGAAATAATTTATTGCAGATTGGTGAAGCGAAACGACGAGAGCCGGGGAAACCCGGCTCTCGTCGTTTAACAGCTCAAAACCGGAAGCAGGTATCAGGCGTGGGGCGCTGCATTCTTTTCGGCAGGATGGGGTTCAGCGGTTGCCTGCACTTTAACCGATTCAGCAGAGACCGAGGCGTCCTTTACCTGTGGCGCCGGCTCTTTCACCGGTTCTTCAGCCTTAGCGGCCTCTTCCTGAACAGAACGCTGGAAACCCTCCGATGCCTTCTTGAACTCTGCCAATCCCTTTCCCAGCGACTTGGCCAATTCCGGCAGTTTATGCGGACCGATTACAATCAGGGCTATCACGAGAATAATTATCATTTCCGGCATGCCGATTCCAAACATGGCAGTTCTCCTTGTACAAACTTTCGTGTGTTTCATGCATTAAAAACGGAAATCGACCGGTTGGCAATAAAAATCTGTTTTTTGCCCTTGCCATTTATCTCCGCTGTGCTACTATGCCCAAAAATTAGGCAGATCAAGACCGTATTCCTTCCCCCCGGTTCGTATCGTCAGTGTGTATCATGCTAAAACCATTAACAATTGGCTCTCTCGTCCTTGCGCACAACGTCGTGCTTGCACCCTTGGCGGGAATTACAAATTTGCCGTTCCGTCTGATTTGTCGAAAGGCCGGGGCTTCACTGGCGTTTACCGAGATGGTCAGTGTCAACGGCCTGGTGCGCGAAGGGGTAAAAACCCTGGCCCTCCTGAAAAGCTCTCCTGAGGACCGGCCGCTCGGTATCCAGCTGTTCGGCGACAAGCCTGGCGATCTGGCCGAAGCGGCCCGCATGGTTGAGGGGTACGGCGATCTTATTGACATCAATATGGGCTGCCCGGTACGCAAAGTAGTCGGCACCGGCGCAGGAAGCGCCCTGCTGCAGGATCCGCTCAAGATCGCCGCCATCGTTCGTGCGGTACGTGCGGCTACCACGCTGCCGTTGACGATCAAGATCCGTTCCGGCTGGCACTGCGGCGACAACATTTTTCTGGAAGTGGGGCGCATCGCGGAAGCAGAGGGGTGTGATGCCATCACCCTTCACCCACGCAGCCGCAGCCTGATGTTTACCGGCCAGGCGAACTGGAAGCAGCTTGCCGAGATGAAGGATGCCCTGTCGATTCCGGTGCTGGGGAGCGGCGACCTGTTTACGCCGGAGGATTGCCTGCGGATGCTTCGTGAAACAGGCTGCGACGGTATCATGATTGCGCGCGGCGCACTCGGCGCTCCCTGGATTTTCCGGCAGGTAAGAGAGCTGCAGGAGACCGGGCGTTACACTCCGGTCAGCACGGTCGAACAGGCCGATATCATTGAACAGCATCTACACCTGTTTATTGAAGAGATGGGTGAGGCGGTCGCGGTTCGCGAGATCAAGAAACATATCGGCTGGTATGCCAAGGGCTTTGCCGGTGCCTCGGAAATCCGCCGCTCCGCCAATTCAGCCCGCTCGCTTCAGGATATTACATCACTCACGGAAAGGATGCGAAGCATACCCGACACCCCTGGTCATGCTTCAGACGCTCATGCCGAATGATCAGCAGCAAAAAACGCGGGATGACTACTACGCCACCGTCATCGACAGTGTTGGGGATGGTGTCATCGTCGTCGGCAGCAATGGACGGATAACCCTGTGCAATCCTGCCGCTGAGCAGATCACCGGGTTCTCGCAACGGCAGGCTCAGGGAGCGGAGTTTGAAAAGCTGTTCACGCTTGAGACTACCCTGATCGAAATGCTCACCAAAACAATGCGTACCGGCATCACCATTTCGGACCACGAAAATGTTGTCGTCCGTTCCACCGGAAAAATCACACCGGTGGCGGTGACCTGCTACCCGCTGGTTGAAGGAAGCGGCGAAAACATCGGGGCAATCCTGACCCTGAAGGACATCACCTATATCCGTGAACTGGAGGCTGCCGTACGCCAGGCAGACCGTCTCTCAACGCTTGGCACCCTGGCTGCCGGTCTTGCCCACGAGGTTAAAAACCCGCTGGGAGGGATCAAGGGCGCTGCCCAGCTGCTGGAGCGTGAATTCGAACCCGGCAGTGAAATGCTCGATTACACCACGGTCATGATCCGGGAAACGGAACGCATCGACCATATTATCCGTGAACTGCTGGAACTGGCTTCCCCGCGGGCGCTCAAGCTTGCTCCGGTCAACGTACACAGGATTTTGGGTGACATTCTGCTGCTGCAGAAACAGGCCGTTGCCGACCGTGAAATTGCGATCATACAGCATTTCGACCCCAGTATCCCGGATATCATGGCGGATGAAGAGATGCTGACCCGGCTGTTTCTAAACCTGATCTGCAACGCCATTGATGCCATGGGTGATGACGGCCGCCTGACTGTTTCAAGCAGGGTGCTGTCCGATTACCGCATGACCCAGAACCAGCGCAATTCGCGCATGGTGGCCATTGAGGTGAGTGACGACGGCCCCGGCATTCCTCAGGAGGATCTGGAAAACATCTGGACACCGTTTTTCAGCACAAAATCGGGCGGCACCGGCCTGGGTTTGACGATCTGCCACAAGATCGTCTCGGAACATCGCGGCATGATCAAGGCCGAATCGGATCCGGGGCATGGCACAAAATTCACGGTTCTGCTGCCGCTGGTACGATAACCACCAAGCACACTTACTCTAACAATAGATAAAATCGAGGTACCCCATGCCGCTTAACAGAATACTGGTAGCCGACGATGAAGAAAGTATCCGCTGGGTACTTTCCAAGGCACTCAAGCAGAAAGGCTTCAGCGTGGATCTGGCCCATGACGGTCGTCATGCGCTGGAACTGATCAAGGACAACTGCTACGATCTGGCGATCCTCGATATCAAGATGCCCGGCATCACCGGGCTTGACCTGTTGGACAAGGTCCGTGAACTGAACAATGACCTGCTGGTCGTTATCATGACCGCCGAGGCCAGCATGAAAAATGCGGTTGAAGCGATGAAGCGCGGTGCGTACGACTACATCACCAAACCGTTCGACCTCGATGTAATCGATGCCATCATCGAAAAGGTTGCCAGGGCACGGGAAATAGCCGGGCAGGTAACAACTCTCAAGCAGGAGCTGAAAGACCGCTACCAGGTCGAGAAAAACATCGTCGGAAATTCAGCGGCAATGCAGGAGGTCTACAAAACGATCGGCAAAGTTGCCGTAAGCGATGTAACCATTCTAATCCAGGGAGAGTCTGGCACCGGCAAGGAACTGGTGGCGCGAGCCGTCCATTTCAATTCGGAGCGTCTCGGCAAACCGTTTGTGGCGATCAATTGCGCCGCAATACCGCGCGATTTACTGGA
Organism: Pelobacteraceae bacterium; assembly: GCA_041675485.1. Lineage (GTDB taxonomy): Bacteria > Desulfobacterota > Desulfuromonadia > Geobacterales > Pseudopelobacteraceae > JACRCG01. The sequence continues at coordinate 52,002 of JBAYTT010000004.1, read as the reverse complement.
GAGCGAGCTGTTCGGTTCGGAAAAGGGCGCTTTTACCGGGGCCGGCGAACGGAAGCAGGGGAAGTTCGAACAGGCCAATCACGGCACCCTTTTTCTCGATGAAATCGGAGACATGCCACTCGATCTGCAGGCCAAAATCCTGCGGGTTCTGCAGGAGCAGGAGGTAACCCGCATCGGTGGAAACCAGAACATACCCGTGGATGTCAGAATCGTTGCCGCGACAAACCAGTCCCTGGTCGAAAAAGTGCGCCAGAAGGAGTTCCGCGAAGACCTCTATTATCGGTTAAATGTTGTTCCGATCACCCTTGCCCCGCTGCGTGACCGCCGCGATGACATCCCCGCTCTGGCCAATTATTTCCTCGCACGCTCCTGCGCGGAGATGTCGGTAACCCCCAAACGGCTGACCGATGACGCACTGGCGCTCCTGAAATCATACTCCTGGCCGGGCAACGTGCGGGAACTCGAAAATGCCATGAAAAGGGCCGTGATTTTGTCAAACGACCCGCTCCTTACGGCGCTCGATTTCGGGGGACTGCTCCCGGCAAAGGAGATTTCGCAGGCCGGGACACAGGAAACTTCACTGGAAGATTTGGTTGATTTAAAACTTCGCGCCTGCATGAACGGGATTGAGGGGCTTGAGAAGGGGGATATCCATGCCATGGTGCTGGAACAGGTCGAACGCCCCCTGATCCGCCTTGTTCTGGAGAAATGCCGCTGGAATCAGGTCAAGGCGGCTGACGTGCTCGGCATCAACCGGAACACCTTGAGGAAGAAAATTTCGGAACTAAACATAGAAATGAAAAGGGGCTGAAAAATCAGCCCCGGCGCGTCCTAACCTATAACCTGTTTTTTGCCTCACGATTACTTCATGATTACCAGGCCGTAGAACTTAAATCTTGAGTAATCTCGAAGTAATCATGAGGCTGATACAGGTTTTGCCTGTCAGCTCTTCTAGTTAAAAGAGCTTCAAATTCTCCAGCCCCTTGAGCGGCTGGTTGTTGAATGACTGCCGCTCCGTACGACCTACCGCTGACGGTTCGGGCGGCGCTGCGTGACATGTTTCATCCTGCACCTGCTCCACTTCCTGCTCCCCGTTCATATCCTCGTCCATCCCGTTGCTCTTGAAGAAATAGCGGTCGTACAGCCGGTGATGCGCTGTCCAGCGCGACGTTGAGGCGGTTTCCTTGGCAATGTGGGCCCGGATGCCGTTGATCTTCGAATCCAGATCATCCAGGTAGTTGAGTATGGTTGCCTCAATCGTCTTGGGGCGTTTGGGCGAACCGTATTCGTACTGGCCATGGTGCGACAGCAGCATATGCTTGAGCAGCAGGGAAAGTTCACGCGGAAAGCCATCTACCTGGCGGATCTTGTCATCGACCAGTTCCACACCGATGGTGATATGCCCCAAAAGCTTGCCGGCATCGGTATAATCAAAAGCCCGCTCAAAACTCATCTCGTATATCTTGCCGACGTCGTGCAGCAATGCCCCGACTACAAGCAGGTCCTCGTTAATCCCGCCATAGAGCGGCACTATGTTCTTGACCAGCTTGACTAATGAAAGAGAATGTTCCAGCAGTCCTCCGAGATAGACGTGATGCATCCCCTTGGCGGCAGGGGCCTGGCAGTACAGCCGCATAAACGGCTCATCGGACAGGAATGCCTCCATCAACCCCTTTAGATGAGGGTTACCAAGCGCGGCAACAGTGGCGGTCAGTTCCTGCCGCATCTCTGCTCCGTCACGCGGCGATTCCGGCAGAAAATCAGCCAGGACGACCTGTTCTTCAGGCACTTTGGCTATCTCTGCAATAACGACCTGCATTTTATTCATGTAGACCGATGCCTTGCCCCTCACCTTGACAAAATCATCCTTATCGAACTGCTTGTCGAGCAGCTCCGTATTGTCCCAGACCTTGGCTTCAATATCGCCGCTCTTATCCATCAGCCGCAGGTTCATATACGGCTTGCCGTTTTTGGCCATGGCCAGAATCTTATCCTTGACCAGGAATACGGCACTGACCGAATCACGGTCTTTTATCTCACTGACGAACTGTTTTGACACGTGGTACTCCTCTTCCGGCTGGATGAAAAACAAAGGGGAAGTTAGCACGATGAAGAGTCAATGCACAAGGGCAGAATCAGGCGTATGCTACAAGCAGCAAACCGGGCACGAAATAAATACTTGCTATTAATGAGCGGAGCATCTATAGTGACAAATTGTTGTGCCACATGAAGCAGCGGTATGGTGTCCGTTGTTTCTCTTTTGATCATCGCATTCTGCCCCCCCTGTACCTTCAATCCAGCTTCAATCCCGATTGAAAAAAGCAGACCGTACGGCAGGCGAAGATTTATTGTCTGCCCGCACGTTACTGCATTTAGCTTTCCTGGAGTCATCTGTTTGACTCCTCGGTTCGTGTGCGCTTTTGTCTTTACACCGCTCCCAGAAAAGGAAATATTATGACGTTTGAAGAACTGGGCCTTAACCCGGCCATCCTCTCGGCGATTACCGCCTGCGGTTACACAACCCCGACCCCCATTCAGGAACAATCAATCCCTCTCGTTTTGGCAGGCCACGACGTGATCGCTACCGCTCAGACCGGCACCGGCAAAACAGCAGCCTTTGTGCTGCCGGCCCTGGAACTCCTGACGAAAAAATCGACCCTGCCAGGCAAAGGGCCACGTATTCTTGTGTTAGCCCCAACCCGCGAGCTGGCCGGCCAGGTTATGGAATCAGCCCGCAACTACGGTCGCGGTATCCGCCCCCGCTGCGGCACCCTGCTGGGCGGCATGCCCTACCGTGAACAGCTGCGCCTCCTTTCCGCACCGGTCGACATCATTGTCGCCACCCCCGGACGCCTCGTAGACCATATCGAACGCGGCAGCATCCGTCTCGACCGCCTTGAAATGCTGGTACTTGATGAAGCCGACCGCATGCTTGACATGGGTTTCAGCGAAGACATAAACAAGATTGTCGAGCGCACCCCTGCCAACCGCCAGACCCTGATGTTCACTGCCACCATGGAAGGCGACATTGCTCGGCTTGCCGAAAAGATGATGCGTGAACCGAAGAAGATTCAGCTGGCTGTCAGCACCTCATCTCACGCACTGATCGAGCAGCGCCTGCATGTTACCGACAACCTTAACCATAAAAAAGAACTTCTCAATCACCTGGTCAGCGATTCCGAATTGACCCGGGCCATCATATTCTCCGCCACCAAACGTGATGCCGATGAATTGTCCCGTGAGCTTTCCCGTAATGGTTACCCGGCAGCTGCCCTGCACGGCGATATGACCCAGATGGCCCGCAACAAGACCATCGACCGCATGCGTCGCGGCGGAATCCGTCTGCTGGTGGCCACTGACGTTGCCGCCCGCGGTCTGGACGTAAACGGCATCAGCCATGTCATCAATTTTGACCTGCCGCGTTTTGCCGAAGACTATGTCCACCGTATCGGCCGCACCGGCCGTGCCGGAGCCACGGGAATCGCCATTTCATTCGCTTCGGCGGGCGAACGCAATTATCTGGAGCGTATTGAGCGTTTTATCGGTAAAAAGCTTCCTGAACTGCAGATCGCTGGGCATGAGCCGACTACGTCTCTTCGCAAGCCAGCCGGTCGCAGCGGTGGTCCCCGCAAAAGCGGTCCTGGCGGACCTGCCGGCCGCTTCGGCAAACCTGCCGGTGGACGTGACGGCCAGGCAAAACCCTGGAGTAAATCGGCAAAACCGGCCGGAAGCGTTCCACGGAGCGCACCTGCCACCCGCCGCGAACCGGTGATCGAGTACCGCTCACGCCGCCCACAGGCATAAACATTTCATAGCCGCAACATCAAAGGCCTCCAGGGTATTCCCCCGGAGGCCTTTGATTTATTCGCCCTGTGTTACAGCGGCACTATTTTTTCTCCAACTTCCCCTTCAACTGACCGCATGCCGCCGATATATCCCCGCCCCGGCTGTCGCGGGTGATTACCGTAACGTGCCGATCAATCAGATATTTGTGAAAAGCATCGATAGCCGCTCTGGAAGGCGCCTTGAAACCACACCCTTCATGTTCGTTGAACGGGATCAGGTTGACCTTGTTGGGGATATCGCTGATCAGCTTCAGCAGCCGTTTGGCGTCATCCAGCGTATCGTTTACCCCCCCCAGCATGACATATTCGAAGGTAACCTTGCGCCGTCCGGGAAGAGGAAACTCCTTGCACGCTTTCAAAAGCGTTTTGAGTGGATAGCTCCGGTTTACCGGCATGATCCGGTCACGCAGCTCGTCCGTCGTGGCATTCAGCGACACAGCCAGATTGACGTTCGGGATCTCCCGCCCCAGGCGGCCCATCTCCGGTACCAGACCGCACGTGGACACCGTTACACGACGATTTGACAATTGCAAGCCGTTGCCGTCGATCATGATCTGGATCGCCGGAATCACATTGTCCAGATTGTGCAGCGGCTCCCCCATCCCCATCAGCACGATATTGCGGATAGCAGCCGGCGACTCAGGCTGGTCATCGTCATCCTCGTCGTCAACAATTCCTGTCGCATCAAGTGAAAGCGCCGGAGGATTCCTGATCAGATCCCGTTTGACCGCCATGATCTGATTGACGATTTCGGCGGTGGTCAGGTTGCGCGTCAGTTTGAACGTGCCGGTCAGACAAAACTCGCACGCCATGGCGCAGCCGACCTGAGACGAAATACAGAGCGTGTTGCGCCCCTCGATCGGGATCAGCACCGATTCGACGCTGTTACCGTCAGCAAGGGGAAAGAGATATTTGCGGGTGCCGTCACTCCCCTGTTCCACCGCTTCCGGTTCGAGATTGCTGATAAATGCCGTTTCGGACAGCTCCGTGCGCAGCGCCTTCGAGATGTTGGTCATCTCCTCAAAGCCATGGGCATCCTGCTGGTAGATCCACTTGAATACCTGGAGGGCGCGGAAACGCTCTTTCCCCTGTCCTTGGAGGAATTGCTCAAGGGCGGGGAGCGTCAGGTTTTTAAGGTCGGTTTTTTGTATCATTTTTTTCATTCAAACTTTCATTGTTATTTGTCGGAACCGAATCGCCGGACTGCGGCGGAGATACTGCAACCGGCTCTTCCTTTTTTTCCTCATTACGTTCCGGCATCTTTTCAACCGCATCAGTCCGGGCCGATGACGGCGAGGCAAACACCGGAGGGGTGCTGATGATTTCATCAACCTTCTTCTGCAAGCGTCCCACGTTTGGTGATTCCGCCAGGGCAGCCTGATACTCCGCTTCCCCCAGCACACCCCTCTGGCGCAACAGCCGCAGGATCATGTCGGAACGCTTCAATACCTTGCCAAGATTTTTATAGGGGTTATAGGCGACTCTCGGGCCGGGCAGCATGGCCGCCAGAAAGGCACATTCGCGCGGTGTCAGGCTTGACACCGGCTTGCCGAAATAATACTGTGCGCCATGCCCGATGCCGTACACCATCGGCCCCAGCTCAACCACGTTCAGATAGAGCTCGATGATGCGCCCCTTGGTCAATTCCTGCTCCATCCGGTACGCCAGGTATATTTCCTTCAACTTGCGGGTGATGGACTTTTCGCGGGAGAGAAACAGGTTTTTGGCGGTCTGCTGGGTAATGGTCGAGGCGCCCCGCTTGAGGCTCTTTTTCTCCAGATCGTATTTGATGGCGTTCTTGATGGCCTTGACATCAAAGCCTTCATGCTTGTAAAAGTTCGAATCCTCCGCAAGGATAACGGCCCACTTCATCTCGGCGGGGATCCGGCCGGACGATGACCAGGTACGATTCTTCGGTCCGACTACAAACGGGTGGTAGTCCCCCTGCCAATCCTTGACCTGAATGGTCGTGCTGAATTTCTTGTCGGCCAGATCAGAAACCGGAGGGATCAACGCCAGGGAAATCGCGATATAGGCAAGATAAGCGGTGACTGCCAGAAATGTGTAGAAGATCAGTTTTTTCATATTTTCTTGAAATCAGCGGTAAATTTTTTAATGCCGTAACACCATACGTCCACTCAATACGCGAGGCAGCTATTCGTCATCAGCTCTCCTCACTCTCTGCCTGCGGCTTTTTCTTTCCGGAGCTTTCGGCGGGGTGACTGCCTGAGTCTGAGCATTTGCACTGTTTGGCTGTGCCGTCCCCGCATCAGCCGCTTCAGGATACAGCGCTTTTGCCTTCGCTTTATAGCGATCCGGCACATCGTACTCTTTATTGACGTAATGGGCAATCCCTGCGGGATCCTTCCACATGTAAATCATACCCTGGGCCGGAGACACCATCAGCATCATACAAACCACCACAATTTTCATGCGTGGCAATCTGCCTCTCGAATGACACACTATCGGTATCAAAAGAACATCCTCACTTAGAATGGATACTCAGCAGGGTACGTGTGCGACACGGCTTCAACGGACGATACCCGCAACCAGTCCTTAATGTAACCATCTGATATTATTATTATTTACTCTGATAATACTTGTAACGGCATTGGTTTAATGATATATAATCGGCTGCAACAACAGTATCTTGCAATAAAAAAGTGTGATTCTTTACACGGATCCTCAGGACTAAACCGGTTTATCCCGAAGGCTGACTGCATCAATGGTTGAAAACGCCACAACATGACACTATTCATTAGCAAAGCCCGCCTGCTCGTTCTCTGCCTTTCATTATCCGTACTGATACATATACTCATTGGTTATGCGTTGCGGCTATTCGGAACCTATGACTTCACCACACCCATTGCCCAGTCACAGCTGGTCGAGGTTGACCTGGCAATACTTGTTGATACGGTTTCCCGAACAGTACCACCGGTGGAACCGGAACAAGAAGAGTCCGGCCTTGGCAGTGAGGACCCTCCCAAGGCGGAGACACAGAATCCTCCACCTATAACTAAAGAACCGCTTCGACCAGAACCGGAACCGCCCATGGCCTCGGGCAACATTAGCAGTGAGGCGCCCCGTGTGGAGAAGGTCACCACTCCCGTTCAAAAAAATGAAGTGACTGCTAATACTTCACCGGACGAAAAACAGCAACCGGCGGCAACAAGTCAAAACAGCTCCCCATTGAGCAGCGTCAGCCCCCTTCTAGCAACAAATGACGAAAAACTTACCTATCAGATCAGCGTATTCGGTTTACCGGTCGGCAGCGCGGAACTGGAGGCAAAGCTGGTAAAAGGAGACGTCTGGCTGACACTCAGAGTCAAATCAAATGCCGTCATATCAAGTTTCTACCCGGTCGATGATCTCGTCGAAACCCGCCACATCGGCGGCAACTTTATTATCACCAAGATCAGGCAGCGGGAAGGCACATTCAAAAGCGACACTGCGTTTACGATCTTTCTGAGAGAAAAAAGCGTATTCTGGATCGACCGAATTACTAATAAAAGCCTGAGAGAGACTATTCCGACCGATGAAGCACTCGACACCCTGTCAGGGATCTATTTCCTTAGAAACAGGCAGTTACAGGTCGGCAAGACAGAAACACTCCACATATACGACAGCGAATCATATGCGGACGTACCGGTTGAAATCCTGCGCCGGGAGTCTCTGCGCCTGCCAAATTTGACAACGGTTGACACCCTGGTAGTCAAACCGTTCCAGAAGAGTGCCGGCATTTTCAGGAGGACCGGGGATATCCTGATCTGGATGACCGATGATGCCAACAAGGTTCCGGTCAAGATTGTCACATCGGTAGCAATCGGAACGGTGACGGTTGAGCTTATGTCGGCTGAATCAAAGGCTCCGGAAAAAAAGTTATGACAACATGGCTCCCGGTCAGGGTCCTGGAGAGATTACATATTGAACCACATATTTATTAAGCTGATCCGGCTCAATATATCCCATAATTCTTTTTCTTACTATCCCCTCCCTGTCGATGATGAATAACGTTGGAAAGCCGAAAACGCCATACTCCCTTGATGTCATGGAGTGTTCGTCACTCTGCAGGGTAAAGCTCACGCCGTTTTTTTTGGCATATGACTCTATGGCCTCTCTGGAATCCGTGCCGTTTATGGCCAGGATAGCCACCCCCTTATCCTTGTTGCGGATATAATACGGTTGCAGCAGCTTTAATTTATCGCCACAGCAGGAATTTGACCAGAAGTAGAGGACAACAACGTTCCCTTTTAACTTCCTCAGGCTTACAGGGTCGCCATGTATGTCAGTACCGTAAATTTCAGGAGGGGTTTCTCCAGTCTTAACCCCTTGATTCTTTTCGCACCCGGCGAAAAAGACAAAAGGTGCCAGCATCACTATCGTACCATATAAGATTGCACGGCATATTTTGGAAGGTCCGAATCGTTTACTCATGCTTTACCCTCAAACAGAAACTTTCAACGTGGCATTATTTCGGGTTTATGTGATAGGTTGAGCGGTGATAATAACTGTTCTTTTCCGGAACTGCATAAAAAAAAACCAATTCCTGCCACATGGTAAATCCAGTGCAACGCAACGGAACTGACATGTAGTAAGAAATAAAGGATGTGTCGATGCTGATGCAAGCGGTAATCTGGATGAACCTGGCCCTGGTATTTTACACGTGGGCCGTATTCAGCGGACGAAAACAGGGGTTGCACCGGAAACACCTGATTATTTTCGGTATCGGCCTCCTGTGCGATTATCTTGGTACCCACCAGATGAACCTGTTCGCCCAAACCTTCGGCAAGGCTCCTGAATGGCACAACATCACCGGCATCGCCTCGCTGGGGGGGATGGCATTTCATTTCATGCTGGCACTGGTCGCTTCGCTGGCTCATAAAACCGAAGCAATCAACCGCGTCTTCCATCGCGTCAGCCTCAGCATCTACACCTGCTGGCTGATTGCTTTTTTCAGCGGTGCAATCTCCGGCATGATGCGCATGCGCCATTAAATCCACATTCATGCAGAAACAGCCGGAGGATATTCCCCCGGCTGTTCTACTCCTGCCGTAACCTTACGCCTGCCAGCTTCTATTGAATCAATAACTTTTCAACTCATCCGTAGTGAAATGCATCGGCATTTCGGAACCGGCAAAATCAAACTTGTCCCCGTGATCCTTCATCATGAGTTTGAAGGCGCTGAGCATGTATCTCCTCTTGAATCCGTCATCCAGCGCAACAATTTCCTGTGCCTTATTGCTGTAAAACTGCATGTAACATTTACCAAGCGCCTGGGTGATTTCAGCCATGCTCATCGCTAACGGCTCGATAATCGGGGTCACCAGGTTGTATTTCGAGTAGTCCCACACCCTGATGCGATCTTTCATCTCCGCATGTATCGGAGTGAACGGCATGGGCGTCACCACCGGGAAAACAGCGATATCCGGATTGAGATAAATGGCCGAGTCGATGTTGTTCTGGATGGAATCCCAGGTTTCATTCGGGAAGCCGATCATGAACGACGCTTCCGTAATGATATCGTTGTCGCGGCACAGATCCAGGGCCTGCTTGTTCTGCTCGAAATCGGTCCCTTTGTTCAGGCTGTTCAAGGTGTCTTTGTCAGCGCTCTCTGCGCCGATGTAAATATGGATGATGCCGGCATCACGGTATTTGTGCAGGATGTCCGCATCCCTGATGATATCTTCCACCCTGGTTTCGATGAGCAGCTTGACGCCGAAATTGCGCTCGATCAGCAGATCGAGGAACAGTTCCCAGCGGTCGCGGTGCTTGGTCGGATAGGCATCGATCAGCGTGAAAAATTTGATTTCATAGGTCTCGATCAGGTGAGCCATTTCTTCAATGACGTTTTCCGGTTTGCGGCAGCGCCAGTCCTCGCGCCAGAACATCCGCTGGCTGCAGAAGGCGCAGGCCATGTCGCAGCCGCGGGAAGTCAGGATGGAAGCCATTCTGCCGGTGGGATAAACCCGGTACTGATAGTCGTCCCAGTCAAGCAGATGCCACGCCGGAACCAGGGCGTCCAGTTCGACGATATGGGGCTGGTTTGCGTTGGAAACGACCTTCCCGTCTTCCAGAAAGGCAACCCCTTTCACGCCCTTCCCTTTTCCTTCTGGAATAGCGGCCAGCAGCTGTTTCAAGGTCTGCTCAGGCTCTCCCTTAATGATAAAATCAACATGGTTTTTATCGTCTTCGAGAATTTCGTTGAACATGAACGTGGGGTGGGGGCCACCCAGCAGGGTGACGATGGCCGGATTCACCTCTTTGGTAACATCCAGAATTTTAAGTGCGTCGGGGACTGTGGCAGTGCTGATGGCGCCGGTGACCGGAAGATAATCAAGGGTCATGACGTAATCGGGCTGGAATCGCTCAACTTCCTTCCTGATGTCTTCGAAGTTGAGCCCTTTGTTCATGGCGTCGAAGATGCGGGCTTCATGTCCCGCCTCAAGTGCGGCTCCGGCAAGATACGCCAGGTGCAGGGGAGGCCATTTGCCGACGACCTGCACTCCCCAGCAGTGATACGGGGCTGTTACGAAGAGTATCTTGCTCATCTGTTTCTCCCTCTGTTTCGTGGTATCAGTTGCGCGGTTGAAGCCTGCAAAGCAGCTGATGCACTGTAGCAAGGATACGTATAATGGTCATGTAAAGATTTGGTAAAGAAAAGCGGGAGGCAAGCTATTTAGCTGGACGTGGTAGGGTAAACCAGACGCGTGTTCCGTTCTCGTCGCTTGCTGCACCTACCGAACCCCCGTGAGCCTCGATAAGTTCCTTGACGATTGCCAGACCGATACCGGCGCCGCCGGCATCCCGGGAGCGGGAGCGTTCCCCCCTGAAAAACCGTTCGAACAGATGTTGAACATCACCTGCCGCGATAACCGTGCCGCTGTTGGCGAAGACGGTCTTTATGCCGTCCGCGCAACGCAGCGTTGAAATCGTCACGATTCCGCCAGCCGGAGTGTATTTCCAGGCGTTGTCAGCGAGATTACGGATCGCCTGGAGCAGCTTGTCACGGTCTGCCACCACTAGGTCGCTCCCCGGCTCAAGCCGCCACTGCACGTCGATTTCCTTATCCTGATAATTAGGGCGGTACAGATCCATGATCTGGGACAGCAGTTCGTGAAGCGACAGCTCCTGAAAATCGAGAAACACCTCGGCGGCATCGGCTTTTGCCAGTTGCTGAAGATCCTCTACCAGGGTTACCAGGCGAAGGACTTCCTGTTCAAGCATCCGGAACGTTTCCGGGGTTGGCGGTATGACAGAATCACTCAATCCTTCCAGATAGCCGCGCAGATTGGTCAAAGGGGTGCGCAGTTCATGGGAGATATCCGCAACCATGTTCTTGCGCAACCGCTCGACCTTCTCAAGGTTATCGGCCATGTGGTTAAAGGCATCGGCAAGCTGGCCCCCTTCATAGCGGGATATCGCTTTAACCCTCTCGGAATAGTTGCCGTCGGCAACTTTTTTGGTGATTGCGGCAATCTGCAGCAGGGGACGGAGCACCCAACTGGTCAACAGGTAGGTAAAGAGCAGGGTAAAGGTAAGAGCGGCAAAAACGCCCCAGAACATATGGTGGTGGATGGCTTCAAGGAACCTGGCATGTGCTGCGGCAGGCGAAACGTGGAAACGTTCTCCCAACTCCTTGTAATACTCTGCTGCGCGCCGATCGACGGCTTGCCACACCACCAATGAAAAAATCGCAAAAATCGGGACAATATGCCCGACCAGCAGTTTCCAGAGCAATCTCTGCCTCATCGCTCGTCCCCATCGGTAAAGCAGTACCCGTGCCCCCGCACCGTCAGGATGAAACGCGGTCGTGCAGGATCCTCCTCAATTTTTTGGCGGAGTTTGCCGATGTGCACGTCGATAACCCGGTCAATCACCGCTTCGCTGTTCTGGTAGCACTGGCTCAGGAGTTCCTCGCGGGAAAAGGCTTTACCGGGGGAACCCATCAGGGCATGCAGAAGCTTGAACTCCCATGTGGTCAGGGGGACCGGTTCTCCGTCACGGGTTACCCGGTGCTTTTCAGGTTCCAGTTCCAGGCCGCCATACGACAAGAGAGCCGCCACTGCTGGTGAAACCGGCCTGCTGCGGCGCAGGATCGCCTTGACCCGCTCCACCAGTTCGCGAGGGCTGAACGGCTTGACCACGTAGTCATCGGCCCCGGTCACCAACCCCGCAATCCGGTCAACCTCCTCCTCCCTGGCCGTAAGGATCAGGATGGGAACCTCGGATTTTTTCCGCAGCGTCCGGCAGATCTCCAGGCCGTCCACATTCGGCAGCATGACATCAAGGATGACAAAGGCTGGATTGCAGTCGTTGGCAGCCTGAATCGCCTGTCCGCCATCATGGACCACCACCGCCCGAAACCCCTCCCGCTCCAGATACGCTGCGACCAGAGCGGCGGTATTGCGGTCATCTTCTACTATCAGCACCGTTCCCGGATTATCGCTTGACTGAGACATTCATGACCTCCAAATCACTTAACCATGGGAAGGCCGAGACGCCGCCACGCGGACATGTGTCCGTCAAGCAGGGAGACAGTACGGAATCCGAGGAAACCAAGCAGCGCCTTACCCATCACGGCGCGGGGACCAAGCTCGCACAACACGACCAGCTCGGCATTCTTATCCTGCGGAAGCGACACCAGCCTGAGCAGGATTTTCCAGACCGGAGCGTTAAGCGCGCCGGGAATGTGGCCGGCCTTGAACTCAAAACCGGTGCGGACATCGATGACCGCCGGGGGGGTACTCTGTGCTATTTTTTCCGCCAGTTCCTTGGGGTGCATGGATGTTCCCTTTTCAAATCGAATTTCAGCCTTTGGCCCGCCTCATCTCATCCATCATTGCCGGAATCTTGCCCAGCATGCCGACACTCAGTTTTTTCATGACAAACGAACTGCTCATGAACAGCTTGGTGATGCGCATCAGGTAATCCCGCCTGAAAGTCGCCTTCATGGTCATGAAGTCCATGATCTTGCTCATATAAAAGCGGCGATAGCAGTCCGCCTGCGCCACTTCAACCTGGAGCATGCTCATATTATTCGGTTCGAGGACAGGATCCACCATGTTGTACTTGTCGTACTCGTGAACCTTGAGATGTGACTTCAGGTCAGCATACCCGTCGGCGTACGGCCAGGGGGTGTAGATCAGGAAATTCGCAATATCCGGATTGTATTCCTGGACCAGCTGCATGGTGTTCTTGATGCTCGCAGGGGTTTCATCGGGAAAACCGAGCATGAAAGACGCTTCGGACACGATCTCCTGTTCGCGGAGGATCTCTATAACCTGCTTTGTTTCTGCTACCAGCATCCCTTTCTGCATGGCGTCGAGGGCAGCCTGGTCGGCGGTCTCGATGCCGATGGAGAGGTAGATGATTCCGGCTTTCCGGTACTTCCAGACGATGTCGGCATCACGGGAAATGTCCGACGCCCTGGTTTCCATCAGAAGATGGATCGGAATATCCCTGGCAATGATCGCATCGAGCAGGGTTTCCCACCGTTCCCTGTCTCTGGTGGGATGCTCGTCGGTGATAAGAAAGACGTTTACCTGGTACGTCCGGTACAGATATTCCAGCTCGTCAGCCACCTTGTAAGGGTCACGGGCGCGCCAGGACTTCTCCCAGAACGTTTGTTGGGAGCAGAAGGTGCAGTCATGAAGGCAGCCGCGCGAAGTGCTGACCGCCCCCAGGCGGGAGCCGGGGATCACCAGGCTGTAATAGTCAGCCCAGTCGAGAAGGTCCCACGCAGCAGGGAGATCATCGATGGACTCCATGAGAGGACGCCGGGCGGTCTTGACCACCGCATCGCCCCGCCGGAAGGCAATACCGGGAACCGTCTCCGGATTTTCACCTGCCTCCAGGGCCTCCAGCAAATGCCGGAGCGTGACTTCTCCCTCGCCAATAACGACGTAGTCAACGGCAGGAGAGTTTGCTAGCACCTCATCAGACATAAAGGTCGGGTGCACGCCGCCCAGAATGGTGACGGTTTCCGGCTTGATGCTTTTGGCCAGTTCAAGGGTCCTGACAGCATCATTGATGGTAGCGGTAATTGCGGATGACGCGACGTAATCCGCCAATGATCCACGTAAACGCTGCTCAATTTCGGGATAAGCATGTCCCTTGGCCATGGCATCATGGATTTCCAAAGCCAGACCCGCCTGGCGGGCAGCACCGGCAAGATAGACCAGGCCGAGGGGGATCCAGCGACCGGCGATTTCATCCACACCACTGTGATACGGGGGAGTTACAAACAGGATTTTCTTGAGATTTGCGGCTGTTTTTATGAGGCATCTCCCTTGAAATTCAGTAGGTTGCATTATGGCTGCACGCCTGCCATCGGTCTGCAACAGTACCATGACGAGGCGTTAAAATCCAGCATTTCCAATTAAATAGACCCTTCCCGCCATTATGCGATTTCCGAACCGTTCCGCCCGGAACATACGGAGAAAAATGGAGAATTTATCGAGAACGTGATATGCCATCGAAGCATTCTTCATTGTTCTCGAAATCTAAACGTGATAATCAGGTTTATATGAAACTCATCATTCAGATACCATGCTTCAATGAGGCAGAGGCCCTGCCCGTCACCCTGAAGGATCTGCCGCGTGACGTGCCGGGATTTGACAGCGTGGAATGGCTGGTCATCAATGATGGCAGCACCGATGACACCGTCAAGGTTGCCCTGAATAATGGCGTGAATCACGTCGTCAGCTTCACCAAAAACCAGGGACTGGCACGAGCGTTCCTGGCAGGACTGGACAGCTGCATCACGTTGGGTGCGGATGTCATAATCAACACCGATGCCGACAACCAGTACATGGCTGCCGATATTCCGGCTCTGGTGGCCCCCATCCTTGCAGGCAAAGCCGATGTCGTTATCGGCGCCCGCCCGATCAACGAAATCAAAACATTTTCGCTGGTGAAGAAGTTGCTGCAAAAAGCCGGCAGTTCCGTAGTGCGCTTTGTCAGCAAAACCAGCATTCCTGACGCTCCAAGCGGTTTCCGGGCCATGACGCGGGAAGCGGCGATGCGCCTCAATGTCTTCAACGACTACACCTATACCCTGGAAACCATCATTCAGGCAGGCCAGAAAAACATCGCCACGACCTCGATTCCGATACGCGTCAACAGCACATTGCGTCCGTCGCGCCTGGTAAAGAGCAATTCTTCCTATATCAGAAAATCCCTGGTCACTATCGTCAGAATTTTTGTCGTTTACAAAGCGTTCAGATTCTTCATGTCGGTAGGAATAACCGCACTACTGCTGGGTTTGATCGGAGGCATCAGGTACCTGTGCTATTACTTTGCCGGTGATAGTGCCGGGCATGTGCAATCGCTGATACTATCTTCCATACTGCTGGGTGTCGGCTTCCAGACCATCCTGACCGCTTTCCTGGCCGATCTCCTGGCGGTAAACCGCCGTCTGATGGAGGACGTTCAATATCGTGTAAAAAAGCTGGAATACTCCGGAACGGCAGACCGTACTCCCGGCATCCGGAAGAGCCGGTAGGCAATGCGTCGCAGGATCAAGTGGCTGGCATCAAAAGCATCACGTGACACAACATCAGGACAGTTTATCGCCGAAATTGATGGCCTCAGGTTCATTGCCATTTTTTCGGTAATCCTGTTCCATCTGAACTGGTTCATTACATCAAAGACCGGCAGGGCCGAAGGCTCGGATCTCCTTTCGGAGTTCCTCTCAAACGGGCACATCGGCGTGCAGCTTTTCTTCGTCATCAGCGGTTTCGTCATTGCCCTGCCCTATGCCAAAGGGCACCTGTTAAACGGCAGGCTCCCGGACCTGAAGCAGTATTTTTTCCGGCGGCTGACCCGCCTGGAACCTCCGTATATCGTAAACCTTCTCTTCCGCTTTGCATTTCTTCCCCTCGCCACTGCGGACACGCTCAGCGAACTGGCCCCACACCTGTTGGCCAGCATGGGCTATCTGCACAACATGATCTACGGGAGCATGAGCACAATCAACTTTGTCGCCTGGTCCCTTGAAATAGAGCTGCAGTTCTATCTTCTGGCCCCGCTCGTAACATCGCTCTTCATGATCCGTTCCAAGATCAGCCGCAGAGTGCTGCTCGTCGCACTCATCCTTATTTTCCCCCTCATCGCACATGCCTTGAACGGATTTCCAAGGATAAACCTCTCCATCCTTTCCGCGGCACATTACTTCCTGACCGGCTTCCTGCTTGTGGATATCTATCTCATCGAATGGGACCAGAAACCGGACAAATCCTGGCAGTGGGATCTGGGGTCAGTCCTGGCATGGTCCGCCATTGTTGCGCTGCTCTATCAGGAGGGGGGAGAGTCCTTCATCGTCATCCCGATATTTTTCGCGTATGTTTCCGCATTCAAGGGGGTGCTGAGCAACCGATTCTTCTGCCAGCCCGGAATCTACATTATCGGCGGGATGTGCTACTCACTCTACCTGTACCACTACTCGGTGATTTCCGCCATCAGCCGCCTGTTGATCAAGACCGGGGTCCTGAACCGGCTCCCTGTCTGGCTCGAGATCATTGCTGCAGGGGCAGTGATCGTACCGGCGGTTCTGCTGTTCGGCACCATCATGTTCATTCTGATTGAAAAGCCCTGCATGAAGAAGGATTGGCATATCAGACTGATGGAACGGTTCAAGCCTGGGGCTTGAAACATGATCAGGGCGCGGTAACACTGGACTTGAACCGGTGATTATATTATATTTCCGTCCGACGATACGCTAGCCTGAACCGACTACTATTTTATCGAGGTGTGCCATTAGAATAGGAGTCATTACCTATGATTTTTATCCGTTGATCGGAGGTATCGGCAGGCACACCTATCAGATGTTCTCAAGCCTGAAGGACATGGGACTGCTGTTCTTCTCACCAGCCATCAACTCGCTGCCCCGCCACATATTCATCGATTACCCGCCGGTACGTTTTCTCAAACAGGCCGGCGTGTCACTCTGGATTCACTTCTATGCCCACCGGATAATTTCCCGCCATCAGCTGAACCGTTTGAATATCCATGCGGGACCGGGCGGAGTGCTCTGCGTGCGCCGGCTCCCGGTCCCGGTCATCGTCACCTGCCACCACACCTATCGCCAGCAGGTCAGCCATATCCGTTCGCAGTTCTGGAAGGTCATATTCCTCCCCTTTGAAAAGAGGACATACCAGCTCGCCGACAGTATCGTCGCCGTATCGGAAGCGACGAAAAACGCTCTGGTCAAGCAGTACGGGATTCCGGAAAACAACGTATCCGTAATTCATAACGCCGTCGATACGAGCAGATTCCGCCCTCTGGAGATACAGAAAAATCGCCATTCCCTGCTTTATGTCGGCCGTATCGACAAACGAAAAGGTATCGAGTTTCTGATTCGGAGCATGCCCTTCATCAGGGCTCAGATCCCCGATGTTCAACTCCTGGTGGGTGGCAAGGGAAGCCATCTGGACAAAATGAAAACTCTTGTCGGCCGATTGCATCTGGAGCAGACAGTCACATTTTTGGGGTTCGTTCCGGATGATCAGCTGAATGAATTATACAACCGGGCCCAGTGCGTCGTCGTCCCATCGATCTTCGAAGGGTTCGGCATTACCGTCATCGAGGCGCTGGCAGCCGGGACGCGAGTGGTCGGGACCGATGTGGACGGTATCCGGGAAATTCTGCAAAGCGGAGAATACGGCACTCTTGTTCCCTATGGCAATCATCAGGCACTGGCGAATGCCGTCATTGCAGAACTGAATGATCCGAAAAAGGCCGGGACATTGCGCCCGGAATACCTGACCGGGCAGTTCCGGCAACGGTATCTGGAAACACTGGAAGGATGACCACGCTCCGATGAATTCAGCCTGGACCACATACCTGCCCGGCATCATCAGGGAATGGCTGGAAGGAAGACCCCAGCTCCGGAAGGCTATCAGCAATACCGGATGGCTGCTGTTCGACCGGATCCTCCGGATGATTATCGGGGTAACGGTCGGCGCCTGGGTCGCGCGCTATCTCGGCCCGGCCCGGTTCGGGGAGCTTGCCTACATCATCGCCTTTATCGCCTTTTTCCAGGTCATCGCCGGTCTTGAGTCGGATGGCTTCATCGTCCGGGACATTGCCCGGAATCAGGGTGACACCGGCGTCATCCTCGGCACGTCGCTCAGACTCCGGGTCATCAGCGGCATCATCTGCTGGCTGACCGCCATAACCGCGATGTATCTGTTCCACTCGGACGACCGCCAGCTCTGCCTGATGACGGTCATAGTCGGCGCAATGCTGGTCTTTCAGGCTTCCGACACGGTTGACCTCTGGTTCGAGAGCCAGAGCCAAAGCAAACGGACGGTTCTCGCAAAACTCGCCTCCTATCTCTTTTCCAATGGCATCCGGGTTATTCTGCTGCTCACCAAGGCGCCACTGATCGCCTTTGCCGGAGTCCTCTGCCTGGAATCGGCCGCCCTGGCGCTCGCCCTGATCATAGCCTACCGGCGTTTCCCGACCGAGGGCCGCTGGCACGCCGATCTGGCCCAGGCTAAAAAGCTCCTGCACCTCTGCTGGCCATTTGTCGCCACCGGAGTAATGATAACCGCGTACATGAGAATCGACCAGATCATGCTCAAGGAAATGCTTGGCGAAAAGGAGCTCGGCATCTATGCGGCTGCGCTCACCCTGGTCCAGGTATGGAATGTCATCCCGGCAACCCTGGTCGCCAGCCTTGCGCCGTTCGTCGCCCGGATGAAAAGTCGCGGCGAAACGGAGTATCAGGATGCACTCGTGATAATATTCCGTTTCTTTGCTATAGTGTCATTTGCAGGGGCCGGGGTGACTGCGGTGGCATCTCCCTGGGTCGTGGGCCTGCTGTATGGGGCTGAATTCCGGTCATCGGCAGTTGTGCTGAGCGTTCTTGTGTTTGTGATCGCCTTCATCTTCCAGGGGATGGCCCAGACATTATGGGTGATCAACAATGACGTGCGAATCGCCAATCTGGTCGCCACCTCCCTGGCGGCGCTGGTCAGCATTAGTGCCAACTTTTTCCTGATCAGGAAATTCGGGATCATGGGCGCCGTCTACTCATACCTGCTCGCCCAGGGAGCGTCAGTCGTGCTCTTTCCCTGCCTGTTCAGAAGAGACCTTTTCAGCCTGTACAAAAGAGCCTTTCTGGGGATGAGATCAAGGAAACAATGAGTTTTATCAGCGACGTCATAAAACGGGAACTGCTCCGCATCAATCGCCTTCTCGACACCTTGCAGAATCTCAACCTCGTGACCATCACCAAGGAGGACCTGGTCAGATTTCGCGGGACGGGATACCGCCGGGAAATCCGGTTCGGCCAGGAAGGACATGACCGCGTTGTGGAACTGGTCTCCGGGAAGGAGCCCTTGCTGGTGGCCCGGCTCGGTTCTGTAGAATTATCGTGCCTCCAGTTCTACCTGGAAAAGAGGAAGGGCAAAAGAAGGGGATACAGTGGCAAGATCAAGTCCACCATGGCCAACCCCGCCGGTTTCTTTCCGGTCGATGACGCGTCCCTTGACGCCTTTGCAGAACTGTACCTGGAGCATCTGCCTCATGTCGATGCCATGGGGGTCTGGTTCAATCCCTATGAAGATGTGATCTGCAACACCTATTGCGGGAATGCCGAACTGGTTGATTTTGACTGCCTTGAACCGTTCCGGTTCAGCAATCCATGGAGCAGCAGGCTGGCCGGCCAGAAAGTGCTGGTCGTCCACCCCTTTGTCGAGTCGATACAAAAACAGTATGCGGAAAAACGGCACCTGCTCTTTTCAACCCCTGACGTGCTGCCTGATTTCGAACTCAAAACGCTCAAGACGGTACAGTCCATTGCCGGCTCACCGGTGGATTTTGCCACCTGGTTCGATGCCTATCGCCACATGTGCGATGAAATCGCAAAGGTTGATTTCGACATCTGCATCATCGGAGCTGGCGCCTACGGCCTTCCGCTGGCGTCGTTCGCGAAGCAACTGGGGAAGCAGGCGATCCACCTCGGCGGCGTCACCCAGATACTCTTCGGCATAAAAGGGAAAAGATGGGAGCGCGAGTATGCCGACAGCACGGCAAAACTTTTCAACGAACACTGGGTGCGCCCTCTACCATCTGAGACCCCGGCACATAAAGACAGGATTGAAAGAGGTTGTTACTGGTAAATGAAAACAACAGCGCCACGTCACATAGAGTCGCTGAATGCGGACTCCGCGTCTCTTAAGACCACCCGGATCTGCTCACTGTCAGAACTGGATGTCTCTCTGGATTCGTGGCGGGTTTTGGCGAATGGCGCGCCGATGCAATCCCCGGAATGGCTGCTTGCCTGGTGGCAGTGTTACTCCGGTCCGGACGATGAACTGAGTGTGCTGCTTTTCCACGAACCGGAAGGTCTGCTGGCCGGACTGGCACCGCTCTACATCAGGATTGCCGAAAAGCGCAGAACCGTTTGCCTTCTCGGCTCAGGCGACGCTTCAACCAATCACACCACCTGGCTGTCAGCCGCCGGGTGGGAAGAACGGGTAAGCCATGCGGTTGCTCAATTCCTTCTCGGGTCAGAATCCGGCTGGGACTGCGTGCAGTTCGATTCTGTTGATACCGGTGACGTATCTATCAACGCTACGGCAGCATACATGGCGGACTGGGGATTTCCGGTTCACAGGAGACCGCTCCACAACTGCTGGAAAATTGTGCTCCCGTCAACCTGGGAAGAATACCTGATGATGCTTTCCCGGTCACACCGCAAACAGTGCCGCAGCCTGCAGCAACGGTACCTGGAGTCGGGACTGGTGAAGTTACATACCGTCACCGACAGTACATATTTCCAGCGGGGCTTTGAAATACTACTGCAGCTCCACAGCGCCCGCTGGGGCGAATCTGACAAACCGCTGGGCTGTTTCAGCGATCAGAGATTCCGCAGATTTCACGAAACTGCCGCACGGGAATTATTGTTGCACAACCAGTTACTGCTCGTATGGCTGGAGTACGAAGGCAGACCGATCGCAGTTGAATACCAGTTTATTGGCAATACGTCCGTCTATTCGTATCTGTCAGGAATGGATCCTTCCGTTACCGGATTTTCTCCGGGCAACCTTTCCATACTGGCCGCCATTCAGCGTGCTATTGCACAAGGGTGTGAAACGTTTGACCTCTCACGCGGCGACCAGCCCTACAAGGCTCATTGGCGGGCTGCTCCCTCTGCGTGTCATGAAGTCAGTATCTGGCCGAACAATCCTTCGGGCCGGCTGGCCCATGCAATGAGGAGCATGCGCACCCTGTCCGAGTGCTGCAGAAAGCGGGTGGTCAAAGGTGTCAAGACCTTGGTTTCTCAACGCGTCATAGATACATACCGGCAAATCCATTCCGTTATGCCCGGAAAACGCAGAGGACCCAATAGAGTTGGTAGTTCCAAGCAAGATTCCGGTGGTCGTTCATGATATTAGCTAATGACATTAAAAATGCCCTGTCTTTGCTGTTTCGTGGCGAATGGCAAGAGTTTATCTTCCGCATGCGGGTCCACATCCAGAAGATAGACCTGAGGAACACCTATCTGGAGGAGCTGAACCTCCCGGAAGAGCGCTGCCACTACTACGCCAATTCCGGCGGGCCACACCTCGACAGGGTGCTCAAGGCCTTGAAGATTACACGACAGGACAGCATTGTGGATTTCGGGTCCGGCAAGGGGGGGGCGCTCATCACCATGTCCCGCTATCCTTTTGCCGGAATCGCGGGAGTGGAGATAGCGCCTGAACTGGCAGCCATCGCGCAACAGAACTTCGCCAAGCTCGGCATCAAAAATATCACGATGCACATCAGTGATGCGGCCCATTTTACCGATCTGGATGAGTACAATTACTTCTATTTTTTCAGCCCGTTTCCAGCCGCGGTCATGAGCGCTGTCATGCGAAATATCTGCGTTTCATTGGCAAACAGGCCCAGGAAAGCGACCATCATTTATTTCAACCCGGAGTGCCATGATTCGGTAGTAACTGACTCACCGTTTGTCAAAACAGATGAATTCAACCATCACGAGCTTGGGTATTATATCTATTCCAACAGGGCCTCATGACTGAACGTGCCGGAAAAATACTTGGGACAGCACGCACGCTGGCGCAAACGCCCATTAAGCGCCTGCTCAACTGCATCGATCCGCCGGTCATCGTCCTGCTGTACCATCGCGTCACGACACTCCCGTCCGACCCGGAAATGCTTGCCGTTACCCCGGACAATTTCCGGGCGCAGATGCGCCACCTGAAAGAGACGGTCCCCCTGGTCAGGTTCGAAGATGACTGGACGAGGATATCAAAGCCGGCCGTAAGCGTTACCTTTGATGACGGCTATGCCGACAATGCACGGGAGGCGCTGCCAATCCTTGAGGAAACAGGGGTGCCGGCAACATTCTTTGTCAGCACCGGAACAATCGGCACCGGTGAGGAGTTCTGGTGGCATGAACTGGAGCGAATTATCCTCGAGAAGCACGGCCTTCCAGGCGGTTTCACCCTGGATGACGGCAGTTTCGCGAGGAGTTGGCCGACCGGCACCCCGGAGGAACGGCAGGATTTTTATCAGGGGATGGTGCAACTCATGAACGCAGCTGAACCCGAGCGGCGTGATAACTTGCTTGTCCAGCTTCGCCACTGGGCACAAACCAGTCAGGAAACATCCGATATGCACCGGGCCATGACGGTGGACGAATTGCGCCTCCTTGACGGAAGCAACTGCGTCACCATCGGTGCCCATACGGTAACGCACTCCCGCCTTTCCAGCCTCTCGAAGAAGGTACAGCAGGAAGAAATCGCGGCCTCGAAGGAGCAGCTCGAAACATGGCTTGACCGGAAAATTTCTGTTTTTTCCTATCCGTTCGGCAGGCGATCGGATTATACCGGGCAGAGCATTGAGCTTTGCCGCGATGCGGGCTTCACCAAGGCAGCCGCCAACTTCCCCGGTCAGGCCCACCGCTGGACCGATCCCTATCAAATCCCCCGACATCTGGTCCGCAACTGGCCAGTGGAGATTTTTGTCGAGAAACTGCTGGGGTTCTGGACACGATGAAGGTTCTCTTTTTCAATGGTTCCGATATCGAGGGGGGCGCATCACGCGCCGCCACCCGTCTGCTGCACGGTATCCATGCAGAGGGGATCGACGCCCGGCAGTACGTGCAGAGAAAATACGGCAACGATCCGCTGATTGACGCTCCCCGCTCACTGCCCGGCAAGGCTTTCGGGCTGGCCCGACCGACTATCGAACAGCAGCTGTTCAGCATCACACCAGGAAAAGTAAATGGGCCGTTTTCTGTCTCTTTCCTGCCGGACCGGCTTGCGGCTCAAGCGAACAGGAGGGCACCCGACATCATCCACCTCCACTGGGTAGCCCGCATGATGCGCCTGGAAACGCTGCAACATTTCAAAACACCGATCGTCTGGACCATGCACGATTCCTGGGCCTTTACCGGCGGTTGCTATCTGCCCGGTGAATGCATCCGCTACCGGGAGTCATGCGGGACATGTCCGATCCTTGGCTCCGCCGGGGGTGAAAACGATCTGTCGAACCGGATATGGCGGAGGAAGAAGGAATCCTGGCAGCGTCTGAACATGACGATTGTCGCCCCAAGCAACTGGATGGCCTCGTGTGCGCGGGCAAGTTCGCTCTTCCGCACCACCCGCATCGAAGTCATTCCCAACGGGCTGGACATGAACCGCTTCAAGCCGGTTGACCAGCGCACGGCGCGTGACATGCTGTCTCTTCCGCAGGACAAAAAGCTGATCCTGTTCGGCGCAAAGTCGGCCACGAACGACCGGAACAAGGGATTCCACCTGCTCGTGCAGGCCATGCGGGAACTGAGCCGCGGCAGTGAGCGCAACGACACCATTGAATTGCTCGTATTCGGCGCGTTGGAACCGGCGTCGCCGCCGGACCTCGGCTTCAGGACGCATTACCTGGGATGGCAACACGACGAAACGGCTCTTGCCCTCCTTTATGCCGCAGCAGACGTTTTCGTCCTGCCGTCACTCCAGGAGAGCCTCGGGTATACCGCCATGGAAGCAATGGCGTGCGGCACCCCATGCGTTGCGTTCAACCAGGGCGGAGTACCCGATCTGATCGATCATCTGCGCAACGGCTACCTGGCGCAGCCGTTTGAACCGTCAGACCTGGCGAACGGCATCAGGTGGCTGCTGGATAACGAAGAACGACGGAAGGGACTGTCACAACAGGCACGGTATAAAGTGGAACAGGAATTTGCCGTTGAAAAGGTTGCCGGGCGGCATGTCGAGCTATACCGGGAGCTTTTGCAATGAGCCCTGCCACGACACCGTACCCTGTCATCTCCATCATCACCCCCTCCTACAACCAGGGTGCATTCCTGGCTGAAACCATCGAAAGCGTCATCGGCCAGGAGGGGGACTTTGCAATTGACTACATTATTGTCGATGGCGGATCGAGCGACACTTCCGTTGACATCATCAAAAAGTATGATGCTCTCCTGCAAAATGGTGAATGGCCGACCAAGTGCCGGGGGATTACCTATCGCTGGGTGAGTGAACCGGACAGGGGGCAGACAGATGCCCTTATGAAGGGGTTCCGCATGTCCCAGGGAGACGTGCTGGGCTGGCTCAACTCCGACGACACCTATCTGCCGGGGGCCTTGCAGACGGCGATCGCTTTTCTCCGTGACCATCCGGATACCGGGCTGCTGTACGGGAACGCCTATTATACGGATACCGAAGGCAGCGTCATCGGCAGCTACCATACCGGGGAATTTGAGCTGGAACGACTGGCTGCCGCCAACATCATCTGCCAGCCTGCCGCCTTTTTCCGGAGAGAACCTTTCGAGGCAGTCGGCGGCCTGGACGAGACGCTTGATTTTGTAATGGACTACGATCTCTGGGTCAGGATCGGCAAGCGTTTTCCCTGTCGGCATATCCCTCACCTGCTCGCAACCTACCGGCTGCACGAAACATCCAAGACCATCAACAGCGAAACGCTCCTCAGGAACAGCGAAGAGTCCCTGGCTGTCGCTATCCGGCATTTCGGCTGGGCGCCGCTTACCAGGGTTTATACCTCATGCAGCATCCGGTGCAATTCATGCCTTCCCGGCATGCTCGCCAGGAATAGGTTTGCTGCGGCAGCGACCGCAATGCTATGCTCTGTTTTTCGTTCTCTGTACCTGAATCGCGGATTTCATAGCAACGACCTGAAACTGCTGACCGGAGCAAACTTCCGCAAACTGTTCAAGAGCAGGCGGGAAATCATGACCAATCACACCAGTGAAACTCTTTCAGGAAAACCATGAAGATCTGCCTGATAGCTCCCATCCCTCCTTTTCGAGGAGGAATAGCGAAATATTGTTACTCTCTGGCCCAGGAACTTGAGAAGCGGCATGATCTGCTGCTCTTAAGCTACAAAAGGCAATACCCGGGATTACTGTACGGAAAAAAGAGCCAGATCGATCCGAATATCAGCAGAGAAGAGATCGCAACAGGATTCAATCGGCTCTCCTACGACATTAACTCCGCAAGCATACTGTCCTGGCATGCAACCTCTGAAAAAATAGGCGCCTTTGCTCCCGACCTGGTGATCCTCCCCTGGTGGGTGTCCTACTGGGCTCCCATGTATGCGTATCTTCTCTCTTCATTGAAGAGGAAAGGGATCAGGGTAGTATTTCTCTGCATCAATGTTTTTGAACACGAAGATAATGCATTAAAAAAATTACTGACAACATTCATCCTCAGAAGAGTTGACTCCGTTATCGTCCATTCCGAGCAGGAGAAACACGCACTTCAGGAACTCAACCCAATGGCGGCGGTTAAAAAGCACCTGTTGCCGCTTTTTGAGTATGATTCCTGCGAGGCATTCAGGCAGGACAAGAAATTTCATCTTCTTTTCTTTGGTTTCGTGCGTCCTTACAAGGGACTTGATATCCTTCTCAATGCAATCGGCATCCTGAAAGAGTACGATATATCACTTGAAATCACCGGTGAGTTCTGGAATGACAAGAACGAATACACCTCACTTATCAACAAGCTCGGCATTGCCAATAAGATTACAATAATCGACAAATATGTGCCCGACAATGAAATGAGCAGGTACTTCTCCCGAGCCGATCTGGTCGTCCTTCCCTACAGAAAGACCATAACCTCGGGAGTCATAGCGACCGCATACGGTTTTAAAAAGCCGGTTCTTGCAACAAACGTCGGGGGATTCTACGAAGTAATTCAGGATGGCTGTACGGGGAAAATTGTGACGTCTGATGATCCGCAAACCTTTGCCGATGGGATACTCTGGTTTTTAGCAAATCGGCACATCAACTTCGCTGCAAATATCTCGGCATTTGCAGCACAACAAATGTCCTGGCGTTCTCTGGTGGACACGATAGAAGAGTATGGCAGTCCATAGCGGTCAATAGCCGGGAATCGGTCCCGGCTATTGACTAAACGCTCATTTCAGATCAACGCCAACATTCCCCAGTTTATATTTCGTTACAAGTTCATACTCCCTGAAATACATGGGTGATTGATAGGTGATTTCCTGCCATGACTTGTCGAGTTCTGTTCCCATATTTTTATCCGTGCAGAGCAATTCATTGGCTTTGTTATAGTTCCTCTTGGCAACAATTCTGTATTTACCGCTCTTGATCTCGAAATCCATCTGATGATGTGTCGCCTCTCCCTTACTTGACATGCTCTTCTGGCATGCCGGGTACTTGGAAAGATGCTTTGAATAATAGGTAGCACCAAAGCTTGTCAGGACGGTTTTCTCTGTCCATGTTAATGTCTTTTTACGAACCTTGACGCTTTTGGAATCATAATAATTCGCTTCAAGGTTCTTGTTGGGAATGTCGGCGTTATTTTTAATCCAATCAGCAGCATGACCAACAACAGCTCCGCCCAGTAAAACCATGCCAAAAGCCACGACAACAAAAACATTTTTCTTCATTTTCGACCCCTTGCACTGATTTTCCTTATAATTTGCTTCAGTGCTGAAAACATACCACAACACAGACCACAAACAAAGCTTTTTACTGCAATACCGTACGGTTGCGTCACATGACTCGCAAGAGTACAAAATTGACTATTCAGCACTGAAATGTTATTTTCTGCCCACGCCGTGCCTGAGGCAGATACCTTCATCGTCACAAACCGGCTTCGTTGCTGTCAGGCTTTCAATCTTCGTACTGCAAAATAAATATTAAGGATTGACAAAGGCACCAATAATGTCACCAGGATTACCAGCTAAACAGGATCAGCAGGCCTTCGAAGACATAGCGACGTCTGTCCCGGATTCAGAAGACCGTTTAATTTCACATACAGCCCTTACGTGGGCAACAGGTCTGTTTCTGGCATATTTTGGCGCACGGCTGGTTTTTTTTGCCTTGAGCATCTCTGCCTTCGTACCGCCGGACGAAGCAACACACGCCGGACTATGCAAAATCTTCTCAAAGGTCTTTCTGTTTCCCGTGAACTCCCCCACGACCTATGAGTTCGGCCTGGTCACCAACACCGCCTGGCTCTACTACTGGATCATGGGTAAGCTCCTCCACCTCAACATCTTCGGATTGTCAGACCTGGTATTCCTCAGGCTTCTCAATATTCCCTTTGCCTTCGGTACCATCTGGTACTCGACCAGGCTCCTCCGCCTCCTGACGGACAACCGACTTGCGCAGCTCCTGCTCGTTATCGTCATAACCAATACCTCCATGTTCTCCCTGTTGTCGGCTTCCGTCTCATACGACAACCTGGCCAATCTCCTGGCAGCGATGGCAATCTATTATGAGTTTGCCTTCTTCAGGCAACGATCCGGCACCCTTCTCGTCACCTCATTGCTCTGCCAGGCGGCGGGCAGCCTTACCAAGATTACCTTCCTGCCACTGATCCTCGTTCTGAATCTGCTGCTGATACTTAATGAAACAAAAAACCTGAGAAGAGTCCCGGAAGAATTCAGACGACAGCTCAGGGCTCCTTCTCGTCGGGACCGGCTGACGTTCCTTCTACTCATCGTCGCTGTGGGGCTGAATCTCCAGTTATATGCCGGAAATTACCTCCGTTATGGCGCCCTGAATCCCGGGATGCCGCAAGTGGTCTCCCCCGAAGTCGCAATGCAGTCCACCCTCGACGCACGGGGTATGATCTTCGATCAGTACAAGGAAGGAAAGATCTCCTATATGGACGCACTGGTCCTGACCGGAGAGATCAAGCACCCCGGAAACAAGGCAGACACGTTCTATCTGCTGATGAACTATGAAAAGCTGAAGAGAAACCCGCGCCTCTGGTTAAGCCCGCTGCGCTATGCAAACTCCTGGTTCCAGACCATGGCAGCCTCCATATTCGGCATACGGGCTCATCTGGGGATGTTCAAGCCACCATATTACCTGCTGCCTGTGTACGCGGTTATGGCTCTCGCATTGCTGGGGTTTATCATCCGCTGGCGACCCGGGAAGGAGGGGTGGAGGCCGCTGAGCCTGGCGGCCGTTGCAGCCTTATACACGGGAATTCTCATCTATGAGGTCAACTATGACGCCTACCTCCATTACGGCGAACCAAGCCTGACGGTATACGGACGCTACCTTTTCATCGTGATGGCTCCCATTTATGCGCTGTTATGTCATTACCTGCTGCGCCTCTTCAGGCCACAATTCATCCGTAACACACTGGCTCTGGCAACAGCCCTGTTGTTTATCTCTTACGATTTTCCCTGGTTCCTTATGCATGCCACCACAGAATGGTACACATGGCTGCCTTGACAGCTGCTGCATGATGAGAATATCAGCGGAGGAGTTGGGGAACGGTTTTCTCAACTCTCGAAAGTCATTTTATCGGAGTGTTACCTGATGGCGAACATATGGAGTAAAGAGGGTAACCATCCGGCAGGAGATGTCCCGAAGCGGTTCTTGCTACTGGCCCTGTTCCTGCTTGCGGCATTGACTGTCGCCGTCTACTGGCCGGTACTGCAAAACGGCTTCATCGACTTCGACGACGAAGATTATGTTACCGCCAACATGATGGTCCGGCAGGGCTTGACGCTCAAGGGATTTTTCTGGGCCTTCACCACGTTTCATGCCGGCAACTGGCTACCGGTCACCTGGCTGTCCCACATGCTCGATGTGGAACTTTTCGGCCTGAACCCGGCCGGGCACCATGCCGCCAGCCTGCTGCTCCACACCCTGAATTCGGTTCTACTCTGCGCCTTGCTGCACCGTCTGACCGGCTACCTTGGCAGGAGCATGTTTGTGGCTCTGTTGTTCGCGCTCCACCCTCTGCATGTGGAGTCTGTAGTCTGGGCCGCCGAACGGAAGGACGTTCTCTCCGCTTTTTTCGGGTTCCTGACAATGTGGGCGTATGTCGGCTACACCACCAAACCGTCTCTGAAGCGCTTCATTCCCGTTGCCGTTTTTTTTGCCCTGAGCCTGATGGCAAAGCAGATGCTGGTGACGCTGCCGGCCATCCTCCTGCTGATGGACTATTGGCCGCTTGGCCGCCTCACCCGCCTCAACGGTGAAAGAAGCACCGATCAGGTCAGCATAAAGATTATCCTCTGTGAAAAGATACCTCTGCTTGCCCTGTCCGCAGCCGCAGCCCTGATGATCATCCGGGCACACGCCTCAGTCGGAGCCCTGTTCAGCGCTGAACAGGGCTCCATTCTGCTGCATAGCGGGAATGCCTTCCTCTCCTATGTGAAATACATCCGCACCATGTTCTGGCCGGCAGACCTCGCCCTGTTCTACCCTTTTGAAGCCTCGGCGGTTACCGTTCTCAAAGTTGCGGGAGCGGTTGCTCTTCTGGCCGGAATGACCGTCTTGACGGTGGCTCAGAGGAAAAAACACCCCTACCTGGTATTCGGCTGGTTCTGGTACCTGATTACACTGCTCCCGGTGATCGGCTTCATGCGTGTCGGAGGTTAGGCGTTGGCGGATCGCTATACCTATATTCCGCTGATCGGTCTGTTTCTGATACTTGTGTGGGGAGGTGCGGAGGGGGCAGGAAGATGGCGAAAAGGGCTCCCGGCAGCGGCGGGTGTGGCAGTAATCGTCGTTGCGATCCTTTCAGTGTTGACCGTCAGGCAGATCCGCTACTGGCAGAACAGTTACGACCTGTTTGCCCACGCCCTGGCTGTGGTAGAGCGAAACTGGCTGGCACATAACAACATGGGAATACTGTACGCCCAGCATAATCGCACGGCTGAAGCTATTGTTCACTTCCAGGAATCCGTGCGACTCAATCCGAAAGGTGACACCGGCTTCAGAAACCTCGGGAACGCTTACCAGTCTGTCGGGAGAACTGCCGAAGCGATCGATGCGTTCCGTCAGGCGGTCTGGCTCAACCCGAACAACGCAGAAAACCATTATCGCCTGGGACTGGCCTATCTGGTGGGCGGCAACAGCGACTTCGCCCAGCAGGAATATCGCCAGTTGCAGCGTCTGAATGAATCATATGCGAGCTCGCTGCTCGATTCCATCAGGATCCTCGGCCGGCATTGAAACGCAGCCGGAATAAGCGCATCTTCCGTTTAGCGCGCTCGTGCCTGCGGCCTGCTGCCGGGAACGTTCCCTTTCTTCTGCGCAGCCATGGCTTCGGCCTCATTGAACTTGACCATTTCGTTCCGGGCCTCTGCAAAACGCCCCTGCATCTTGTACAATGTGGACAGATTACCGTGCGCAGCAGCATTCAGAGGGTCAATAGCCAGCGCCTTGTTGTAGTACTGCACCGCAGCCTCGAAATTCCCCTGTTCGGCTCTCAAACTCCCCATATCGATAAGGGCGGGAACATACGCCGGATCAATCCGCAGCGCCTGCCAGAAGAGAATCTCCGCATCGACATGGCGCCGCCGGGATAGATATGTTTCGCCGGCACGACACAGCTCAATAGTTCTGGCAGTCAATATTCCGGCTATTTCAAGGCCACGCTCCTCCACTCTCTTCCGGTATAACCGGGCCTGCGCTCCATTGCCATTTTGTTCATGCATCAACATTAAAACAAGGTATGGTTCCGGGTTGCCGGGCTCCAGGTCATGCGCCTTGAGCAGCGCCTTCTCGGCCTGTTCCGGCATGTTTTCCTTCCAGAAGATATACGAGTCTCCGGCCAGGAATTTATATGAGATATCCGGTTTGGAATCGGCGACGGCCAAATTCCGGACAGCAGGAGCAATTTCTCCTTTTTTGTAATACGCCAGCCCAAGATTTTTGAAGCCGACAAATGTATCCGGTGCATCTTTGGTCATCCGGGTAAAAAATTCAATATCGTTCTTCCAGACAGTGGTGCGGTTGACATCAATGAAAGCATAGACCGCGCAGATGGCTACGACAGCGGCTGCCGCGCGCCGCCCGTTCACCCTGTCGATGACCGCTGCAAGGCCAAGAGCAAACCCCATCAGTGAGAAATAGGCGTAGCGATCGGCCATTAAGGACGTCGCGTGAAGCGGGATGATATTGACAACGGGGAGAAGAAAAACAAGAAACCAGCCGAAGGAAAACAGGAGCTCATCATGTTTTCTGTACAGATAGGCAGCGCTCATCATGAGACCCACAACTACCAGACAGAGCAATCCGGTATTCATGCCTGGTTGTACGGCATACAGGACTTTCAGCTGAAATGGATTGAGCATGTTCAGCGCGTATCGTACCACCAGATACGGCGCCATCACCATTTCCGCAGCGTTCATACCCGCGAGGAAATTTGCCTTCTGGACGGCAAACGAGCGGAGTGTCAGATAGCAGAGTATCGGGATCAGATAGAGGGCATAGCGCGTGAGACGAATCCTGTCCCGCTGCAGACGGAAATCATACATCAGGAATATTACCGGCAATAGCAGGGCAAATTCCTTTGAAAATATTGCCACCGTGAAACTGGCGAGTGCCGGGAGCTGCTTTTTCCTGAGGTACAAAAGCAGTGACAGCAGCGCAAAGCAGGCAGAGAGCAGGGTATTCCTGCCACCTGCCAGAAAATTTACGGTTTCTCCGGCGATGGGATGCAGGGCAAAAAGCAAGGCAGCGACGAAAGCCTGGCGCTCTTTTTTGAACAGCTCCGCGACCACTGCGTAAAAGAGCAGGACCACCAGTATGTGGAGAACCAGATTGGTGAAGTGAAAGCCGGCCGGATTGCCCTTCCAGATGGCGTGATCCACTGCAAAGGAGAGATATGTTACCGGGCGGTAATATCCGGTTGACTCTTCGATTGTGTCTTCGGAAAGGAAAAATCGGGGTATATTGCCCACTGTTTCAATGAGGGGGTTATTGACGATGATGGAAATATCATCCCATACGTAACCGTTGCTGAGAGTGTTTCCGTACACAGCCGCGGTGATCAGCAACAGAAATCCGAGCCGGAATATGATGAGTTTATGAGAATCTGTCATCGAAACTCTGCCATCACAAGACTGGCGTTTCACCTCTCTTCGCATCAATCATATCAAGCATGTCATGAAACACCCCGGCATGCTTTCTCGCTCCGCCTTCGGCGAAAGAGCAAGCGGCCGTAACTCCCCGATCACACCTGAACAGCATTACCCTTCGGGGAAAAACTGCCCGTATCGGCAGCCATAGGGCACCCGCGGCACCAAAGAGCAGCGCCGTCCACCATATGAAGAGAACGCCATTATCCGTAATGAAATCGGTAACCACAAGACGCCTGACCTCAGGGAGGGACAAACGGAAACCATCACGAACGAACTCCCCCCGCCCCGGAACAGTTCCGGTATAGAGGACGTCTTTATCCTTCAACAGCTTAAACCGGAAGGTAATGGTATCCGCCATATAGGAGACATAGCGATCACTACCGGTTTCCGGTTCCGGGATGCTGAAAACGACCCGGTACGGCGAACCGGGGATGAGCACGTTTTCCTCTTTTCCCGGTGGATAGACGTTTAAGGTGCAACGGGTCTCATACCCTGCAGGCATATCGGGTGCAGTGAAACGGAGATAAAGGACAAGTCCGAGGTAGCGCGGATAGACGAAAGCCCCGGCGTACCGTGACGGAGGATACAGGCCAAACGTCCTTTTCCCGGAACCGGAACCTGCCGGGGCAACCTCCATGGACAAGTTCCTGCTCAATATCGGACCGGTTGCATTCGTCAGGGCAATCCGCTCCACCAGGCCGCCACTCCCGTCCGGAGTAGGGAACGGTTCCCCTTCAACAACCATCTGCCTCAGTGAACTCCGGGATGTGGTGGTAATAAGGATGCCGGTAAAGAGGCAAAAGGTTCCGGCGAGAAACAAGAGTCGAACGGGAAACCCGCTGACACCTTTCCAGGCTGCGAGTGAGTTTTCAGAGCGGCGTGTTTTGTATCCCGCCGAAGCAAGACGCTCCTCCAAATCCGGGACAGCAGCTGAAACAGGCAGTTCAACCACTTCGTCACACATTTCCGCCACGCCTTCTGTTGCCTTACCTGACATCGCACGACGCATGCTCAGGAACCTGATTGTTTCACGCACGAGGCGACAGACACTGTTCACGGGAATCAACGCAAGAAGAACCGCCAGAATCATACTCTTGCGGGTGAAAGCCATCAGGGTGATCAAGGTTTCATCGGTAAAGAAGGCTATTGCGATATAGAGAAGAAAGAAGATGCCGATGATTACCGGAGCTACGCCCCGGGACGACCCGGCAGCGAAGAGAGCACGGAACAGTCGCTTCATTTGCCACCTTCCTTGACCCGCGCGGTTGCCTGAACGGTCGCGCCCCAACTGTTGATGAGCGTAATTCCGTCAACAACCACACTGTCACCCTTTTCGGCAAACGGGACCGGGACCGGATTGCACCCCCCCGGCTTACCGACTGTTTCCAGCGGGATAAGAGTCTTGCAATAGTAGCAGATCACCGAACCTTCCGCCTGCCCGTACCCGTCCGGCTTGCAGATGGCGCAGGCGTCAAGGTCAACCGTCAGCTCCCCGGCAGGAGTGACCATTATGAAGAAGCGGGCCTCCCGCCCTCCCTGCTTGAACAGATACTTGTGCAGTTTGCCATCCTCCAGATTGACCTCGCCTTTTTTCGGGACGATAATCTCACCTGCCTGATTTGCCGAAACCGGAATCGGTTTCGGGTCCCAGTATTCCGTGCTTGGAAAACTGCTCTGGTAGGCCGCTGCCGCAAAGACCACCACGGAGAAAAGCGGAGCAACGAGCCGGGACCGCTGTGCCTTGATCGCGTCAGACAGCAGTTTGCGGCGCTGCGCTCCCTGGCGGATGTGGGCCACCGACGGCAGCCGTTCAAAGTTGATGGCCAGGGAGATCAGAAACGCCGGAGTAAACCAGATCACCATCCCGCCCCAGAAGCCGACCTCCTTGCCGAACAGAATGCCGATATACTTCCAGACGACGGAACGGACGAAGAGGTGGTCAGGAATCAGAATCGATTCCATGAACTGATGAACAAAATCATGAATCCCCTTCATCACCTTCATGCTCAAAGGAGAGAACAGGTCGAGACGGAGTATCGAGGAGGAGCTGAAAAGCAGCAGCGACACGACAGCCGTCACCATACCTGATGGTGATACGGTGAAAGAGGTGGGCAGCGTTCTTTCCGTGACCCAGGCACCATACGCCAGAGCGCCCGCGGCCAGGGCAATAAGTACAAACGCCAGAGGAGTGCCGTCCCCCCCCGGGATTCTGCAGACGGTAACTCCACCCGCGACAACAGATGACACGCCGGCACAGACAGCAGCACAAAGCAACGTATTGCCGAACCACGCGCCCCGGAAGCTCGGTGCGCTCCGGCCGGTACTGCGGTAGATGGCCGTGACGGAATAAGCCCACAATAAGAAGAAGCTCACACCCAGGGCTGATTTGATACTGGCGAAAGGTATCGTGCCGGGAAACGAGCGGAACAGGACAAACGTCCCGAGAACTCCGACGGCGAATCCCGCCATGCCCGTCTTCATCACGACCGGGCGCCGCTCCGGAAATCCTCTCAACAAGACCAGCACGATCGCCGCCCAGGAGAGGAGATGGGGTATAAGCTTCCAAGCGATCATCAGGAATTCATCCGCTCTTCACGAACCAAGACCCCGTCATCGAGGTAGATGGTCCGATCCCCCCAGGCAGCCACCTCCTGGTTGTGGGTTACCATGATAACCGTAAAGCGTTCCTCGGCACGCAACTCCTTGAGAAGCTCCATTACCATGATCGTACTTTTGTGATCGAGGTTCCCGGTCGGCTCGTCCCCCAGGAGCAGTTTGGGGCTGTTGATAATCGCCCGGGCGATGCAGACCCGCTGCTGTTCTCCCCCCGACAGCTCACCCGGCCGGTTTTTCAGGCGATGGCCAAGCCCCACCCGCTCCAGGGCGTGACGCGCTTCGGCCTCATCAGGGATGCTGTGAAAGTACTGGGCCATCATGACATTCTCAACAGCCGTCAGATAGGGCACCAGGTGGTGCTGCTGAAAGATGATCCCGACAAATTCACGGCGAAAACGCGCCAGGCCGTCTTCGGTAAGTCCCAGCAGGTCTTTGCCGCCGACTTGGAGAGTACCGTTGCTCGGCCGGTCAAGCCCCCCGACCAGGTTCATGAGCGTACTCTTGCCGGAGCCGGAATGCCCCATCACCGACAGCCACTCCCCTTCCGGCACCTGGAGATCAAGCGGCTTCAGGGCACAGATATCGCCGTAATTTCTGGTAAGGCCGCTTGTTTCAATAATATTTCCCGTCATGATCAATAACCCCTTACATACTGATGCGAGAGGAGAATGGAATGCCCGATTATCATCCGCCTCACCTATTCTCCCCTTAAACTTCTCACCGGGTCGAGCTTGAACACCGATATCATCGGCCCGACACTTCCGAACAGAGCCAGAAAAAGACTTACCCCCAGGGATATACAGGCAAACCAGGGGATAAACTCGGCTGAGGCGGAGAAGACCGTCCTGGTAATAAACTGCGCAATGGCGCTGCCAAACAGGTAGCCCGCGATCCCGCCAAAAATGCCCAGCATCGCCGCCTCGCCGCAAAAAATCAGCATGACCTCCCAGCGGGTCCCCCCCATCGCCTTCATCAGACCGATTTCCTTGCCTCTCTCCAGCACCGTCGTGCTCATCGTGCCGGCCACACTGCTGCCAGCGGAGACCAGCACGACTGCCGTCACCATAAGCATCAACAGCTTGACCTTGGCAAGCAGCCCTTCCGAAGTCCAGGCTGTCTGGCGCACTTCGTTGACCTTCGCCGATGGCAGGAGCTGCTGGAGGGCAGCTGCGCTCATCTTGAGACGGTCTCCCCCGGCGGTAACCATGAGCCTGACAAGGCTTAGCTGGCCGCCCAGACCGAGTACCTGTTGAAGTTCAGGAAGCGCCAGGAACAGGAGGCCGTCCTCTTCGCCGCCGGATGCAACAATGCCGGAGATGCGTACCTGAATTTTATTGCCGCTGCCGGCTAACTCCACTGTATCTCCGGCCTTAAGCTTCATCCGTGAAGCCAGGTCGCTGCCAACAACCGTCTCGCCAGCCGCAGGCCAGTTGCCCTTCAGCTGCCACCAGGGGAACAGCCGGCGGATATCGCTGAAATTAACCCCCTCCACCAGGATATCAGCCTCTTTCATCTGCAGTGCGCCACGCAGGTGAAAAGAAACCTCCGCTTTCAACCCGCTTTTGACAAGGGCTTCTTCCACCACTCTCTGCTGCAGGTACACCGGTTCACTGACGACGCCGAAATTAAGTCCGCCACTGCCGATATCAAGCCGGGCCGACTCAGGAATGACAATCAGGTTCGCCCCGTATTTGCGCACCTCTTCCGCTACACGCTTCTCCATGGAAGACGAGACAATACCAAGAGCAGTCGCCAGGCTCGAAGCCATGGCAAGGACAGCCAGCAAGAGCACGGTGCGTCCCTTGCGATGGGCAAGAGCACGCAAAACTACATGGAGAAGCCAGCGACGTCTGTTCATGCTATCCCTTCAAAACCTTCACTGGTTCAATTAGCAGCGCCCGGCGCAGAGGCGCCAGGCTTCCGGCAAGTGCCACGACCAGAGCCGATATGATCGCAGTCGGAAATAGCCAGAGCGGCGATGTAATCGCTGAGTTAAAGACGGTTCTGCTGATGATTTCTGCAAGCTGGTCACCGAGCAGATAGCCGGTTACCCCTCCTGCAATTGAAATTATCAAGGTTTCTCCGACAAAGATGGCGCTGATTTGTACCCGGTCGGCACCGACAGCTTTCATCAGGGCAATTTCCGGGCTCCGCTCAGCCATGGAGGCCATGAGACTGGTTGAAACGGCAGTTGCGGATGCCACGAGCGCCAGCAATGTAAGGAGAAGCATCACACTGTTCAGCTTCTTGAGAAGTGATCCCTCGGCGCTGGCAATCTGCCAGATCGGTTTGGCGCGGCTTCCCGCCATCACCTCCTGGACATTCTTGGCCACCGAGGTCACATAGGCCGTACAATACCATTTTTCGTATTCATCCTTTGACATTGTAGACGGGTCTTTCTTGCCGAACTCGTCCATCGGCACCGTAAGGGCGCTTACCAGGACCCGGGAGACTTTCCCCTGCTGCTGCAAAAGTGACTGGACCGTTATCAGCGGAGCAAAAAGCTGCTCCTCTTCATAGCCACCGGTGGTCACGACACCAACAACATGAAATCGTTGGGTCCGCCCATGCACCGTCGCATCAAGTTCCTTGCCGACAGCTATTCCCAGCCGCTTCGCCATGGTTGCACCGACTATCGCCTCATCTGCGTCCTCCGGCCAGCGCCCCTGAACCTCCCACCAGGGTGCAATCCCCTTGATACCCTGAACTGACATATCTTCACCAGGAACCTCAAGTTGCTTGGCGAACCAGGTGCCCGAGACTACGCCCCGTTCCTTCCTGCCGCCGGCCGAAATGTCGGCTACACCAAACAGGTAGGGAGTAAATCCGGTGATATTGTATTTCCAGAAGACCGTCTTGATTTTAGGCAGATCTTCCTCACGCAAAAAACCGCCCCCCTCAACGGCGGACGGTTCAAGTAAAATGTTGGCGCCATAGCTCCGAAGCTCCAGCGCCATCTTGTGAGAAATTTCACCGGCAATGCCGAGAAAAGCCGTTGCAACGGCAGCTCCCATGGCAACAGACAGGAATATAAGAAAAACGGCCTTGGGGCGTTTAAGGAAAGAATTTTTGAGGATACGGAAGAGCACATCTAATCCTTAATAAACGGGCTGCAGTGGTATCGGCTAAAGGGTTAGGCGTCTACCCTCAACACTCAGCCTGTTTCTGCATTTCCTCGGGCAGCGACTCCTTCAGCAGGTCAACCTTCTTTTGCATCCGGCGCCAGGCGTAAATTCCCCAGACCACCGCAGTGAACATCATGACATGCTTCACCGCCAGAGCAGGAATCTGCAGTTTGTCGGCGGCATTTGCCCATTCGAAGCTGGTGTAGAAAATGGTCCGGGGTACGCCGCCCAGAACCACCCACCAGAGCGCGAACTTGAACAGCTTTTTCATATGGAAATTTGTCTTCAAAAAGAAAAGCGTCGCATCAGGTGTGTTCATAACTGCCTGTATGCGCATGATGGCATGCAGGGCAAAGCCACTCCCCACCAACAGGCCGGTAGCCATGTCGTGGAAATAATTGTTCATCATGATGGCTACGCCGAGCCCTGGTCCTATCTGCATAATTCGGAATCCTTTTGTTGAGTCCACTCGTTACAGCTTAGTTGCTCTTTTTGACCTCGGTCGGAGCAAAGTGGGTATTATAGTGGGTGTACTGGTCTATGGTGCGCTGATCCCATTCGAAGCGGGCCTCTATCACCATTTTACCTGTTTTGTCGATAAAACCGCATTTATCGCCAACCTTGACCGGCGCAAGACCATTGGCAAAGATGGAACCGGCATCGAACTGCGGCTTGATCACCATCTTGCCCTGCTTGTCCATATAGCCAACCTTACCCTTGACCATCATCGGCGCGAGTCCTTCGGTAAAAATTGTTGGTGAAGGAAATTCCTGGTCGATTATCGGTTTTCCGGTTTTGTCTATTAATTGCCAGGTATCCTTCATTTTTACCGCAGCGACCCCATCATTGAAATTAATTGCTTCGCTGTATTGTGCGGGGATTACCATGGTGCCGCTATGGTCGATAAAACCGACCAAGCCGAATTTGCCGTTTATCTTGACCATGGCAAGTCCGTCGCGAAACATGGCCGCCTGGAAAAACTGCGCCGGGATTACCATCTTGCCGGTTTTATCGATGTAGCCATGCTGCTTGCCAACCGTGACGGCGGCCAGACCTTCGGAGAATTGTGCGGCATCATCAAACTGGGGCTTGATGGCAAATTTGCCCCCGTCATCGATAAAACCAGCCTTGGCATCGTTCCCCTTGGACACGACCACAGCTGCCAACCCTTCCGTAAAGGCAAAAGTGGACACATAATCAAAATCGGTGACCGCCTTACCGGCCTGATTGATGTAGCCCCACTTGCCATCCTTCTGCACCGACGCCCGGCCATTCAGGAAAATTGTTGCCTTATCAAAGCTGGGGGGGATAACCATGGTCCCGTTGGCGTCGATAAAGCCGTCCTTGCCGTTGACATGGACCGTTGCAAGTCCCTCGGAAAAGATGGATGCCGAGTCGAACTGGGGGGGAACGACGGTAGTCCCGCCCCGGTCACAGTAACCGTATTTGCCGTTAAATTTCACCAGAAGGCGCAGTGAGTTGTCCAGAACAACCTTTTTTTCCTCCCGCTGGCAAGCGGTGCAGAGCGTCAGCAATGCAAGTGTTATAAGTAGTAACCGTTTCATTTTTTCTCCATTTTTTAAGCTGCTGAATACTGAAGGAAACCCTCACCCTTCAGCCTTTCCCACAATGGTACTGAACAGTTTGGCGAACTCATCTTCAGCAAGGCTTTTGTAGTATTCGGAACGTCCCGCCACCACCAGACAGCGCACTCCATCCTGTTCCCGCACGGCGCCGATGATCTCTCTCCGATAGAAGAGCAGCCGCCAGATAACGCCAATTGTTGCGATAGCAAAGCCGGCATACAGGATTGAAAGCCCGCGCTGCTTGACAACGTAAAAACGTACCCAGAAAGGCATGTCACGCATTTCAAGGCGGTAACCGGCGAATTCCAGGACACCGTTTTTGGGAACAAGTCCCTCACCAATTTTCTTCCCCCCCTGTTCCACTACGATGAAGAACATCGGATTATTGAATTCCATGGAACGGGTGGCCCGCTTCCCTTCCTCCAGTACAAAATCGGGATAGAAGGTTGCCGTATAGGTAAAGCCGCCCAGGGCAAATCGGTCAGGCTTTCTCTGCAGGACATCAAGTTTTATATAGGCCCCCCCGATCTCCTTGCCGGACGGATCTTTCAGAACAAAGAGTGGCGACACACCAAGATGCTTGAAGACAAACGACGTGTGCTCACTCGTGTAGGGTCTGTTGATGTCAACCTCGTTGGTTTTGCCATGGCTGTCTACCAGCAGCACGCTGATTCCTGTCGGCGTATTGTGGACAACCCGTGGGACGATACTCTTTACCGTAAAAGAGACGGTAGGAGGAGCACCGACCTGAGGCATTTTCGGCTGCGGCGACTCATTATAGCGGCCGAGCTCCCCTTGGAACGACTCACCCTGGGCAAGATCGAGATAGCCGATAAACTCGGTATACACGCTGATCAGTCCACCGAGAAGAATCAAGAAAAAACTGAGATGAAAGAGCATAAAGGCTATTGGCGCAAGACGGTTCTTCACTCCATAAAAGCCGGCTGTATCACCTAATACGGTATACCGGTTATTCCGGAGCAGCCCGATAATCTTTTCTCCATCGAGATTGCCCGGCAGAGGATAAGATTCCCGGAACGGGTATCCTCCCGCAGTCACGGGATCCGCGATCCTCGCGTCCGAGAGTGTTATCCTGCTTTTGATGATAGGCCAGCGTTGCCACAGAACCAGCGACAAGTTGAGAAAAAACAGCAGCCAGAGCGTTATGGTAATCGGTGAGGTGTAGATCGTGGTCAATCCGAGCGCATCGAGGAGAGCAACAAGGTCGGGAGATTTTTTTTGCCACTCAATATAAATAGACTTAAGCAGCCTCTGCTGAGGCACCCAGAGACCAATCGCAAAAATCAGTCCAAGCAGGCTGATGAGCAGAATGGTGAAGCGGAGAGAACTGAGACTTTTGAGTATTTTATTGAACATGGTTAGTTATGGCCGAAGAGCGGAGATAAAAGAAACTCAAACCTCGATCTTCAGCCTTTATCCTTATTTCTTCAGCGATCAGCCGTCATTCTTCAACAATTAGCCGCCATCTTCAGTCTTCTTACCGTACCTGAAATACATGCAGGCTGGTATTCACAACCAGGTTGACACCGAAAAAACAGATAAATACGCTGCTCAGAGCGGCAATTGCCAGCCAGGCCAACCGTTTTTCCCGCCAGCCGAATGTGACACGCAGATGAATGGTAATGCCATAGGTAAGCCACGAAATGAGTGACCAGGTTTCGACCGGATCCCATGCCCAGTAGTTTCCCCACAGATCTTTGGCCCAGATGCCGCCGGCCGTGATCATAATGGTATCGGTTATGAAGCCGAAAACGACGTAACGGAAAATCAACTCGTCCAGACGACCGAGAGAAGGGAATCGATCATACGCAGGATTCGGAACCTCCAGCGCTTCGCTCTTCTGTTTCAGCAAAAAAACGACACCAGCCGCCATCGCGAGGGAGTAGGCGCCAAAGGAAAGCCAAGCAAAATAGACATGGATGTAAAGCCATACCGTTTTGAGACTTGCAGCCATTGGGGTCAGTGCAGGGTTCTGCATATAGCCGTAGCCGAGCATTATCAGCACAAGCGGGACGGTGCCAACCGCTAGCCCCTGCAGCTGTTTATTCTGCCATCCGACAAACAGGGTACCGGCAATAATGAACCACCCCCCCATCAGTGCATATTCATAATGGCCCGACCAGGGAAGATGCCCCGTTGCGTTGAATCTGGCTCCAATTGCAATCGACTGGGCCAGGAAGCCAACTGCAACCAGCAGCGTCACTTTCGGAACGACCTTGGGGTTCTTGAACGCAAAGGAATATATTAATCCACCGCCTGCCAGCGCGTAGATCACCATTGACACCAAATAAAAGATTGTTTCCCAGTAAGCCATTACAGTAACTCCTTCGGTTGAAGTTCATAAGGGTGAAGACGTAATGATCATCAGCCTTCTTCAGCCTTTAACTTTCAGCTCGTTCATCGCTTCCCTGTCTGACGACCAGATCGTACACCCTGCAGTCGCTTCTTCCAGCCATACCCGCCGCGGACGTATCGCAATCCTCAGCAAAAGTCCGATTACCGCAATAGCGCCACCGATAACCAGCAACGTCTTGTTCCTTTTGCGGATGACATGAATCTCGGACCATTGCCCCATCTTTGCGCAGGAGAGGATATAATCCCCCTTCACCACCTGTTGGTCAACCTGAAACGCCAGGTCGCTGACAACTTTTTCGTCCCCCTTGGAGATAACCACCATCAGCATGTTTTTTTCCGGCTGGTAATACACTCCGCCACCAAGAATAGGTCCCTGGAACAGGCCGTAAAAACCATATGCACCACGTTTCTGGACGAGTGGATCAAGCGTGACCAATTCATCGGACAGTATGATCCTGGTATCACTGTCCTTGATCACAATCTCAGGCTGAAATACAAGCTTCGCCATGGAAATATCGAACGCCCCATAGCTGACCGGCTTCCCGGGAATAAGTGTTATTTTCTCTGTTTTGCCACCTTCCGCAATCAGGGCTACATCCGTTGCCCCTTTTGGATATGTGCTGTCCGGAAGAAACTGGCTGATGATCTGCATCCTTGGCAGGGAAACGGGACTGGCAGCGAAAGGCCCTTTATTGACACGGAGGTATGACTCGATCTTGTTCAGGCTGGTTGCCGGACCGATTCCATCCAGCAGCACTCCCGAGAACTGCCGCAGGTTGTCCCAGCTGCCGACAGAAAGAAGAATAAACAGTCCCGCGTACAGAACCGTGGTTCCAAGGTAACCGAGGTCGCGCTGTTCGCCGTAACTACCGTCGCCGGCAAACGAGTAGCCTGCCTTTCCCAGCAGTTCCCTCACTTCCGCGACAGGCGAAGAAAGCGTCACGTTCTGTCGCGGCCTGCACCATGCGGCTCCATACCTGATTGGCTTTTTTATTCCCGCAAGATAGCGAAGCAACCGGCAGGCCACGAAAAAGGCAAAGCAGACATTGTTAACGAGCAGCGGCGTGGTAGATCGCAGCAAAGGAAGGCGAAGCTGCAGCGTGATGCTCATAATAACCAGCAGAGGAATAACGAGAAAGATCAGCAAAGACCAGGGGGAAACCAGGATCAGTCGGAAGAGTTTTGATTCAGCTTTCATAAAGTGATCTGTTTCCTTCTAAAGCTGAAGTCACTTTGGGCACGAATGCCGTGCATTTTATAACAAATCAGAGGACAAATAGTAAGTGAAAAGTGCCTTCATTCTTCAGTCTGCCAATCTGGCAGACGGTCATTTCTTCAAAGTATCATGCTGGTTTAATCCGGCCAGTTCCATTTTCCCCTCTTGCGAGCGGGCAAACGTCAGGCGCAAATCACTTGTATAGCGATCAGTTTCAACGCGGTAGACAAATACATAGCCATTGCCGGGAAGCGTTCCAAAGCTTATTTGTTTTGGATTCTTAGGGACACCTACATTTTTCCGGGTTTGTTGAAATTTTCCTACAAACTGACTCTCCGTCCCAATTTGTTTGAATCCCGCTGCTGAATCCCTGTACATAGCCGGGAAGTCGCCGGCTTCCATTTGAGCAAGCACGCGGACGGCGGCAGCCTGTGCATCTGCCTTGTCTTGAGGCGGGACAGCGGGCGCACCCGATTTATTCTGAGCGGGCACCGCGACTGGAGCCGCAGTTTTTTCCTGTGGCGCGGCAACGTTTGAGCCAGAGTTTGTGCCGGGCTCCTGCTTGGACTTGCAGCCGATTACCGCGAACAGGACAACAAGCAGGAAGGCCGTTTTGAAACAGCATACTTTGTTCATTTTCAACTCCATGAATAGGTGATGTAACAATCAAACCTGTCGGAATTTAGTCAGAGTAGTAAACAGAAGCCAGCGTGACGTGCTGGATAGTACCAGCATGATTTTGCCGCCGTCAACGACAATAGCCAGCAACATAGCAATGGGTGCAGCATTTATTTCAAAAAAAGGCCGGCACCTGGGTGCCGGCCTTCACTACATGTTCAGCAGGATGCTGAGGGGGGAATCCCCCTCAGCACGTCATAACTACGATTAGTACGTTACAGGACGGACAACTTTTTTGATGAAGCCGTGATCGCCCTTGGCTTTTGCAGCGTCGTGATCATCACAACCGCCCCAAGTGTCGAACAGTTCTGTTGCGGCGCCACCTGCGCCAGTGACAGAAGGTCCTCTCAGAGCGCTTGTAGCGGCAGTTGCACCACCAAGGGTGTAGCAGCCTGCGCCTGCGCTTGCGCCGCCGGTAACGGCACCGGTAGCATTAATTACAGTACCGGCTTTTTGCTGCCAGTGTCTCTGCTCCCAGTTGGTATCGTTGGAAATACCACCAGTAGTGTAGGTATATGCAGGAGTACCGGCTGCGGTATCTACAGCAACAGTGGTACCGCCGGTAAAGCCACCCAGAGTACCTGGGACGTGCATAGCGTTG
The DNA here is from genome assembly GCA_041675485.1 of Pelobacteraceae bacterium. Taxonomy (GTDB): domain Bacteria; phylum Desulfobacterota; class Desulfuromonadia; order Geobacterales; family Pseudopelobacteraceae; genus JACRCG01. Next base: position 7,612 of record JBAYTT010000004.1, on the reverse strand, counting down.
CCAAGACCAGGCAGGAAGCGCATGATTTTGGTAGTATTGCCCATACCGTCGACGTAAGCGCCGCCGGTTACAGTAGCATCAGCATTCTGGGTTACGGTGTTCTGGTTTTTAGCGGAACCGTGGATACCACCGTAGGCATTGCCAGCGCCGGAGTTGTGGCAGTTGGCGCACTGGATGCCGAAGATGTTACCGAAGTCAGGGTTGATCTCGCCATTTGGAGCTAAGCCGTTAAGCGGGAATCCTGGAGCAAAGGCCGGACGAGTACCGTATTTGGAAATCGGTCCGTTGAAGCGGCTGACGAACTGAGTACCGTCGGTTGCCGAACCGGTGGTGTAACCATTGAACGGCAGGGTGTTACCGATGCCGTTGCAGCGACCAGCATCATCGTATTCACCAGCGTGACCGCCGATAACGCCTGTCTGGAGGAAGATACTGCCGTACTTGCTGTAGCTGTGGCAGTTGTAGCAGACCAGGAAAGCGCCGTTCGGGTTGGTGTAAGTCACGACGTTTGTGGCTGACTTGGTGAACGCATTCTGTGTGTGGCGCTGGTCGGTACCGATGCTGTTACGCAGCAGGTACTCGTTGTTGGAGCCGTGGGCGCCGATTGCAGCCGGAGTATCGGAGCCGTTAGCTGTGGTGGATGAACCGACTTTCCACTGGCCGACGGTATGGCAGTCGCCGCAATGGAGGGTTGAATCGTCGCCGAGTGTTTTGGCGCCGGTACGTGGAGCAGCTTCGCCGCCCGCGTTCTCGAGCGGGGTGTAGAGCTGGTTGAAGTTGCCGGCGTCATAGATGGTTTTACGTACGCCCTGCAGAAGCGCGGATGAGTTCGCGGCGAAAGTAGCAGGAGCAGCGATCTGGCGATCGCCAGCGGCACGTGTACGGCCGGAGTAACGTGGACCTTTTACAGCGTGGTGCGAGTTGTTGGTTGTGTCGAACTGGCTGCTTGCATCAACAACGGCCGGACGCTGCATCTTGTCGTAACGGTTGGAGATGGTATCGCCGAACGGGTTGCTTGCGGAAGCCGTTTTACCGGTTGCATTAAGTCCATTGGCGTTGATGAATTTCTGAATCTGGTTGCTCATTGTTGAAGTTGCACCATTGGCATCATGGCAGCTCATACAGAAGTTATCCATGGTGCTGTGGTTTGGTGCAGCCGGATCCCACTGCATATCGGAGTCATCATCGGCATTGCGCAGGTGGGTTTTAGCGTCAACCATATGCTTGGTTTTATCAATAACAACATTACCGTCTACTACTGTGCCTTCCAGATGGCAGGCTGCGCAATGGGCTGCGTTAAGAGTTACACCGGTTACGTGATGTGACCATTTGGCAAACTCGGCAGTGATTGCACGTACACCATTGTTGTCGTTGACCAGGCCAGGTCCATGCTGCGGTGCAGCGACGGAGTGACATTTGACGCAGTCATCAGTTGATGTCGCCTTGGCTGCATGGACACTGTCTGTGCCGCTGGCGGTGTGGCACGGAGCACATTTCTGAACAAAGCCACCAGTTTTGGCAACGGTGAAAAGAGCAGTAAGGTCTTGACCGTTGGCATAAGCGGGAATATGGCACTGAACGCATCTTCCTGCGGCCAATGGATCCGGCCATTCAAACGGACCGACGCCATTGTGGTTGGCTCCGCCGCCATGGCAACCCTGGCAACCTGTAGCATGCTGTGAATTAGACGGGTTGTGTGAACTGTTAATATACTCGGCCACAATTGCTTTCCCCGATGTGTGGTCAACTGTAGTGGAGTGGCAGGGAATGCACGACGTTTCAGTCACTGCGCCCACACTTCCGGTATCACCCTCTTTATTGGACGACCCGCAACCGCTCAAAAGCGCGGCCAGAGAGAGTGCAACCAACATCATGATACTTAACTTCTTGTTACGCATAGTTAGTCCTCCTTGGTTTGTTGTTACCTAGTACTGTCCAGGCAGATGACACTTCAGACATGTTTTCTCATTGGTCCTGTTTTTAAAATTTCCCGATTTCCAGCTGCGGGGATGGGGATTGGTTTTGCCGCCGGAGTGACAGGTAAGGCAGACGTCACCTTCAGGGTGGCACGTTTGACACGATTGCAGGTTGCGGCGCGCTTCGGTCGAGTGTTCACTCCTCCAGTTCGTTACGGAATAACTTTGCCCTCCAGCCTGCGGATTGTGAGATTTGATCTTCAGTGACCCTTTCGGGAAGCGGCTGTGACAAGATGTACAGTACTTCTGTTCATGGCAGCGGTAACACTGCTGCTGGTTGTTTTGCGCCTGTATCGGATGGATACCGATGAAGTCGCTGCGGTGACTGCGGGGATGGGAATCCCGGCCAAAGTTTTCTTTTTCGAGATTGGTACCGTTCAGCAAGCCACCCTGATGGCAATCAAGACACCAGGATTGGTCGTGGCACTGGCTGCAGTTATTGCCGGCTTTGCTGGCCAGTACCCAGTGGCCACGGACAAAATCAGCATCATGGTTGGGTGCCACGCCTTCGCTCTTATGGCAGGTGCCGCACTCACGAATCTCCATTTTGGCGTATTCGGCGTGGGACTCTTTTTTGCTGGCATAGGACTGCTGCTGCATAAATACGAGTCCGAGACCAAGCAATGCTATGATAAATACAATTTTTTTCACGTATGTCCCCCCTTTCTAAAAGTCTAAGTTGAAGGCCATGCGCCCGGAATAATCTTCCTTGTAACGGGCATTCACATTGTCCTCAACCCGGACGGACGCCGACATATTGTCCTTGATTTTGTACTTGCCACCCAGCCAGTATTTTCGGGCGGTTTCATCTCCGGTTAGCTTGTCGCGCTCGTATACGTCATGGTGGAGTCCGCCGGCAACTTCCAGTTTTTTGGTCGCCTCATAAGAAACCTCGGCGATTCCGCCGTTGAGACGCCCGCCATATCCGTTGCGGTGGTCGTAGCTCAGGGTCACGTTAAGATGCTCGATGGGGCGGATGCGGCAACCCACTTCAACGACATCGGCATCTTCACCCGCAAAATCCTGCTTGCTGTAACCGATATTGGCTGAAATCTTGTCATTGAGAGTGTAGTCAACGCGGAAGACGCCTTCCTGATAGCGACTGACAGCAAATACGGAGTAAATCGAAGTCGAGTCGAAGGTCGGATAGCTTTGGTACCACTCGCCGGTCATGACCAGATCGGCTATCGGGAAATATTTTACCCCGGCCATCACTTCACTGAAGGTCTCACTCGGCATATCAAAGCGAGTGTTGCCGTAAACCTTGAGAGAATTGAACATATACTGCTTGAAAGTTGCTCCAAGCTGGTCCCGGGCAATGCCATCCTTATCGAACTTCATGAAATAGCTGACTTCGGCATCAGTGTTGCGGTACCCGGTGAGATATCCGGCAACTCCGAAAGCGAAGTCCTGGGCACGGGTTGCTTCACTGTCAAGACTGAAGAATACGTTACGGCCACCCATGATGGAAAAAGCCACCGGTCCGATATTTTTCAGTTCAATTTTGCCGCCGTCTATCAGGGCGCTACCCGCAGCATAATTGACAAATTGCCGACCAAGCCTGATATCAATCTTGTCGTACAAATTAGAATAGTCCCCATAAAGATAATAGAGCCTGCCTTTCGGGTCATCTCCGTTACGGACGTCCTGGGTAAGCCGACCGTATCCCTGAATCGACAATTTATTGTCTTTGTCGATCTTGGTAACGGACAGGCTCAGATATTCACCGAGTTCTGCCTGCTTCTTCTCGGTAAAAATATCGTTGAACCAGGTAAACTGGGTGGAGCTTCTGCCATGCACTTCCGCTGACCAAGCTGCGCTCGAAGCAAGCAGCAAGCTTACGCCTGTCAGCAAGCAGAACATTCTTTTTAATGCCATCAGAAACCTCCTTTCACAAGTAATACAAATCGTTATTGCCGACAAATCCAAACCATGTTTTTTTGATATTTCACCTCCATTCATTCCAGAACGTTTGTACCCCCTGTCTGATTTATGACTGCAAACAGGAGGGCGGTGGACGTTATCGCACTTTTGATTCAGCTGCCATACAAACACGTGTGATTTATTTTCACCTGTCAGCACTTTTTGATACACATGCAAACCCAGGTTGCTCTTACCTTAACTGGCAGAAATAACAATACAATCCGCATTTTCGTTGTTATAAACAAAGATACTGTCCACTGTATACAGTTTGTGAACAATAACACTGAAAATCAGTTTGTCAATGAGCGTATATTTGAAAAAATTGTTTCATCGGCAATCATTGAATACTGTCATTTAACAAGAAAACAAAATTCATTCTCGCAAAATGGCAGAGGCTGCTGCTACAATCGTGTAGCCATATATATAAATATTATTAAATTAATATGTTTTTGCAACCACCTAAACTATCGAATAAAAGCTGTGACCTCCACACGTATCTGGCAGGAGGCGCCTTACGGCCAAGAAACGCGTGTAATCCAGACAAGCATAATGCGAGCCGAATGCCAATTCAACGGTGCGCATGCAATTGAGTACTGTGCAACATTGACAAGCACACCCCTGAATCATTATAGTATTAGTATCAATCTATGCAGGATGAAGGAGTTTACACGTTATGCCAATGTACGAGTACCGTTGCACAAGCTGCGATCACCAATTTGAGCTGCGCCAGAAATTTTCCGATCCCCCCGCCAGCGAATGTCCGCAATGCAGTGGGACTGTAGAGAAGATGATCTCTGCCGCCGCTTTCAGCCTGAAAGGGGACGGCTGGTTCAACACCGGCTATTGCCCGAAAACCGAAGCGCCCAAACCGGCCGGTTGTGCCGGTGGCGGATGTTGCGCTGCTTAACACTGAAACAACACCGTATACAAAAAGTCAAATAAAAACGCCCTTCTTTCTTTGATGCAGAAAAAAGGGCGATGATCGGGAAACTGTATTCGCCCTCTATTCGGTGACCCGGCTATCCTTGATAAGGACCCGTGGTTTTGCGTCACCAGGTTACCCTGATTTTGCCTTTTCGGAGAGGTATTTCCCCATTCGTACCCTTGACGAGGCAGTTTTGTCAAGACTTTATCTTAAACACTCCCATTTTTTACAATTTCCAACAGCTACCTCTGAGATCGTCGTTACAGAATAGATTTTACCGCGGAATGTAAAGGCTTGACAGACACATCACGAATGAGGTCCTACAAATGAAGGTAAAAAAAGCCGTTTTTCCTGTTGCCGGTCTTGGCACCCGCTTTCTTCCCGCAACCAAGTCATCTCCCAAAGAAATGCTGCCACTGATTGACAAGCCGCTGGTGCAATATGTCGTCGAGGAGGCGGTCGCTTCCGGCATCGAGCAGATTCTTTTTGTGACCGGCCGCGGTAAACATACTATTGAGGATCACTTCGATATATCCGTCGAACTGGAGGCGCATCTCTACGACAAGGGCAAGGACAGGGAGCTCTCAGGGGTGCGTGAAATCGCCGAGATGGTTAACATTTTCTATGTACGCCAACGGCAGGCGTTGGGGCTTGGCCACGCTATCCTCTGCGCAAAGGACTTTGTCGGCAACGAGCCGTTTGCTGTTCTGCTGGGGGACGATATTGTCGATAGCGAGCGCCCCTGCCTCGGGCAGCTGCTGGACGTTTTCGATCAACAAGGCGGTTCGGTACTGGCCCTGGAAAAAGTGCCCATGGAAAGCATCTCGTCATACGGGTGCGTGGCAGCGGAGCAGATAAGCGAGCGGGTTTTTCATGTCACCGACATGGTCGAGAAGCCGGCCCGTGACGAAGCACCTTCAGACATGGCAATCATTGGTCGTTATGTTCTTACCCCACGTATTTTTGAAATCCTCCTGGATCAGGAACCGGGTAAAGGTGGAGAGATTCAATTGACTGACGCCCTCCTGAAATTGTCAAAAGAAGACATGGTGTATGGCTGTTTATTTGAGGGATTGCGCCATGATTGCGGTGATAAATTAGGGTTTCTGAAAGCTACCGTTGATATGGCTCTTAAAAGGAATGAATTCAGTACTGAATTCGAGGCCTATCTTCGCCGCCGATTGGCCTGAAGCGTTCCGAAAAAGGTCCGTAATAGAAAAAGGCGAGCCGCATACCGGAATCGCCTTTTTTGAATTTCATCTATTGCTCCGAATGCTACTTTTCCTCGGCAACCGCCTTTGAAGTATCTCTTTTCGGTTCCCATCCCTGCCAGACATACGTCGGGTCAATCATCGAATCATAATATCCGGGCTGCGGGACCATACAGAAAACCGTTTCGACAACCCCGATCATACCGCGATAAAAGGTCATTCCGACTCCCTTGATCGGGCCGATCACATAGCCGACCGGCCCCATGTCCCGCCCGGTCAGGATCGTCTGTTTCGGAAGTTCAACGATGCTGGTGACTGCATTGGTGATCCCTCTGACAAACTTGATCGACATTTTCTCAGCAATCATTTCCGGCTGCTGATCGGCTGCCGCAAGCCCCGGTCCCAGCAGAACTAAATTGCACAACATCGCCGACAGCAAAAGAATCTTTTTCATATGGTCTCCTTTTTTTGTAAGCTAGCAGCCGATTCCGCGCAAATGGCAAAAATCAGCTTTGTTAGCGTTACAGAATGGTCAGATGCGACAATACGGCAATTTTTCATTTCTTTTCAGTCTCTTACCACAAAGAAAAGGTGCATGCAAGTATCAGAGGTCAAAAAGAGTCGGCTCTTGAGGGAGGAAGGGCTCAAACCGTTTTTTCACGTGGCGCAGTTTCTCGATGTAATACAAGGCATTGATATCCGGATGGGCAGGATCAAAGGCAGCCACCGGACGACACTGTTCATACGCTGTTGTATCTCTGACCGAGCCGCTGACATAGTAGCTGACGTGGTCACCGGCCCGGTATGAACGGCCTGAAGCAAGAGCAATCTCAAACGCGGCTGAATGATTTCGTTTGCCATCGCGTAATTTTTCGCAATATCTGTCCGGTGATTCATTGAGTGTCTCGCTACGAGCCACCCAGGCAACATCCAGATGGCGTGAACGAAGCCTGGCCGCATAATTGTCAAACAACTGCTCTACCATCGCCGCATTCCCTGCCAGCAGGCGTTCAATTATCTCGCGCAGGAATTCCCTCAAATACGGCTCCATACCACGCGATCGAAGCGCGCTCCCTTTGACAACAATCCGGCCATCGTACCCCTGAAGGGCATAATTTTTGGTTTTATAGGCAAACATTGATCGATAGCGGCCATCCAGCTCCACCTCGATCCCTTCCGGTAATTTTTGAGAAATACGTTGTACCAGCGCTTTTTCAGCCTCCTCGCTTTCGCACGTAGCCGGCGGCCTGAAATAAATGCCATCCGTATCCACTTCCACCGGAGTGGCTCCTTCGGAGGCAAGCAGGTCGATCATGTTTCTGATTGTAACCCGGCCAAGGCGGGTTACCTCGGCTGCAGCGACCGGGTCGGAAAAATTGTGTACCACGGCCCCGAGATACCCGTAGAACGAATTGATCAGCACCTTGAACACCTGCTGAAGCGAATCGTAATAGTGCCGCTCCGAATCTTCCATGGAATCACGCGCCAATTGCTTTGCTGCCAGCCGGAAACGACGCAGATCCGTCAGCATCGGGAGAAACAAACCCAAACTGTCCTTGGCGGGAGCCAGGCGGTAT
>JBAYTT010000003.1:0-59855 GCA_041675485.1 Pelobacteraceae bacterium | reverse complement strand
TTCGATAATCACCGAGAGATCCTTCACGGCATCTTCCAGCCTGCCGCTATCATAGTAGAACCTGCCCCTGTTAAGACGCGCCAGAGGAAATGATTCCGGCGCCACATCGATTATCCGCGACCAGAACGAAGCGGTATCCTTCCACATGCCGGTGAGGTGCCAGGTCATGCCTCCGTAAAACAGGAGCAGGCAGATTATACCGGCAGGCAGCAGCCGCCGGACCGGATATGCTCCCTGTTCCGCACTGTTTCTGAACAGGGTGGCGACAAGTGCCGCCGCAGCGATGCTGACCGGCACGGCAGGCAGGTAGGTATAGCGGGCGGCAAACGCCTGCATGCCGTTTTGCAGCAGGCCGGAAACAAGGAGCAGCGGTAGAATGAAAAGCAGCCACGTAGCCACTGCCGCCGGTTGCTTCCGCCAGTAGAACAGAACCACTCCCGTCAATGTTACACCGGCAAATGCCTTGAACGCGTAGATGTAGGGAATCGGGTTCGGCAGCACGAACAGCGGCAGGATGCCGACCGGCACAACCATAAAACGGTAATATTCCAGCAGGGCATTTCCGGCAATTACTATGCGAAAAAGAATGGGAAGGTTATCAGCGGATACCAACAGCCTGTTTTCCGCACCGAATTTGAGCGTCACCAGCGCAGCAATGACTGACAGCAGCAGAAACGGGAGTTTTTCCGTTATGATCCGTCGGGCATTATTCCGGTTCAGACGCCCCAGCGGATACCGGTCCATCACCAGCAGCATGAGCGGCAACACAACGCTCACCGGCTTGGCCATCAGCGAACAGGCGAACAACCCCAGCGACAGCAGATAGACAGGCCATGCCCGCCCCCCGGAGGCATGCTTTTCCGTATAGTACAGATAGGCAAGTATCGATCCCAGGGTAAAGACGCCGTTCAGCACATCCTTGCGTTCCGCCACCCATGCCACCGATTCAACCCGTAACGGATGGAGTCCCCACAAGAGCCCCGCCAGCAGCAGGATTGCGGGATACTGCCATTTTCCCCGCTCCCCGGCACCCCCTTGTTCCTTTAAAACCCTGTCCGCCACCAGCACCACCAATCCAACATTTACCGCATGCAGCACAATATTGGTCAAATGATAGCCAAAGGGATTCAGCTTCCAGAAGTGGTATTCCATGGCAAAGGAGAGCCAGGTCAGCGGCATCCACAGATCAAGCGGGGCCGTGGTGAATGCCCAGTCAAAAAATGCTCGATCAAAATTGCGGATAATCAGGTTTTCAACCACATACTCTGTATCGTCCATCCTGACGAAATCGCATCCAAGCGCCCGTAGGTATACAAGCAGAGATACCAGTCCGGCAATCATGGCCACGACTATCCCGGCAGATCTGCCCTGTACCATGTATTGACCGGGTTTCACGGCTGCACCGTCAGCAGGTATATATTGAAATGTTCTTCGGTGCCGTAGCGGTAATCAGTATCACCGGCAGCCACGAACGAACCGACAAGAGAGAGGTTGACACGATATTCGGCAGATAGTTCTTTCATCGAGTCTTCCCGGAGCATATCCACGTGCGAAAACAGGCTTCTCCGTTCCGGATGTCGGCGAGCCAGTTCCACCGCGCATTTGAACGACTCAATTTCGCTGGCACGTTTGTAAAACCAGCGGATATAGGTCTCTTCTCCACGGCATGCCCCCTCGTAGACCGGCCGTCCCAGATAGCCGGATAATGAAGCGATATAATAATCGGGGAAAACCACGACCGGCAACCGCTCAAATCCGGCTTGTCTGATCCCTTCCGCCGCAGACTTTGCCGCGGAATAGACCGTTGTCCGGTCATGCAGGTATTCCCTGATCCCGGCATTGAGTCCCAAAATCGACAGAAGCGCCAAAATCACCAAAGCAGAACGCTTCACCGGCACCCTTCGCTCGAACGCAAGGGAAACCGCAAAGGGGAGCAGAAACACATGCCACAGATACCACGGCTGAACGCCACTCTTGTAGATCACGAACACCATGCAGGCAATCCAGCCGCCGGCAAGCGCCACCCGTGCCGAAGAGCCGGAGCACAGGTCGCGAAAGCAGAAAAAAGCCACAACCATGGCGGTAGCCGTAACGTAGGGGAGGTAATCCCAGGACAAGCCATGGCACGGAAGGAGTGCCACGGCAAACATCGTACTCAGCGCCCCGAGGCCGTCGTTGACGACCTTTTCCGGCGCCAATCCCAGTGCAGCTCCCACCGGGGGGCGTGCCAGCAGAAGCGTCCCCAGTGAAGCCGAGACCAATAGCGACAGCGGCACCAGACACTCCCGCAGTCGCTTCCGACTCACCGCATCCCACAACCACCCCGCCACAAGGGAAAAGGCAATTATCCCCGTAAAAACAGTCGTATTGAGGCACAGAACCGCAAGAAGCACTACGAGCCACGGCTTGGCACGGCTCTCCGGCCGGCGCAGCAGCAGAGCCAGCATCACGACAAGCAACCAGCCAAGGCCATACCCACGTGCCTTGATCGAATATTCCCAGGCAGCCGGACCGGTAAAAGCCGCCAGCAGCCGCAACCAAAACGGCCACGGCGCAAAAAAGGCCACCAGGCCGGCAGCGGAAACAGCAAAAAAACCATTGAGCAGCTGCACCGATGCCAGTGCCGGATGGATTTCCCAAACGGCACGGATCGCCAGAAACCACAGTGCCGGATGCCCTTCGTAGCGCAGGCGGGCATACAGGTCAGGCAGCGAAGTGAAGCTGCGGGCGATATTAATTGCCTGCCATTCGTCGCGCCACGCCTCGTGGCTGGCGGCGCCGAAAGCAAGGTACACCGCATAGCAGCATAACGAACAAAAGATTATCAATTGTTCCCAACGGTTCTGACTCATCGACTCGATCTCGTGGTGTTATTTATGGAGCGCTGCACGTCTGCCCCAATTCGTTACCGTTGTGACGCAACCAGCTCCGCCAGTTCGTCACGCAAAAGTATGTATGCATCGGGAGGGGTTCCGGCACTCTCCCGTACCGCAGACTCCGCAGCCTCAAGCGCCTCGGGAAACCTCTCCAGATTACGGAGAATGTCAGCTCGCGCAATATAAATCGCGGCATATTTTCCCAACAGCTGTTTTTTGCGGACAATGGCCAACGCTTCATCGATATCCGCCAGCGCCTCGGCAAACATCCCCCGCTCGTTGCGGTACTTGGAGCGGGAATAATAGGCCGAATCAACCTGGTGAGGGAACAGAGTGATTTCCCGTGTCTCCAGGCTCTCCGAATCCTGCCAGACCCGGATGAGTTGCAGCGATTGGGCAGTATATACTGCAAGCTGGAGTGCCGCGACAACAATCACGGCAGTGGCGCCCATTTTCATCCCCTTCAGGCGCAGTCGCTCTGCAAACCGGAATATGCCGCATCCCCACAGCAAAGAGATACCCAGCGCTGGCAGGTATGTATAGCGGTCGGCACGCCACTGCCCCCCCACCTGAATGATCCCCAATACCGGCAACAGCACGGCCAGATAATACAGCCAAAGCGCGGCCCATGTCCGGTCATGCCTGGCACGTACGGTGACGATGACACAGATGAGTGCAACCAGCACCAGATACGGCAGATAGCCGAGCAATGCCGTTCCGTGCAAATCCCCCGGATGCGGGTAAAACGGAGCAAGATCAACCGGCCACAGGGTCTGCCACAGGTAGAACAGTAGCGCCTTGCAGGCCACCAGAAGGCGGGAGAGCGGGGCAACGTCGGGCGCCCTCGTAATGGCAAACTTCTGGGCAGCCATGGTCACCAGGGAGACTGCCGCCGCCATCACCAGCAATGGAATTTTCCCGGCAACGGCACGGACCAGGCTGTCCCTCCCGGAAATCCTCCCCAGCGGGTACCAGTCCAGGATCAGCAGCACCAGCGGCAGGCTCACGGCCGCCGGTTTACTCAGCAGCGCCAGGCAGCTCATCAGGAGCATCATCCAGTATGCCCCTGATCTGAAAACGTGGTGCTTCGACGCCTCACGACGCTGGCGGGCATAGCGGAGATACCACCACACGGCAGAGAGCATGAAGAACACGCAGAGCACATCCTTACGTTCACTGACCCAGGCCACCGACTCCACCCGCAGGGGATGGAGTCCGAAGAAGAGCGCCCCGGCAACCGCAGCGGCACTACCGCTTCGGGAAAGGCGGGCAGCAGCCGTTGTCCCTGAAGTGAATGTGCCGCTCTCCCTGAAAAGGCCGGCAAACAGAAAACAGGCCAGAAACACGTTGCAGCTGTGAATGAAGACATTGGTCAGGTGAAAGCCATACGGATCCAGACCCCACAGGCGGTAATCAAGCGCCAGTGAAATCATGGTCAGCGGATGCCAGTTGGCTTCGAAAAACCTGGTGAAGGACTCCACAAGCATGCGGAGATCAAACGTACGGATATGCGGGTTGGTAACGATATAATTCAGGTCGTCCTGATCGACAAAATCGTTGCCGGTTGCCGAAAAAAAGACGGCAAAGGTGACCAGCGCCGCGATCGCCGCACCGACCGGCAACAAGCGGTCAGACCTGGAACCCCGGTTCATTGGCTCAATCCCTTGCCGTACACGAACCACTTGATATACCCTGGGTTAGGCCCGGCGCGCCTCAGGTCGTCCCTGGCCTCCTTCATCTTCCCCATGGACTCGAACGTGATCCCCCGACTGTAGTAGTATGCCGGATGCGGAAACAGGTCGATGGCGGCGTTGAAGTCGCGTATTGACTCGTCGAAGCGCCCCAGGCTGCCGAGTGCCATCCCCCGCCCGGCCAGCAGGTTGAAGATCTCCAGCTTTTCCTGTCCGACCGCCGTTTCCATGGCAGCAGTAAAATCCGGAACAGCATCGGCATAGCGACCGGACAGCAGGTAGTACGCCCCGCGCGATTTGTAGGCCATACTGACCGGCTGATGTTCAATCACCCGTGTCCAGAGGGCGCCGGAGTTACTCCAGATCCCGATCTGCTGTTGAGTCATACCGGCCAGGATAAGTAGAATAACGGCAAGCCCCCCCGCAACATAGCGCACTCTGTTCCCGCCTGATGCGCGGCATGATTTCAGGATGATCGCGGCAACAGCGATACTGACGGCAATATGCGGAAGGTAGGTATAGCGGGCGGCAAAAGCCTGCTGGCCGTTCTGAAGGAAGCCGAGCACCGGCAGCAATGGCAGCAGGAACAGCAGATATACGGCCGGCACGGCTGCCATGCGCCGGGCGCAATACACACAGCAACAGACCACCAGCAGCGAGATGACGGAGGTCGCACGATACATGTCAGGAATCGGATACGGCAATGAATGGAGCGGCAGGATACCAACCGGCACCACCAACAGCCGGACATACTCGAACAGGGCATTACCGGCAACCAGGAAGCGCTCGCCGATGGAAAGGCGCTCCACCTTCACCAGCATATCCTTGTCTACCGCGGTCACCAGGGTAAGCACGGAAAGCGCCACTGAAAAAAGGAAAAACGGCAGTTTCTCCACAAGGAGTGACGCAATGTGATTCCGCCGCGCCCGCCCGAGCGGATACCAGTCCAGCACCAGCAGCATCACCGGCAGTACCACCGTGACCGGCTTGGCCATCAGCGAGCAGGCGAACAGCGTCAGCGAGATCAGATAGGACCGCCGCGCAAACGCCCCCGACTCTTTTCTTTCCGCATAGTACAGGTACGCCAGTATCGAGGAGAGGGCGAACAGCCCGTTCAGCACATCCTTGCGCTCCGTCACCCAGACTACCGACTCCGCCCGCAGCGGATGGATGCCCCACAACAGAGCGGCAAAAAGCAGCAGGGCGGGATACAACACCCCCTCACTCCTTGCCTCTTTACTCCGCAGCAGCCGATCCGCCACCAGCACCACCAGCCCGGTATTCACCGCATGCAGCACGATGTTGGTCAGATGATAGCCGAGCGGATTAAATTCCCAGAAATGGAAATCAACAGCATATGACAACCAGGTCAGCGGCATCCACAAGCCAAACATCGAGGTACTGAAGGCACCGGCGATCAGATTCGAATCGAGTGACCGGATGACCACGTTTTCGAGGATGCTTTCCTGATCGTCGAAATTGACGAAATCGCAAAACACTGCCCGCACAAAAACAATCAGACAGACTGTCCCCGCCAATAAAGCAACGTGTTTAACCGAATACCGGTGTCCCTCTGCCACTAATCCGCTCCCATCACTATTTGACCACCGCTCCGCCATCGGCAAGCCGGTTCAGACGTTCCAGCGACGGTTGATGACCTGGCTGGATTATCAATTCCCGCTGATAGCAGGTAACAGCCAGCTCCCTGTCACCGGTCGCCTCGTAAGAAACACCAAGGGAATACCAGGAGCCCTTGTTTTCGCCATTCAGTTCCAGGCACCGTGTATTGAATTCAATCGCCTGTGCGTATTCCCCTTTGAGTTGGTGGTACTTTCCAATTCGGCACACCGTTTCATAACTCTCGGGGTATTGCTGCTGCGCCTCGTAGACAAGTTCGAGAGCCTGATCATACTGCCCCTGATTCTCGTACAAATCCGCCAGATGCCAGAAGTTGTGGAGCCATGGCCCCTGAACAACATTGAAGCTTGATGCGCCGGAATAGGAAAAAAAGCCCAAAACCAGGCATGACGCTACCCCCACGGCAAGACGTCGCACGTTTCGGGCAGTCAACTGTCTCCACAGCCACTGCAGACCTAATGAGGCAAGAACGGTCATGGGAGGAACAAGATACATGCGGTAGCGCGAGAAGACAAAAAACAGGAACAGCGTTGCGGCATAGAGTGCCACATATCCGGCCAGCAACCGTACATCCTGTCTTTTTCGCACCGAAACCACAGCGCCGAGAACCGCCAGCGGAAAAAGAAATGCCATACCCGGAAGCGGCAGCCGAAGCGCCGGAGAATAGCGCGAGAGGAAATACATGCACCAGCCATCCGGCAGCTCCACGTCACTGCAGATCAGAACAATTTTTTTCAGGAAGACGGTTGCGGCAAAAGCAGGATGCTGTGCCATATGGTCAAGCGATGCATGCAACCAGTACGATGACACTTCCCGTGAAGACATTTTCCTGCCGGTCAGCCGTTCCGCCTCGGCCCGGAAATCATCCTCCTCGTAGAGCGGGTTCGCCCGTACGAACGGCACTGTTTCAAATCCTCCCGAGCTGTTCGAGGGATTGTTGCCGGTGTAAACATTGATGCCGGCTGAAGAGGTAAACCATTCGCCGGACACATGATGGTTCCGCCACAGAAGCGGGCCAAATACCACCATGCACCCCAGGAGGAACAGCAGCGCATATTTTGCCCCAGCCACAAGACGTGATAAACGCCCCCCCTCCTCATCAGGAGAACACGGCGATGGCTCTTTCGTTACCTCGGGGGAAACAAGGAGAAACAGTGCTCCCATGGGCACCATCAGCATCAGATTGCCCCTGGTCTGGGCGGCCAGCCCCAGACAGATCCCGGAACAGAGCACGGAACACGGCGTTCTTCGCAGCACAAGCATGAGTGCCGCAGTGACGAAGAACAAACCAAAGACGGTTTTGTCGATTTCGATATCGCTGAAAACCGCCGGGGCATAGAGCGCCATGATCAATGCGGCCACCGTACCAACCGCACGGCCGCCAATCCGTCGGCCGATTACATAGAGCAACCCGCAGGTAGCGGCTCCCACACCCGCCTGGACAAGCCTGACGACAAGCATGTCATGCCCGAAGAGCCGGTAGATTACAGCAAGGATATAGGGATAAAGGGGATCCTGAAAAAAGGCTCTTTCCGGCCCCATCCAGTTGCCTGCCGCGAAACTGCGGGCAAGCTGGTCGTAGGTCATGGAGTCAAGAGTCAATTCGTTGAACAGCGGCAGGTCGCGCAAAGATAAAACGTGCCAGACCCGCAGAGTAGCTGCCAGCAGGAGCGTTACCAGCAGAACCGTCTTAGAACGAAACAATGAGGGAATTTGTTGCAACCTCAGAGAAGAATATTCAATCATATGTTACGGCAATCTCCGCAGGAGAAAATTTACCTGCACATATTGGTGAAGTAGGTTTAACAACCTGCATCATTGATCACTCCGCTCCTTTGTTGCTGCATTTTTGGTCTTCAAAATCATGGAAATACGGTCTGCCATTACGCTTCCCAACACTCGATGCCCAACATCAGAAAAATGCCACAGATCTGTAAAACTGTTTCCTTCTCCAGTTCGAACACCTTCGAACAAAGCAGTCCTGTTGAGGTCTTTACCCTGATCAAGATGGCGTTTAGCCACGTTCCAAATGATAGCAAAAAAAAACAGACATCAAAATGACAAGAATCGATGTGAATATATAATTTTTCAAACACCAACTCCTGTCGAACGTCCAAAGAGTAACTTATCAAATATGTAAGTATAAACCTTGACGCCGCTCATCTTCAACTCATATTCCTTGCAGTCATGTAACCAGAGCCTTTTGATATGAGAAATTACGCGACGGAGAACACAACTCCAGCCTCTTTCTCCATCCCAGCCTGTAACGAACCTGAAAACCCCACCGATATCATAGGTGATAATGCTTTTTTTGATTGCAATTAGCACAACAACTGCGCACAATTCAAAAACTAAATGCGCATTATGTTAATTACAGCAATGTGCATTTCACACAACAAACCAGGAAAGGAGACAGTTCATGCAACCTTCCTCCAGCGAAACAAGGGTAAAGAGGAAACCTACAAACGTGAGCGTTCGCGTTGATTTGCTCCAGATAGCCAGAGAAGACAACATCAATCTGTCCGGCATGCTGGAGACGTGCCTCGTCAATTACAGCAAGAAAAGACGGGAGAAAGAGTGGCTGGAGAGGAATAGTAAGGCTATCAGTGACATCAACGATTTTGTCGAAGAATACGGCCTGTTAAGTGATGAAAAGAGACTCTTCTAGTGGCGCAATTCGATGTTTATCTGAACAGTGGCAAGGGCGCCAAGGCAGCCCCGTTTTTAGTTGATGTCCAACACGATCTATTTACGGGCTGCAATACGAGAGTTGTTGTCCCTCTGTTATCTGCGAAAATCGCCAGAGAAAGAAACATGGATTTTGTTGAAAACGCGAATCCGGTGTTCATGTTTGGAGACACCGAAGTTGTGTTGGCGGCACACCTCATGACCGCTATACGCGCAAAAGAGTTGTGTGGAAAAGTCGGGTCAATTGCCTCCATGCGCCCGGACATCCTCGCTGCCATGGATGTTATATTTTCAGGAGTGTAACAATCCATTCCCCCATCCCAGTAAATTCGGTTGTCCTCAATATGCACGCAAAAACGGGTACGTATAAACCTTGACGCCTTCCCTCTTCAACGTATATTCTGGGCAGCCATGAAAACAGAGCCGCTTGACATCAATAAATCCGCGCCGGAACCCGGCACGCCTCTCCTGACACTCTCAATTGTCGTGCCGGCCTATAACGAATCCGCTAACCTCGCCGACGCCATTAGCATGATCACTTCCGGCATCCCCGCTCCGGTCTCCGACTACGAAATCATCATTGTTGACGACGGCAGCCGGGACAACACCGCAGACATCATCCGCACCCTGGCAGCTGCCAATCATAACATCATCGGGATCTTTCATAATGTGAACCAGGGCAAGGGAGCGGCGCTTAATTCCGGCTTTGCCAAGTCCCGCATGGAGTGGGTCCTGTTCATGGATGCCGATCTGCAGATCAACTTTTCAGAGTTGAGCGCATTCATCGAACAGACCCGCAACCACGACATCATTATAGGATACCGGCAAGACAGAAGAGATCCGTTTGCCCGAAGGTTTTTCTCCGCCATCTACGCCGGCATCATCCGCCTCTCGCTCGGTGTTGGAGTTCACGATCTCAACTGTCCCTTCAAGCTGATGAGAAAATCATTCCTTGATTCCTGCGATCTTCGCTCAAAAGGTTTCTTCATCGACACCGAACTCATGCACGCCGCCTTCAGAAACAAGGCGCGCCTCAAGGAACTTGGTGTTGCCTGCCAGCCCCGGCAAAAGGGGCAATCGACGGTCCGGTTCCGGCATGTGATCGAGACGGTCCGGGAGCTTTTCGAGTTGCTGGGCAGGCGTCCGTCACCATGACCTCCGGGGTACCCTTGAACAGTGCGACCGCCAGCAACGGTTCGAAAAACAGCTGGGTTGTGCGTTTCCTCGTACCCGCCCTGCTCTGCATCGGCATTTTTGCCGCTCTTGTCGCCACCATTGAGGATTACGGCCTCACCTCGGATGAGCCGTACTACATTGAAAACGCCCGGGCCATCGAATACTGGTTTTCCCATGCAGCCGAATCACCCACCTGGTTCAGCTACGACACTATCTATGAGTACTGGCGTAGCGCCCTGCTGGACGACCATCTTTCCGGCAACGTCCACCCCCCCTTCTACAAACTGTCCGGCATCGTCTTCCGCCATCTTATCGGCACAACCCTGTTCGACCATTACCTGTTCCAGTACCGAATATCGACCGCCTTCTGGGCAACCATGCTGGTGCTGTCGCTCTTCCTGCTGACCCGGCGGATGACCGGGAGCAGTCTGTGGGCAACACTGGCAGGGCTTTCATTCATCGCTGTCCCCCGTTTTTTCGCCGAGGCGCATCTCTTCACCACCGACATGATGGTCACCGCGCTCGGCTTCTGCGGCCTGACCGCCTTTCTCCTCGCGGCATCATCCCGCAGTAAGATCCTGCTGGGGGGCGCACTGTTCGGGGCGGCGCTGGCGACCAAATTCACCGGCATCCTTGCCCTGGCCATCGTTGCCCCACTGATCATGATTGCGGATGACCGGAAGCGCTTTGCGCGGGATTATGCCGTGCTGGTGCTTGCGGCATGCGCCTTTTTCAGCCTGTTTAACTTTCCCGTCCTCTTCAACCCTCGTGCGGAACTACGCTTTTACTTTGCCAACTTTTTCGACCGCGCGAAACTGCTCCCCCTGCCGACACTCTATTTTGGAACCATTTACGGTTTCCCGGTCCCGTTCCATCAACCATGGGTCATGCTCGGCATTACCCTCCCCCCGCTGACCGTAGTGACTGCCGTTCTCGGCATGATCACCGGTGCAGTCGCATACATCCGGACGAGAGACCGGCTGGCATTTCTGGCCCTGGCGCCATTCCTGCTCTGCATGACCGCCTACATGATGCCGTCAACGCCAAAACATGACGGCATCAGGCTGTTCAGCACCTCCTGGCCGTTCATCATCCTGCTCGGTATCGTGGGGTGCAAGTGGCTGCAGGAAACGCTGCCTGAACGGCTCAGGGCCGGCCTGCTTGTTTCCGCAGTGGGGGTACCGCTGGCCCTGATCCCGTTAATCCAGTACCATCCCCTGCAGCTCAGCTATTACAATGCCTTTATCGGCGGCACCAAAGGAGCCGACAAAAATGGCTTTGTCGTTGCCTACTGGACCGAATGCTTTAACAGGGATTTTTTTCGCACGGCGGAGCAGTTGATCGGCGACCGGCAGGGCTTGATCTATTCACACCCGCCAAGCGCCATGATTACCGCCAACAAAGGGTACAAACTATTTTCAACCAATCTGGTAAACACCCTATCGCGTGAGGACGACTACCAGTACCTGCTGGTGCTTGATAACACCCTCTCATTCGAAATGCTGGACTACGTCGCATCCAGGAAAAAACTGATCGAAATCAGGACGCCCGACGGCACCTTCGTCGGCGGTCTCTACGAGAACCGGTAAGCCATGTATCATCTCGGCATTTCCGCATATTATCACGACTCCGCAGCAGCCCTGGTCAGGGACGGCAGGATCATTGCCGCCGCCCAGGAGGAGCGCTTCACCCGCCGCAAGCACGATCCCTCCTTTCCGGCGAATGCGGTCAGATTCTGCCTCGAACATGAAGGAATCACCCTGTCCGACCTCGACTCCGTGGCCTTCTACGACAAACCGTTCCTCAAGTTCGAGCGTTTGCTGGAGACCTATTACGCCTTTGCACCCCGCGGGCTGCGTTCCTTCACCAGCGCCATGCCGGTCTGGATCAGGGAAAAACTGTTTCTGAAAAAACTGCTCCGCGACGAACTGGACGCCCTGCAGAGTTCAGCGGGCAAACCCGTCCGGCTGCTGTTCCCGGAGCACCATCTTTCCCACTCCGCCAGCGCCTTCTACCCCTCCCCGTTCCGTGAGGCCGCCATCCTCACCATCGACGGCGTGGGCGAGTGGAGCACCGCTTCCATCAGCCATGGCCGGGACAACGGCATCACCATCCTCAAGGAACTCCGCTTCCCCCATTCCCTGGGGCTGCTCTACTCGGCTTTCACCTATTACCTCGGCTTCAAGGTCAACTCCGGCGAGTACAAGCTGATGGGACTGGCACCGTACGGCAATACGGAATCAGGCAGGGTGGAACGCTATATCGGCTTGATACGGGAGAATCTGGTTGACATCAAGCCGGACGGTTCCCTCTGGCTCAACCAGGAGTACTTCGACTACGCCACCGGCCTCACCATGACCTGCAACGGCACATGGCAGAAGCTCTTCGGCTTTCCCCGGCGCGGCGAGGAATCGGAACTGACCGGGAAGCAGTGCGATCTGGCCCTGGCCATCCAGCGGGTGACGGAAGATGTGGTGATCCGCATGGCACGGGAGGCAAAGCGCCTTACCGGTTCGGCCAACCTCTGCCTGGCCGGAGGGGTGGCGCTCAACTGCGTGGCAAACGGCGCAGTGCAGAAGTCAGGCATTTTCGATCAAATCTGGATCCAGCCGGCTGCCGGGGATGCCGGAGGAGCGCTGGGCGCCGCCCTGGCCGCCTGCCACATCGGCAGCGGCAGAGAGCGGGCTGCCGACGGCAGTTCCGACAGCATGCAGGGAACCTATCTTGGACCGGAATATTCCGATGATGATGCGATCAGGATGCTGCGCCGTTTCGGGGCGGTTTACCAGGAGTGCGGGACGTTTGATGACACCTGCAGCCGAACCGCCGCACTGCTCGACAGCGGCAGCGTCATCGGCTGGTTTCAGGGGCGAATGGAATGGGGTCCGCGGGCGCTCGGCAACCGCAGCATTATCGCCGATGCCCGCAACCCGGAGATGCAGCGGAAACTGAACCTGAAGATCAAGTACCGCGAGGGGTTCCGCCCATTTGCCCCTTCGGTGCAGCATGAACATGCCGGCGAATACTTCGACGCACCCGCTCCGTCGCCCTACATGCTGCTGGTGGCTGATGTCGCGCAGCAGCGACGCAAACCGCTACCGGAGGGCTACCAAGACCTGCCGCTCAGGGAGAAGCTCTACCACCTGCGTTCGGACATCCCTTCCGTCACCCATATCGACTACTCGGCGCGACTGCAGACCGTGCACCGGGAGACCAACCCGCGCTACTGGCAGTTGATCGAAAGTTTCCGCCAGCTGACCGGCTGCGGCGTCATCGTCAATACCAGTTTCAACGTACGCGGCGAGCCGATCGTCATGACTCCGGAAGATGCGTATCGCTGCTTTATGCGTACCGAAATGGACTACCTGGTAATCGGGAATATGATTTTTGACAAGAGGGAGCAGCCGCCGTGGCAGGAGAAGGGCGATTGGCGCAATGAATTCAGCCTGGATTGAATTAAGGCAAACTGCAACAAATAAACGTTCCAGAGGACTTAACTACAAAAAGCAATTCATTTACCGCAAAGACGCAAAGTTCGCAAAGCAAGTCAACACCAAGTGATTTAAGTCTCTGGTTTTAAACCAATATTTGTTTTGTTTTTGATTCTCTTTGCGTTCTTTGCGTCTTTGCGGTTCAAGTGTATTTGGTTTTTTGATTAGCATATATTTGACTAATTTATCTTTGCCCTTTGCCTAACTGAAAGGATATATCGTGGAAATACTGATTGAGTTCTGGCAATTTCTGAAGGAACGAAAAAAATGGTGGCTGCTGCCGATGATCGTCGTCCTGCTGTTGGTGGGGCTGTTGATTACCATGACAAGCGGCACGGCCATCGCGCCGTTTATCTACACACTATTTTAGTGAGTTAGAAGTTTTTTCCGCGTTTTTTTTGCAGAAAAACTTCGTAAACGAACGTATCCTGTTTAACAGGGTTAGGCGGATCGATGAAACGAAACCATAACCATTCCCGGATAGAGGCGCTGGAAACCATGGCGGTGCTGGCGGCCTTCTTCCTGGCGCTCTCGCTCATCACCGGACGACCGGCATACGTCTGGCCGGCACTTGCCCTTCTGGCGACCGGCCTATTCCTGAAACCCCTGGCAGAGATCATTGCACGGGGATGGCTGAAGTTCAGCGGGATCATCGGCGGCTTCAGCAACAGGGTCATCCTGACGTTCCTCTTTGTCGTGGTACTGACCCCGATGGCACTCCTGTTCCGGCTGTTCACCAAAAATCCGCTCGCCATCAAACGCGATGGCAGCGCCGCCTCATACTTCTACGAACGGAATCACACCTATAGCGCGGATGATCTCAGCAAGATGGGATAACCGGCTTCGCCTGGCCGTTCCGGCAAGTTTCCAGAGGCAACTTCCGGTCATTCTGACCTTACCTCACTTCCGGCAACGGTTCGAAATACCATCCCAGTGGTTCCTTCCCCTCAACGTTCATCAGCACTTCGCGTTCCTTGCCAAGCCCCCTCATAGCTTCTCTCCTCAAACTTAAATAGGCCGGATGCGGATATGCTGCTATTGCCGTCGTCAGGTCAGCCACTGCCGCATCATAGTTTCCGGCAGCCATCAAAGCCTCCGCACGATGCGCATAATAGTTGTGCAAAAACGGCCTCCACCCTGGAGTCACCAACTCTATTGCCGCAGTGTAATCGGTTACCGCAGACTGATAATTTCCGGATGAAAAATGATACATCGCCCGACGCCAGTATGCCGCCGAAGAAGGGGCATAGTCAATAACCCGCGTCCACATCGTCCCACCGTTGTCCCAGGCTGCAATCAACCGATATGACATAACCGCGTAACCGGACAGCAGCAGGACAAGCGACACAAGAACCACTTGCCGTTGTATTCTTTCAACTCTGCTGTACAAAAAGCTTATAAGCAGTGCAGCCATGATGGACGGAGCAACTGAGGGGAGATAAGTGAAGCGGGCAGCATACCCCTGATCCCCGTTCTGCAAAAATGACAGTACCGGCAGCAGCGGGATAATGAACAGCAGCCACGTTGCTGCGCCCCACACCGTGCTACGCATGTACCACAACAACAGCACAAAAATTGCGGCTACCAGGACTGTCGCAACAGCGTAGGGGACCAGTGGTACCGGGTCGGGAATTATGTGGTACGGGGTGATTCCGGCCGGCCACAGCACATAGCGGAGGTACTGCAGTATCGCATTGCCTGACACCAGCAGACGTTCATACCATGGAAACATCTCGTCACTGATCAGTACCACAAAACTGTTTTTTCCAGTTAAACTGATGGTAATAATCGTCATGAGTGCCGAAAATCCAAAAAACGGCACCTTCTCCGCAACAAGCGAAGCGAAAGACGCATTCCGTAGCCGCCGCAGCGGATAATAATCCAACACCAGCAGCATCAGCGGCAGCACCACGCTGATCGACTTTGCCAGCAGTGAGCAGGCAAACAGCACCAGTGACAGAATATAGACAGAGCTGGAGGATTTCCCTGTTTCCCGGACTCGTACATACTGCAGATAACAAAGCGCGGAGGAAAAAGTGAACAGTCCGTTCAGTACATCCTTACGCTCCACGACCCAGGCCACCGATTCCACCCGTAACGGATGGATTCCCCACAAAAGCCCCGCAAGAAGCAGGGTTGCATAATACAGCCGTGCCGCTTGCCCCCCGCCGCCTGCTCCTTGCCCCAGAAGTATCCTGTCCGCAATCAGCACCACCAACCCCGTATTCAGCGCGTGCAGCACGATGTTGGTCAAATGATAACCGGCCGGATTCAGACCCCAGAAGCGATAATCAACAGCAAACGAAATCCAGGTAAGCGGCATCCACCACCCTGCATGCGGTTCGCGGAAAGCCTGAACAACCATGTTCCAGTCAAGAGTACGGATGAGCGGGTTATTCAGCACATAATCCGGGTCATCATAATTAACAAATCCGCAGAAAAGAGCCCGCAGATAGACAAGCAGGCAGATGATTCCGGCAACGAATGCCATGGCTCCGGCACTATGCAAGCCCCTCTTCACGCTCATTTGGCCGAATACCATTTGATAGGCCCCGATTCTGGATCGCCCTGGCGCAGGTCTTCTTCCGCCTCTCTTTTTCTGCCAAGCTCCATCAGTGACAGTCCCCGATGATAAAAATAGACAGGGGCGGGAAAGAAGGAAATTGCTGTGCTGAAGTCACGTACCGCCTCTTCATGGCGTCCCAATTTCGCCAATGCCTCCCCTCTGATTGCGAACAGGTTGAATGCCTCCGGCATACCAACCTGAGTGGCAATTTCCGCAGCGTGCGTAAGGTCATCTACCGCCTCTGCAACTCTGCCGGTCTCCAGGTAAAACCTCCCCCGGTCACTGTATGCCCTGCCAATTGGCTTTAACTCGATCATTCGCGACCAGAAAGTTCCGGTATCCTTCCAGTAGCCAATGAGGTGCACGGAGGTCAGGATATAAAAGAACAGGAGAGCAGCGCATCCGGCCAATAATGACCTCTGCAGCAACCCCTCAATTTTCTGGGCAGTATGATGGATTGCCGCAGCAGCCATGATACTGATCGCCACCGAGGGTAGATAGGTGAAGCGAGCCGCCATCACCTGATCGCCATTTTGAAACAGGGCCAGCACCGGCAAAAGCGGCAGCAAAAAGCAGAGCGTCACGGCCGTAAGCCATGGTCTAACCCTGCCTGCGACAAGACATCCGCAGGTGGCTATGACTACGGCGATCGTCGTCAGAGTGAACGAAAACGGCAACGGATCGGGGAACGGGTACAGCGGAAGTATCGCCACAGGCAGCAGTAACAGGCGGCAATAGTGAAAAACAGCATTGCCGGAAACCAGGATACGTTGCCCAAGCGGAAACACGTCGTACGAAACAAGCACGTTACTGTCGGCAACCACTACCACCGTGACAATCGACATGGCCAGCGCAAGCAACAGGAAAGGGGCCTTTTCCGCGAGCAGCCGTTTCCACTGCGACCGGCGCAGCCGCCCCAGAGGATACCAGTCCAACACGACAAACATCACCGGCAGAACCACCGTCACAGACTTGGCCAACAGGGAACAGGCAAATAATCCCAGAGACAACAGCCAGGCTGACCGGCATGGTTCTCCTGACTCGCGTTGCCTGGCATAGCGCAGATATGCCAGCACTGAAGAAAGGGCGAACAGGCCGTTCAAAACATCTTTACGCTCTGTAACCCAGGCAACCGACTCTACCCGCAATGGATGAATCCCCCACAGCAGTCCGGCCAGCAGCAGCACCGCAAGATTCAGATTCCTGCTTTTGCCGCTTGCCCATTGCCCTGGAAGCACCCTGTCCGCAAGCAGCACGACCAGCCCTGTATTGAGCGCATGCAACACAATGTTGGTCAGATGATAACCGAATGGATTCAGTTCCCAGAAATGGTAATCAACCGCAAGGGATATCCAGGTCAGCGGCATCCAGAATCCGGCGTGGGATTTGCTGAAGGCCCATGCCAGCATGGAGCCGTCCAGGGTTCGAATGGCTTCGTTGTTCAGCACGTAGAGAGGATCATCGAAATTTATAAAGCCGCAGGAAAGCGTCCGCAGATAAACCAGCAGGCACACAGCGCCTGCTGCCGCTGCAGCAAAAATGACCGGTTTTTTTCTGTCAGTCACAGGCACCCCTCTCCAGCCACTTCATTGGTTCTTCAACTCCACCGGCACGGCGGAAATCTTCGAGGGCGGCCTCTTTGCGTCCCAACCCTTCCAACACCACGCCCCGCCTGAAATAATATTCCCTGCGAGGGCAGACGGCAATGGCACGGGTAAATTCATCCAGCGCTTCACCATATCTCTGCTGCTGCCGGAGTGCCTCGCCGCGAAATGCGTGGAGGTTAAACATCTCCGGCAGATCCGCCCGGCGGGCAAATTCCAGAGACAAGGCCAGGTCATCCGCAGCAGCGGCATAGTTTCCGTTGGCAAGACGATACATGCCCCGTTCCTTGTACGCCCTCCCGCTTGGCTTTACTTCGATGATCCGCGTCCACACCGTTTCAGTGCTTTTCCATACAGCAATCTGCCGGAAGGTAGCGACAGCAAAAACCACCGTGACCGCTACCAGAAACAAAACCGCCACACCCAGCCCCCATCTCCGTCCGTTTTCACCACCTCGCCTGAAAGACGGCGCGAACACGGAGCACAGCAGGATAGCAGGCGCTACCGCCGAAAGGTAGGTAAACCGGGCCGCAAACGCCTGCAAGCCATTCTGGAATATGGCCAGCACCGGCAGCAGCGGCAGCAGGAAGCAGAGCGCCGTGACAACGACCCCACTCCTGTTCCGGAATACGCAGAGCACGATACAGGCGGTCACAACCACGGCAGTTTTGGCCCCGTAGGTTGCCATCTCTGACAGATCGATTATATGCAGCGGCATGATCCCCGCAGGATATACCATGAGACGGCAGTATTCGAACAGCGCATTGCCGGAT
The DNA here is from genome assembly GCA_041675485.1 of Pelobacteraceae bacterium. Classification (GTDB taxonomy): domain Bacteria; phylum Desulfobacterota; class Desulfuromonadia; order Geobacterales; family Pseudopelobacteraceae; genus JACRCG01. The sequence continues at coordinate 41,352 of JBAYTT010000003.1, read as the reverse complement.
ATCAGCAGCCGTTGCACAAACGGCAGGGTATCATGCGGCAGGAGAATGCCCGATTGTTTTGCGAAATGAAGCGTGATTGCCGCCATCGCTCCGGAAACAAGAATAAATGGGATTTTCTCGATTAACAGGTTGAAAACACCTGCCCTTTCCACCCGCTCCCAGTACCAGTCAAGCGCCAGCAGCACCAACGGCAGCACCACGGTCACCTGTTTTGCCATCAGCGAGCAGGCAAACAGGAACAGTGCGAGAAGGTAGCACGCGCGAAAGGCTTCACCACTTTCCCGCAAGCGGGCATAGCGCAGATAACAAAGCACCGAAGAGAATGCAAACAGGCCGTTCAGTACATCCTTGCGCTCGGTGACCCATGCTACCGACTCAACACGCAGCGGGTGGATCCCCCACAACAGGCCGGCCAGCATGAGCGTCACCGGATATCCCAACCCCTCCCAACCTCTCCTTATCAGGGGAGGAGTAAAGAGTTTCCCCCCTGACAAGGGGGGATTAAGGGAGGTTGCCTTTGCGTCGCTCACACCCCTCTTGCTGCCTGTCACGTGTCCCTTGGCCAACACCCGGTCCGCAATCAGCACCACTAACCCGGTATTAACGGCATGGAGCACAATGTTGGTGAGATGGTACCCCAGCGGATTCAAACCCCAGAAGTGGTAATCGAGCGCCAGGGAAATCCAGGTCAGCGGCATCCAGAAACCGGCGTGCGGTTTCGTGAAGGCATCCACTATCGCTCCAGCATCAAGTTGACGAAGCAGGGGATTGTTCAGCACATACTCGTAGTCATCAAGGTTGACGAATCCGCAGGACAGCGACCGCAGAAACACGAGCAGGCAGATCACTGCCGCTGATGCTGCCACAACCGCTATCCGTTCCGATCCCGCTCTCGGCGGCATCTCAGTTCCGTTCCTTGCCATACCGGCGCAGAAGTTCCTCAAAGCGTGGATTCCCCCGCAACTCCTTCAGCTCTTCCAGGTCATCCATGGAGCGGTAATCCGCATACCCGCGCTGCAGCGCCTTTTCCAGCCAGGAAAGCGCCAGTTCCTCGTTTCCCAAGCGCAACTCCAGCCAGGAAAGGATATATGCCGTAATCGGAAAGTTGTCCCCACGTGCTTCAATCTGCATATACCTGCGGTACGCCGTGGTCATGTCGCCTTTCAAGATCGCCAGATTTGCCAGCTCCATGGCAATTTCCACCGCTTCGGGCTGAAGCGCTTCGGCACGCCGGAACGTCTGCTCGGCTAGATCATATTTACCCTGTTTTTCGTAAATGGTGCCGAGCATGAATACCCCCATGACATGGTTGGGCGACTGCTTCAGCAAGGCTGACACATACCCTGTTGCACGCTCGTAATCTCCCAGTATCCCGTACAGCCTCCCCAGGCCATACAATGCATACTCATTGGCAGGCTCTATCTCCAGAGCATGTTTGAAGGCATCTATCGCCTCAGCAACCATCCCGTTTCCGGTGCGCTCATAAGCCTGGGCAAGGCTTGCCCAGGGAACAGCGGGGCCGGACAATTTTGAGACGGAATCCTGCCAGAGCAATACCGAGTTTTTCCATACCCCCACCCTCTGAAACGAGGCTATTGACAGGGAGGTCAGCACGATTGCAATTACTCCGTACAGCAGCGGAACCAGGCGAACCGGAGCGCGCACCTTCGCATAATGACAGGCGGCACCTGCCAGCGCAGCCGCTCCCAGCATCGGAAAATAGACATAGCGATCATTCATCAGTGTGACCAGCGGTACGATCTGGGAAACCGGAACAAAACCGACCCAGAACAGAAGCGCCCAGAAGCCAAGCCTGCGGTCGTACCGGAACAGGCGGTAGCAGAGCCAGCCAACGACCGCCAGTGCCACGGCAGCCAACAGCACGGTACTAGTGACCGAAGTGTAAACAGCAGTATCGTATTTCGCATTCAGCCCCTTTGGCCACGCCAACAGGCCGAGATAGCGGCAGAACACCGGCAGCATACTGTAAAAAGTCGCCAGCGGGCTGCCGCCGTGGTAATCAACCCGCCCGCCGCCGGCGCCATCCCAGTTGTCACCGACAGGGGCCTGGCTCATGACCGTAATCACGGCAGCAGCACCTGCCGCCAGGATGTACGGGATCTTGTCGAGTATCACAATCAGTCGCCCCCCCTTGCCAAAGGGGGATTGAGGGGGGGAGGCCTTGGCGGGAAAGCAGTAATCATACAGCAGGATTATCACCGGAAAGATAACCGCAACGGACTTGGAAAGGATCGCGCAGGTAAACAGAATCACCGAGAACAGATAGTTCCGCAAGCGCCGGTTGCCATCCGTGTCGCGATACCGGCGGTAGCATTCCCACGCCAGCAGGAAGAACAGCATGGCCAGGAGGTTTTTCCGCTGTGAAACCCAGGCGACACTCTCAACCTGCAGCGGATGAAGTAAAAAGACCGCCGCCCCCACCAGGGCAATAACCCGTTCGCCATGCAGTGCAACGAAGAGGCGATAGACGAGCATACCGATTACAAGGTGAAGAAACAGATTGGTAAGCAGATAGCCACCCGGCCACAACTGCCACAATTCAAAATCCAGCATGTACGAGATAAGGTGCAACGGGGCATAATTGCCGAAATACTGACCGCTGAAAGCCTGCATCACATGTTTTACGGAGAGACCATGAACCATTGGGTTTTCGATGACATACCGGTCGTCATCCCAGGTTACCTGGAAATCGTGGCCACGAACCCGCCCATACACGAGGAGCGTGGCAACCGCCAACAATAGCAGCGGAATCAAATGAGGCCTTATTTTTTCATACATCCGTGCGTACATGCGTGCTGTTATTCCTCACTGCTGCCCCTGATTTTTTCGGAGTTTATCATACTCCCCCAATAAAAACATTCCTACCCCGCCCCATTTTCCCTTTTTGATAAGGCGCTCCGCCAATTGCCTCACTTTTTCCGGCTCTCCCCTGTCGAAATAAAGCCGGCCCAACAAGAGGTAATCCGAATCGTCAAGCGGACCAGGCGTCATCGCCCGCCTGTCACACATACCGGCCGAGCGTTCGTCACCGGCTGCACGATACCCGTCCGCCAGCATAAACCACTGCTGCCGCACATTTTCCACCTTCGGCACCGTATCGAGAAACAGAGTGATGGCATCCTTCCAGAGCCTTCCTCGCAGATGACTCGCTGTTGCCAGAGCAATGACAATTCCGGACACGACAGCAACAGCCACGCCCCGTGCAACAGGCGTTGCATAACGAGGGCGCAACTCTCCAGCGGCCCAGGCGGCAACCCCGGCTATTCCCAGCATCGGAAAATACAGATAGCGGTCGTTCATGATGGTAATCAACGGGATGATCTGTGATACCGGCACCAGTCCCAGGAAAAAGAGGGCATACCAGAAAAACCCCTGGCGGGACCGCCGGAACAACCAGATACCGGCAAGCGTCAGAAAAACGGCTATTGCAACCCCGACAGCCACAGCTGCATCGAAGGAAGTGCGAAACGGCGGGGTATAGATGGTGCTCAACCGGTCTGCCGCCGGCCACAGCAAAAGCTGAAGATACCCGGTCAGAACCGTCACCATCGTCAAGGGCAGCACAATGAGCGCATCCGGAGGATACTCTGCCCGACCTCCACCGTTTTCCATGGATTGGAAGACGACGGTCAAGACGGTGACCGCCAGCGCGACGAGCAGGTGCGGCATTTTTTCAAGATGGCGACGGTATCTGGCAGTTGCAGGTGGATGCAGGGTGTCATACATGACAAGCATCACCGGAAATACAACCGCTACCGACTTTGACAGGAGCGAAAGCACGAGGGCTCCAATCGAAGCCCTGTACCATACCCAGGCCGGTTTTCCTGTTGATTCCCGATAACTGAGCCACGCGTGGAATGCCAGCAGAAAAAAGAGCATTGCCAGCAGGTTCTTGCGCTGGGATAACCACGCGACACTTTCCACCTGCACCGGATGCACGAGAAACAGGGCGCTCCCAAGGAATGCCCCCCATTTCCAGAAACCCTGCCGCACCAGCAAACCGTATAGGAGCAGCCCGGATACGGCATGACAGACAAGATTCGTCAGCAGGAATCCGAACGGTTCCATTCCCCAGATGGCATAATCCAGCATGTAGGAGAGGATCTGTACCGGCGCGTAGTTGCCCTGATAATTAGTGGTGAAGGCCGCCGAAACATGTTGAAGGGAAAAGCCCCGCACCGCAGGGTTTTCAGTGATGTAGAACGTGTCGTCCCAGGTGGGGAGGAACGAATGGGTCAGCACCTCCCCGAAAGTGGCGGCGGTGAGAACAAGCAACAAAACCAGCGGAACAAGGTGGCGCCTCACAGTTTGATTTTTTATGATGGTCATCTCATGTTTGCTTTCAGAAACTCATCAATTTTCTTCGCCGCGACAGAATGGGCAAACTCGTTTGGATGCGCGTCATATCGATTGACAGTTATTTTTTCCGGAGCAAATTCTGAATATGCCGACAGGAGATCAAGGTTTGGCACTCCAATCCTGTCCCAGAACAGCTTTATTTCGTCATGTGCTGCCAGGAAATCATAGTGAGGCCCAACGGCATGAAGAAAAGGGAAAGTCACCACCATCAATGTGCCGCCATTTGAATTAACCAAGTCGCGAAGAACAGTCAACCGCTGCCTCTGCTTCTCCCAGAATTGTCCGCTATAACCCTTTTTCACAAAATGAAAATAGTTATTGATGTAAGGATTGTGGGAAGCTTTATAATGATGATAAAAAATATCAATAAAATAACTCTGTTGACGAAACCAGTTTTTCCCATTGTCATCAGCCAGAATAGCTTGATAGGCATTCCTCCACTCAGGAAAAATATCCGCTACGTCATTTAAACAGTATACAAGGACGACCTGATCTATTTGATAGCCATTGCTTAAACCCGATTTCAACAGTTCCAGCTCTTCCTGCGTCTCCAAGCCTGGAAAAGCAATCACATTAATTTCCCATTCAGGATGGGTCGCCCGGATCAGATTTCCAAAGCGCTCATCGACATTTGTCACGCCGTGTCCAAAGGTGAATGAGTCGCCCAAAAACGTGACACGCCTTTTACCGGGCTCGATCTTGGGTGCATATTCTATATTATCCCTGAAACCGGCAGCATTATTAACAACGTGACGCTTAAACCAGCGTTGAGAAACTTTGGTATAACTGAGAGAGTCTGTCGTGTCATAGAAAAAGCGGTAATAGCTTTCTGCAACAACAAAAAGAGTAGACATAAGAAAGCAAAACATAAGTCCATTGCCAACAACCAAACGCCACCAGGAAACAACATCAGTATATGCGCGATAATAAAACAGCAAAAATCCCGTCGCAAGCGGAACACTCAAAAACAGTGCATACATCTGATTTTCAGACATTCAGGAAATCCTTGAATACATCTCAATGCATAAGTAAACCGGACGTGAAGTGAATATTCATCTTCCTTGCCTGGCCAAGATTCTCATACGGGATGTCATAGCAGGCACGATCTTCAATTCCGCTAGTAAAGTAGTGTTCGGCGCACATAAGCGTTTCCATGCCGGTCTGCCTGAACTGCCGGTACATTTCGAGTGACCACTGTTCACGGTAACTGACCATGCAACAGAACCAGAATACCGCCAGACAAGCCGTTCGTGTGCTGCTCTTGCGCAGAGCAAACCACCAGGCCATACTTGCGTACGGTATCAACAGATATGCTATTTCGGCATAGCGAGGTATCTTTTTTCCAATCAGCTCTGACCTCCCCATGCTGATTGCTCCCAGCACCGCAAGCGTCCCGGCAATGGCTGTCAACAGCTGCCATGTGGCCGGCTGCCATCTCGTTTCTTGATCATGCATAATCAAAGCGACAGGCAGCAGCACGACAACCAGACAGATTACACCGGCCGTCACCCCTTCAGAGGAAACACCAAAGCCATAGCTGAGGTGATTCAGAAAACTGTCCCAAAATTTGAAACTGGTCGGATACACCGGCTTCTGCGACCATTCCGTCGGCTCAAGCGTAAATCCCCGAAACCACAGGAGCAGCGCCGAACCGATGATTCCCCAGGTAACAAGTAGCAGTGATGCTCCTCGCACCCTTTCCATACGGCTCTTACAGACTGACAGGACAACATAAACCGTACTGGTTAATAGCCCGATGAATGCAAAGATCACGCCCGCAGAAAAGCTATACATTGCCAAGACACTCACCAGGCTGCCGCAAATAGTCAACCCGATACCACGGGTATAAATAAACGAGCAGCAAAGTGCTATCGCATTTAACAGCAGGACGATGTGAAACTGCGACTGAAACCCCCACATATCATTCTGATAGGCAATTGCGGACATCATAAAGACCATGAATGCCGGGAACATCGGGAATTCATCTTGTCCGACAATCGTATTTTTCAGTTTTACAATCGCACACAGCAGCAGACCAAACAGAACGCCATTGAAAAGTATCCCCTTTGCAAAATCCAGCCTGAATATTTCAAAATTCAACCAGGCAATCAGTTTCGTCGGAATGATCCGGTGATTAACATGGAACCGGGTCAGCCACTCTAAAGTGAACCCCTGCGGTAACCAATCCTGTCTAAAATATATCCACTCATCAAGATACGGGGCATCGACAGCATATTTCCGGATGATATACATCCTGAACAGGTAAAACCAGACCAGCAGCAGCCATATTCCCCTGTAGGCTGCAATTACAGGCAGCCCGTATGAAAGTCCCTTTCTATCCATCCCCTTGACAAGCCACACTCCGGACAGAAAAAAAGCGAAACCTGATGCAAGAACAATAAGGGCAACGGAATATGGATCGACTACTTTCAAGCGTTGTGGAATCCCTGAAATAACAACTGCAGAATCAGCATTCATTGCAATTTTCGTATCAATACCGCCGCACGACTCTCTGACGGGCGGATCCGCTTTACTACTGTAATACGAGCATGTCCCCTGTTTATCCCATGAATATCGTGAGGTGCCGCCGGCAAGAGAAATCTTTTCAATTTCAAATCCTGACGAGCCATTCGGCGGGTATATTGCGACCGTATCAACAGACGTTCCGTTAAATTCAACGACATATAAATGGACAGCACCATCTCCATCCAGAACAGAATATTCCGTTTTCTTTTGAACATTCCCCTCAGAGTAGACGACCGACCCGTTCCCCTGCTTCAGATTTCCGGCCTCGAACGAAAGAATAATGCTGGGGGTCCTGAATACAACATAGAATAAGCCGCTCCCCATGAGAGATACCAACAATATGACGCAGATGCTTCGTGTCGTAAAATTCAATTGAACCCCTCACACCATGCCGGGCCTTCTGACTGCAGTACGAGTAGCAGCGTCAGTGGTACACTGTGGTCGGCAAGACGAACACGCATTCAGGACAACACTTTGTTGAACCACGTATACAGCCTGTTTTCAATCAGTAATCGATCAAACCCGAACCTGAAGCGGAGCATTGCCAGCGGCTTATACAACAAAGCAGCCATCCGTAGCAATGTACGCTGCGGTCCTGCGGCAGATGAGAATTTAAAGATCTTGTCATCGATAAAATACATGCAAAGAAACATCATTCTGATAAAGCGGTCATGTTCGGGTGACAGCCATGGAGGACGATAGTCCGTCGATTCCACGTCATACACACCCCATTCTTCCAGGCTCTTCGGGGGTAGATATCCATGTTGCAGGGCAAGTTCCATCAGAGGAGTTCCGGGAAGGGGGCGGGGCTTGTTGAGCGGTATAACGATACAGCGCGGATTTTCCTCAATCAGCCTGAGAATAAGATCTCGTGTCAATAAGGTTTCCTCCATCGTTTCCGTGGGATAGCCGACGATGAAGTTATAAAGAGCCATTATTTCCGGATGGCGCGCCAGCGTACGGTTCACCTCAAGTATCTGCTGCACCGTTATATTTTTCCCCATCAAATCAAGTATGCGATCAGAACCAGACTCCACGCCAATATGCAACGTCCTGGTGCCGGCAGCGGCAAGCCTTGTCAAAAAATCGTCATCCATACCCAGCAGTTCATTAATACGTGCTCCCCGGAAACCAAGTTTCACTTCAATCCCTGCCGCGGCTATCGTGTCGATTAATGCCTCAACGTGTCTCCGATCAACAAACGAGTCGTCATCAATAAAATAAATATATGTCGCTCCATACCGTTCCTGAACAAACCTGATATGCTCCACGACCTGTTCCACAGGATAAGGCACCCATCTGTTGCCAAACTCGCCGTAAAGGGCCGGAGAACTACAGAACCCGCAGGAATAGGGGCATCCCATGACACTGTACATCGGGAACACGATCTCGCTGGCATCGGCATGGTAATAAAGCGTATAGTCAGCTATCAGGTGATAGGGGATGTCACGATAGTCGATAAATTCGAAGGCTGGAACGACCTCATTGTGGTGAACCTGTTCCGCTTTGTCCTTCCAGGAAAGCCCGGGTATTTCTGACAATCTGTCCAGTTCACCCCTTTCAAGATACTCCAGCAAATCGCAGAAAGCCTGCGCACCATATCCCCTGACAAGAAAATCAACCGGAGCGTCCTCGATTACCCCATGCGGGCTGAACGTAACATGCGGTCCCCCCCAGACCACTTTGACCCAGGGAAAGTTTTGTGCGACATGACGGGAGACGGCCAAGCTCTCCAATATGGAGACACCGGTCATTACGGAAACGCCGACTATTCGAGTTAATGGTGTCACAAGTGCCATTAATTCGTGCGGCCAGGAATCAGGATGAAGCCGGCAATCAAGAATTTTGATTGAATGGCCATGCTGCACCGCACTACTGGCAGCATAGAGCAGGCCAATCGGGATCATCCGTACCAGGGAACCGGTAAGAGCCGTACGGGGTTGGATAAGAATCGCCTCAGCCATTATTTCCCTTTGTCGAGCGATTCGAAAGAAATCGGATGGGTCGGATGCCGGTCAACCCGCACCGGCACCTGCATGTTTGCCAGCGGCTTGAGATAGCGTTCGATATAGTCGGGATCTGCACCGATCAGGCAGTCCCGGCTCCGGCGCTTGAAATCGGGAAAATTCCCCATTCTTCGCCAAATCCTCTCCAATGGCTCTTCGCGGATATTGCCGAATGAAACATAGTTCATGCCGCAACCGGTTACATCTCCATAACATGAGATACTCAGTTTCTCCCGGCCACCGGGGCATTCCTGACGCATTGAAAAATTGATCGTCCAATCCGATCGCACGTCTGGATTGTCGCGCATATAACGTTGAATCTCGCCCCACTCTTCCGGTGTAATCAAAACACCACTCTCGTCGGACCAGTTTCCGGATACACACGCAAGCGAAAAGACAATACCGATACCATTTGCTCTGGCAAAACGTACCATCTCCCGCATCCTGCCGAGTCCGCCATGCATGACAACCGTGCTGATATACACTGAAAATCCGAGACGCTTTGCCTCTTCAATTGAAGCCACTGCCTGTACAAAATGCCCTTCGGCTCCCCTGATGAGATCATTTTCCACGCGATTGGTACTGTCGAGACTGAAATGGATCGTGGCAACTCCCGCTTTTTTCAGATCACTCAAAAACGGCCGGTCAAGGACAAGCGAATTTGTAACAAGTGCGAAAATGGTTCTGGAAGGTTCCATAACCGAGATGATATCGAACAAGTCGTGGCGTAGCGTCGGTTCACCACCTGAAAGTACCGCCGAAAATGCGCCCATACGGGACGCCTGCTGCCAAACAGTTCGGTACTCATCAACAGTCAGATAGCTGTCATCCTCTTTTTTAATCTTGGAGGCATAACACATAATGCATTTTGAGTTACATTCCGCAATCAGAGCGAACTCCACCGTACGCAAAACAGTCTGGCCAAGCAGCAGGGTTTTGGCATAGCCGGAAACGATTTTCGGCATCAGGCCGATATGGCGTTTGATGACCCGTGAATGATACATAAGATGCTTGAAGGTATTGAACACGTTAATTTCCCATTAGTTTGGCCATAATAACTCGGTAACGGTGATACAACACCATCACCTGACACGGAAACGTACTGTAGTCTCCAAAACGAGCCTGATTGATCCCCCGCCGGATCAGCATCAACTTGTAAAGAAATGTTTTCAACCGTGGATACTGCCGTTCTTCCCTGCCGCGCACCAATCGACGCAAGATCGACATCATGAACGCCGGTGGCCTGAATACCGCAAAAATACTGACCAGGTTGTTGATGGCAGTAGGCTTGTACGAAAACAGGTAATCCTTTTCCATCTGTTCTTCCACCAGACTATAGCTTGGCGCCGCCATGCTGAGGGCGGTTCCCGGCATAAATTGCAGCGAGAAGAGACTCAAGGTAAACGGTGGCGAAGTTTCCTGAAGGAAATCAATGGTTTTATACAATTGTTCCGTGGTTTCGTACGGATTGTCAACGATTGTTTCAAACGCCGGGGCAGCCATCCGATCTCCGAACAAAGCCAGGATTTCCGTTGCCCGCCTGAGCTGGACGGTATTCACAGGTCGGTTGAACAGTCTGAGAATTTCGTCATTGGCAGATTCGAACCCCATCTTTATCCTGACCAGCCCGCCTTCAACAAGCGTCTGCATTTTTTCTTCCGTTATTGAGGCGGGGTTAGTCCCTCCTAGAATAAACTTCAACCCTGTTTTTCTGAAAAGACGTGAAAACTCTTTCAACTCATCCAGGCCCCTGCCGATAAAATTGGCGTCATAGAAAATGACATAGTCCAGAGGAAATTGGCTCTGCACCGCCATCACCTCGTTAACAATATACTCCGGAGATGGGCCACGGTAACAGGCATAGTCCCTGTCGAGGTCGATCAGCGTTGCCTGGGAGCAGAACGAACATTTGTAGGGGCAGCCGACACTCCAGATCGTGTTGTAAGTTGTGCCAAGATGTCTTGAAATGTCGGCAGGCACCATTTTGCGGAGGAGTCCGTGCTGATAACTGAAAAAGAACTGGTCTTGAACGCCATATTCCATGAACGGAATGGTTTCCATCTCGGCTTTGGTAAGAAGCGGCTGTCGGGGATTAACAATAACCTCGCCACACTCCCGTACCCAGGTATTCGGCAAACCTTTTAAGCCATCTCCACGCTGGACCCTGCCAAGGAAATCGACAAACGTCCTTTCACCCTCGCCAAGACAGATAACATCGGCAAAAGAAATGGCATCATCCGGAAAAAGAGTGGGATGATACCCGCCGATGATGATTTTTGTGCCGGGATTTCTTTCTTTGATATAGGCGGATAGCTTCCGAACGATATTGCGCTGCACACTCATCAACGAAAAGGCAACTACGTCCGCCAGAGCCAGTGTTTCGGCCAGACGGAGCAGCGCCTCTTCGTTATGCCGTTCATTGACGGCAAAGTTTTCACCCGTGTTCTGCTTCCACCAGCTTCCTGCGTGAGAATACTTGTTCTCGTCTTCGAGGAAATATATGGATTGCACGTCAAAACCTGCTTTTTTGGCACAAGAGACGACTCGCCTGAAGCCGATACTGACAATCTGCTTATCCATACTTACAGCATATATCAACATGGCAACACCATTTGAAGGTGAACCGGATTTTTAAAACGTATATCGGTCACTTTCCCTCCTTACGGGCAAGTACAAACATTTCGCCGCATGAGACTTTGAAAGGATGACCGGCAATCCTCCGCGGAACAATGCCGGCCAATCGAACAAGGCGAGAAACCGTGGTGTGGCGGCCACGATACGCCATAAGGACACTCCGGACGTAATTGATTGTCAAAGACTTGTCCGCCCGTGCCACTGCCAGCGGTGTAAGGCAGGTAGAAAGGAACTTCCGGATGTTTGAGCGATTGAAGTACCACAGATGCTCTTCCTTATAATGAGGCCATGCTGCTCCGGAAACACTTCTGATCCAGGTGGATGTGTCGGGTGTAACAACCATCAGAACTCCCCCAGGCTTGAGAAGGTGCGTAACCGTTTCAAGAAAGGAGCGGGGCTCAGGTATATGCTCCAGCAGATCGGACAGGGTAATAATGTCGAAGTAGTTGACAGGAAAATCACCTTTCTCAAGAGGTTTGGGAGAAATCCGGTCTGCCCCAAAGCGGGCTTGACACATCGCTACACCTTGTGGCGCAATTTCGACGCCAAAGACATCAAATCCCATATCGCGTGCAACAGTCATCAGATCCCCGGTGGCGCACCCCACGTCCAGCAGTCTGCCGGAAGAAACATACATCGCTGCTCTGCGCAGATACCCGCCAAAGGTTCGTTGTTTCATACTTGACACTTCGGCAAGGGAGCCGGCAATATTCCACGAACGATAATAATCCTGATAAATTCGGGCTAAATTGACACCATCAGGTTGCGGTCGCAGAAACTCCAAACCACATCCCCGGCATTTGTAAAGAGGATAGCGACCCACTTCCGAAACATGCACAGGCTCAGTCATCCCGCATATCATGCACGTATCGCTCATGGCGTTTCTCCAGGCGTCTTCCTGAATATCGCCAAACCGTATAGCCCCAGATATTTCAGGCAACATGAAACCCTGCCGGTAGCTTGGGCGGGTAATTGCGGTCCCATCCAGTGCAGCATCTCAACGACCGGCAGATACAAACGCCAGCGGCGCAGTTTTTTCACAAACGACGGGTTGTACGGCGGATTGACAAATAGAGTTTCCAAATGTTGCAACCCCAGACTTGTTACATGCTTGGTGATTCTCTCAAAATCAACCGCTTGCTCTTTCCCGTCAAAATAGACATCACGTCCCATTCTGGTTTGATACATGATGTGCCGGGGATAAAAATTTCGGTTCGGCTCCATCACAAGCAAAATCCCACCGTCGTCAAGTGCATTTGCAGCCTCGCCAAGCGCAAGTTCTTGCTCTCGGATGTCAAGATGATGGAGTGACACCCAGTAGGAAATCAACGCAAGACTTGCACGCTGGAAAACTGGACCTGCCACATCCGCCTGGATTTTAATCAGTTCCTCCGGTGCGCGCTGCAATGACTTCCAGCTCAGATCAACAACATAACAATCCAGAGCAGGACATACGCGCCGAATGAAACGCGACCAATGCCCCTCCCCTCCTCCCATCTCGGCTGCTGCATTTCTGTTCCGCGAAACTGCAGGCAAAATTGGCATCAGCAGGTTCCAGACGTCCTGATAAAAACTTGATTGAAAATACGCTGTCCCGGAAACCGGATGAGCATCGAACAGCTCCTGTTCCCGAAATTTAACTGAATCGATGCTTTTCTCATCCATAAGACAGGCAATGCCATCACGCACCGGGAAAATTTCGCTCCTATCAACGGTACTGAGACATCCATTACCATCATCGCGGAGCTCGCGCCGTGACGCCGGACTGATCAGGCGCGGAAAACTGTTCGGCGACATCATAAGTCCCCGATAGAGTGCGCCGAGAGAAAATGTTCTTCCAAAGCATGAAAGATTTCCGCGGGGACAATTGATCGAAGGCAGATATTATCCTGGCACTCTTCTCCATACAGACATTTTTTGCTGTCATAGACGCTCAGGCATGGAGAACAATACTGGTCTGTACTTTTAAAAACCAAAGAATTCCTGTTGACGGGGCCATAAACTATCGGTGATTCCGGTCCAAAAAAAGCCGCCAGATTTATGCCATACAAAGATGCGATATGCATTGGGCCACTATCATTGCTGATCATCAGAAATGCCGATTCTATCAACGCAAACAGTTCAGGAATAGTTGTCAGCCCTGCTGCGTTGAGCAACATGCTCTTATGGGCACTACCAACCTGCGCACATATCTGTTCCACATAGTCTCGATCTCCAGCGTCACCTATCATCACGTATGCGTAATCAGGATACTTGCATAGCAGGTCACGAATCAGTACGGCAAAATGGTCTTTTGGCCAACGACGAAAAAGAAAAAGATCCCCGGCATTGACATTGACAACAATTATCGGTCGATCAAAATCGATACCCAGCTTTTCACGCAGTACTCTCTGGGTCTCACTGCCCATAGAAGGCAGCAAAGAAGAAAAGTACTCAGCACGAAACTGAATCCCCAGTGCCGTAGCGTACGCAAGATAAATGTCGGAGAGGTGTTTGTAGGAGTTATAGTACACCACATTCGTCAGTATGCCGCTTGGCCTGATTTTCTTCATATGGAGGCCAACCCGCACCCGTGCTCCCATCAGCAGCGACATGATCAGACTGAACTTCGAATAGAACTCCAGATCGATGCAAATATCAACCTCGTGGCTTCGCAACTCCATGATACTGGCAAAAGCACCTCTGACAAACGTTGTGAACGAGGAGGTATCTATTGTCAGGATTTCATCCCCACCGTGGCAAAGTTCAACCACATCCCGGTTTGAAGCAAGCGTCAGAAATACGATCCGTACATCGGGATAACTGGAGCGAAGCGCCTTGATTAACGGCAGCGCATTGAGAATGCTCCCCATCCCCAGATACTTCTGGCATACTATGGTCTTAACTTCAGATGGTGCAGGCGCAACCGACCGGGGAAATATGTGCCTGAACAACACCACACCCATGCCAAGCACCGAAGCAACTGCCGATCCAACCGTTTCGTCTATGACCCTCATGGTCGCAAGTTTCACATTTCGCCCTTGATGAATATATCTGAATCGTCTTTTCTTATTATTCTACACGTTTTAACCTGGCGAATCCAGATCAGCGACAATATGATCATCATCCCCAGCGAAGCAATAGCTCCATACACAACATACGGGTCTGCATAGCGCACTGTGATCGTATGGTTGCCGGCAGGTATGCCAAGCGACAACTGCCCGGTCTCTGCTTCAGATATTTTCAGAGCCTCTCCGTCGAGCAGCGCCGAAAACAGTGGATGGTTCAACACCGTAACAATCAAATTGCCTTTAGATTCTCTTTTCGACGTGATCTCGATCGCATTCGTTCGAATGGTACAAGCAATACCCGCATCATCACCGTTTTCCCGCCAATAGGCAAAAGGCTTCGCCACAGGATCATACAGCACATTCCGGTATGCATCGCTAAGCACCAGTCGCAGACCTGCCGGATTTTCCAACGGAATCGACTTCTCAAAAAAATACCATTTGACTCCCCAGCTGCGGAAGTACTCCAAAGGCACATCACTCCCGATATCCAATGAAGCACCTGGAGCCACGTCAAAAGCGGCCCGATTTCGCAAACCAATGGTTGCAGCCAGGCTCTTTTCTGATAACAGGGTATCAAAACCCCCGAAATGATATACCCCGTATAAGGTCGCATAATTATAACCGAGCAGCGGAGCCGTAAAACCGGGGAGAACTTTTTCACCATCCCAGACGACATCACGGGCAGCACTCACAATCTTTCCGGTTCCCAGGCTCGAACGCAACGGTTCATTAAAAGGCGGTGTATCAAGATGTCGTGAAAAAACGTGCGGCGGCTCCACAGTGTACAGCAGTCCGAAATTTGCAAGATGGACCGCAAGCATTATGCCCCAGACAACTTTCATCCTCAGTGAATCTCTCACTATCTTCGAGATGCTGATGTATAGCTGCTCCGCACCGAATGTTGCAGCCATTATGAGAAAAAAACTGGTGAAAAGATTAAGCCGGAAGGGATACCGGAGACGATTAAAGAGTGGCAGTTCAAAAAACAATCGTGTAACTGGGCTATTGCACGACCACAACAGGGAAAAAACCGCCAGTAGTAATAACACAGCAATAATACGCCACTGCTTGTTATCCCGGATAGTAGCAATCACTACAATCAAAAACAGCAGTGTCAGATAACCGATATGGGACACAAAATCCAGATCCGCGTACGTAACCGGAAAAATTTTATGAAACGGCGCAACAAGTCCGTTTATCCAGAGATGCAGGTCATATCCATAAGAGGAATAATTCTGCCACGTCAGCGCACTGTTCCGCTCGGCAGACATGGCAACCTGCCTGAACGTCGGCACTAGTAATGGCAGCGCTAAAATAATGATGCACAGCTGATTGAGACCATATACCATTAACAAGCGCCTCAGAGGAACACGGTGGCCAAACATATTCCCGCAGTACACGTCACTGCCGGCAACCCGGCTACCCAAACTCCACCAGACCAGCAGTACCGCCAATAATTCGAACGTAACGGTATAGATGAAGAGTTGCGGGTTACCAAGCGTCATGGCAAAAACCTTCAAAAAGGCCAATGCTACGAATTGGCGCATATCCATGGTACGCATCAGACGGAGGGAAACATAGACGACCCAGGGGAAATACGCTCCATGCTCAAGTGTTTGCAGTGACGAATTTCCAACCGAAAAAACAAAAGCGCAAAGCACCCAGGAAATTGCCCCGGCCAGGCAAGCCGCTTTTCCCAGCACGAAACTTCTCATAAGTGCATAAAAACCCAGCGAAGCCATTACCAGGTGCATAAACGCAAGGATATCAATCGTGGCAAAGTCATGCCCAAACATCAGGGAACTCATCATGGTGGCAATGTAAACGGCAGGATATAAAGCAGAATACTGAATATTAACCGGAATACCCAAAGACTGATGGAAATTATAGAGAGGGAACTCTCCGCCTAATACAGCTCTCGTATTGTGGACATAATAGGGAAGAAGATTAACACGGTTATCATCCTGAAGAAAAAAATAAGGATATTTTAATTCAACAATAGCAACCATGCCAACTACAATAGCTAACAATATCAGTGCCATTGTAACATCCAGGATGGAGTCATGCCCGCTATCACATGTCATTACATATCCTCAACAATAATCATTCAAAAAAAGCCGGGCACCCCATATTTAGGAGAACCCGGCGTATAGGCCACCATGTGCCGTACAGGTAAGTCTACTTCATTCCTGCCTCAAGCTTGTCAGACATACGCGTTGACTCGTACATCCGGCCGGCTACCCAGTTTCCGTTCCGGGAAACATAGGCTTCCTTTACCTTCAGCACCCCCATTACCATCTTCAAATACTGAACTCCTGCCATCAATTCGCCCGGCACGAAAGTCCGCTTTACCCAGTCGATCTCTCTAACAGCCCATTCCTGCGCCCCGGAATTCTTGATTTTGCTTATGTTCGGGTTGAAGTAGGAATTGCTTTTTTTCTTAACGGCAGTTACAAACCTGTCCAGATCTGCAATCGTGATTTTAACCAAATTACCGTCCGTGTCCGGATGGGCAAACACCGCTACTACCCTGGCGACATCTCCTTCCAGACAAACCGTTTTTTTGGTCGAAAACGGAACAGAGCCCTTTACTGTCTGTCGTAAAAGTGCCGCCTGCTCACCTTTGATTGTCTTCTCCGCAATTAACCGGGGCTTCTTCTCCTGTTTGCGTACAGCCGTGAATGCGCCCTGCTGGATCTTCGCCGACACCACCTCACCCTTTGAATCAAGGGCAGCTATAGCGGTATCGTCACCTGAAATCGTCAGCAACAAAGCATTGGTCTCCTTGCCTGACGCCACTCTACCACTGAAATCATAACGCTTCATCGCACCTGGCGTCACAAAAACCGGCACAATTCCTGACGCCTGAATGATCCGGTTAGAAAGGGCTTCGCGATTTGAGGCTGACGCAGGGAGCCCGGATACAACAATCGATACCACCGAACGGTCCAATTTCCGTTCTTCAAGCAACATCTTGCCGGCTGCCGCCACACCGGCAGCAATCGAATCAATTCCTTCCGGCGACAAAGCTTCACCTTCTTTTGTGACAAGAGTGATTGGACCATAGGACTGGCGCAGAATCTCCTTGAAGTCAATATGTCCCTGTTGGTCCGTACGCGCCGCAATCAGCAGTGACGTAATATCCGACGAATTTATCTCAATGCCGGCAACCGGTTGCTGCTCAGTAAGATCGTCTATCACGCTGTCCATGCTCTTCACATCACCGATTGCGTGGGCAGCAACAAAACGCTCACGAGCTCCGGCGTATGATAAGCGGGCACGTCGTACGTTTCCAAGCAGACGGTACATATCTCCGAATTGCCTGTTTGCTACGCCTTCCCAATAAGCGTCTTTAATATCCCTGCTAAGCAGCCGACTTTTACTGAAAATAACCGCTGCTCCTGCAAAATCTTTCTGCGCCTGTTTTGTCATTCCCTGGTTAAGTAGATGAATGGCCTGCGCGCGTTTGTCACCGATCTTTTCATCAAGTGCCAGCGACTTGGCAAAATATTCTTCAGCAGTAGGAAAATCGCCCATATTACCAAATACAACCGCCATGTTATTATACAGTGACGAAATTTCAGAATCTCTTGAGGTAAGCTTCAATGCCTCACGGAAATCCTCCAGTGACTTTTCATACTCCCCCATAGCACTATGGGTAGCAGCGAGACGTGCATATGCTGAAGCTTTCTCATCCTTGTTTCCAAGTTCACTTGCCAGTGAAATTGAGCGCTGGAATTCAGTTACAGCATAGCTGTAATTGCGCATTCCGCCCAAGATGATGCCAAGCCTGTTAGATATTTTCAGATAGAGCTCTTTTTGAATTTTCTGGTATTGTTCGTCGGTTACCTCCTTCAAAGCGAGTCTGAGTGCCAGATAATCGTTATCCTGAACCAAAGAATCAGCCACTTTCATCTCTGACAGGGCAAGACGAAGTTCACCTTGCATCCTCCACGCTTCAGCCAGACAGAAGTGCGCATCGACATTGCGGTTATAGGCATCAACCGCTTTTCTGCCACTTGTCACGGCTAGATCGTAATCTCCCTTTTCGAAATATTTATTGCAATCGGCAATATAATCAGCTGAAAAAGCTGGTAAAGCAGCCAGCAACAAGAATCCTGAAATCATCATGGTGCGAATCTGTTTCATACGCTATCTCCTTCAATATAAATAAAAGATTAAAAAATAATTCGTTACGGCAATCCGCAGCAGGTACCTGCGAATGTATGATCCGAGATGCTGTGCAAACACTACAAGCGCAGTCAGACTATGAATATAGTGCGGCCACAATTATCTTTCACTTTCCCCTCGACACTCCGGATCCGCGCGGAATGTCCCGAGTCGGTTGCGAATCGTCCTGGCCTGATTCATTGCCCTTTTCCCTGTTTTTCTCAAAAGCATACCCGGTTATATCAATCCCCTTTACCGTTTTACCGGCAGAAACCGTCACTCCGGATGGAATGCCACTTCCCATTATTGATCCCTGAGCCGGCATTCCGCCACCATATACTCCTCTGACGCGAAGATAATAGGTACCCGGTTTGCCAAGGCGCAAAATATACTTTCCATCCTTACCGGCAGGATCGGATACAAAACGGGGATTACCGGCCATATCCGGATTGTCGTAGGCAAACACAATCGCATCTTCCGCTGATTTCCCGTCAGGCAGTCGGATTGTTCCCTCTATGGCAGATACTGGTCCGCGATAAAGATGCTTTGCACTATCAAACGGGATAATTCCCTTTATAGAACCAATGTTGGTACTCTCCCATTTCACAATACGGTATGCCTTCAGTTTCCCCTTCGTTTCATCTTCATGACTGGGATATACGTAATCGCCTGTAGATGGTGGGCCTACCGGATTCATCTCGGACATTCTCTTGATTGCGCCCAAATAATACCTGCCCTGTCTTGCTTGCATAGTGAAAGTTCCGCCATCGTCTGTCGACGCAATAACATCGGGAACCCGCCAATATTTGCCCAGTGTCGGTGGTGGTCCTGACGAAGCATCAAATAAGAAAACAGTCGCATTCGCCAGGGGCCGTCCATTCTTCTGGAACAATCTGCCGGTAATAGTGCCAACGTCCTCCTGTTCGCCCCAAGCAAAAACAAGTACCGGAATAACAAGTAGCATACACAGAAATACAGAAAGCTTTTTCATACAATACTCCATAACACGTAACAATGAGATACATCCCTCTCTGTTGGGTGACCTGCCAGGAGGAAATGCAGATTAATGCCGAATCTATAATACACAAACACGTCAAATATAAAAACCCCCTTGTCAGTTGACATCTCATGTCTACGTACAAGGGGGAATTTCAATAAAAAGTGAGGCCGTTGTTCACGGCCCCACTTACCTGATTACTCTGGATCAGCAAGGATGAACGTCTGCTGAACCAATCACCCGGGGCTTCATGTAGGTCTGCTTTTTCATCTGTTCATCTCCTTTCCGCACATTTGAAATGTGCTTGTCTGTGGTTACGATGCCTGTGCTTAGGTTGAACATATACTACATCCGTTTTCAAAACTTACCAAGTAGATTTTGTATTCCACAACTGCGCCGTCGGGAAGGTAGCAGAAGGATATGCGCCACCTGCAGTTGCTGATTCGTGGCAAGGCCGCTCGGCAAAAGTATACCCTGAGGTCGCCGTACCACCAACCGCAGTACGCTTGGTACCGAAGAACCAGGTACCGGAGTTACTGTTACGAGTATTGCCGGTTGCACCCGCATAATAACGAGCTCCACCACCGGGGAATCGGCCAGCTCCCATGCCGCTGCCTGTAGCTCCGCGGTTCTGGTTGCCAGTGGCTGCCGAACCCGTTGTGGAAGAGATACTGCCACCGGTTGCAGTATGCGCGCGGTGTTTCCAGTCGAGGCAGTTGGTAACCAGCAGGCGCGGCAGATTCGAATTATGGGGAGCATGACACTTGGAGCAGGTGAACGCATGCACGGCATTGTTTACGTTTCCACCGGTGCCAGTAGTCGCTGCCCACCCTTTTACAGAGTTATGTACCCTGGTCATCGTTCTCCAGGTTGTACTGGTAGCGCTAGCAGTCTGGGCCTGCTTGATGCTGGCTTCAACATGGCACCCGGTAGCGCCGGCTCCCGATGCGGATGACAAGCAGAGTCCACCGAACTGGGCAGCGGTCTGGGTCACGTTGCCGGTCGGCATGGTGAAGTTCCAGTAAATACCAGCTCCACCGGCACCAACTCCTGTTGGTGCTGAAAGCGAACTGCCACCGGAGAACATTGTGGAAGTTGCGCCAAAGGTGTTCTGATCGATGCGATAGCGAGGAATACTTGCTGTCGCAAGGACAGTTACAGCGTCACCACCACCACGGGTGTGGGTTGTTGCAGCCGGCGGTGCGTCTTCACGGTACGGAGAAGTCATCCAGTTGCCTTTAAGCAACGGCACGCCATACATTGTTGCGGTAACCTTGGTTGTATCAGTGGTAACGCCATGCGGATCGTGGCATTTGGTGCAGATGCCACCAATTGTGCCGCTGGTTGTACCGGCTGTCATTGTAACCGATGCGCCGAAGTGGCCGCCCTGGTTAAGAGATCCGGATCCCAACTGCTTGACAGGGTACCGTTTTTGAGCACCGTTCCATTCACGGACAGTAGTGCTGCCGGTACTGTAGTTACCGAAATCAGGTGTGTCAAAGTAACCCTGGATGCGTGTTGTGGCGTTGAAAGTGTCAAAGTAGCCCCAAGGAGTTGAATAAGTCGTGCCGCCAACTACTTTGCTTACGGTACCGGAACTAATGGTATTATGACAGTCGAAACACAAACCTGCACTGGCCTTATGTTTGTTTTTATTTGGCGCAGTTGCACTGCCGCCGGAATACGGCCTGTAACTGACAGAATAGCCACCCTGACCGGCTTTTACGTCTTTCAGAATGCCGCCTGTCGTGGTTGCTGAAGTATAGCTGGTGACGCCTGCGCCTCCTTCAACATTTGAACCGTGTGAGTTGTGGCAGTCGTAGCAGGCAACCTGTACGGTGCCACTGGTGTTAGCCCACGGCTCATCACCTCTGCCGCCGGTATTTGCTTTGCCACCTGTTCCGGTTGAAGAGTATGAGTTAAACCCTCGCTGATTCAGGTCGGCTCTGCCGTGAGCAGAGAGCGCTTTAACGATGGAGTTTTTCTTGTTGCCGCCATAGATATTGACAACTGACTGATTTGTTACAGTCTGCGTTGTCCCTGTGGAAGCAATACCAGCAAGCTGTGACCAGTTCACGGTGCCTGCATTGCTGTAGCGCTGATCGATACTGGAAGAAAGGTTATCCCAGGCGTATTGAGCAGGTGATTTACCGTCGTTGAAATAGTTTCTGGCAGTTACGTTTAATGTACCCGCTGTAAAAGTCTTATTGGAGATATTATGGCAGCTCAGACAGTGATAATTAAGCTTGGATACGGAAACGCGTTTTTGAGCAGCTGAGCCGGTACGTAAAATTGATGCGGTATAGGAGATAAAGTTCGTGCCACGAACACCATTAGCTCCGTAAACAACGAGGTTTACTGCGCCACCAGGAGCTCCCTTGTGATAAGAAGTCTGATTACCAGCAGCGTCTGCTTCCATATGGCACTGATAGCAATGAGCATTAGTCAGCGTTGCGCCCTGAATATGGTGTGAGTTGCCGGTAGTCGCGCCACCGTTGAATTGAAGAACCACTGCAGCCCTCTCGTCGGGCGCTGTACCGGTTACTTTATCATGGCAGGAGAGACATTCGCCGGCCCCTTTGAAACCGGTATTATGGCTATGGCAGTTGGTGCAATCGATGCCGTTGTTATGGGTCGTCCCACCGGTAGAACGGGCTGAAGCCTGATTATGTTTGTTGGTGCGGATATGACAAGCCTGACAAACACGGGTAGAAGTAGTGTGGGCTCCGTCTTCCTTACCCATACTGGTCACATTGCGGAAACTGATTGTTCTGGTAGCGGCTGAACCGGTGGCCGTACTCCATTGTCCCAGAGTCGGGGCAACACTGGCCCTGATGCGCTTGATATTGGTTCCGGTATCAGTTGTTGAGCTTGAATGACAGGTAGCGCACGTAAAAGCACCATACTTTCCACCGGCAACGCCCCAGCCTGTAGCGTTGTTGACCCAAGGGTTCTTGCCGGTGGTTGCCGAGTTATGCAGCATGTCGGTTGAGGCAGCCTGAGACTGCAACGGTTTGTGCAGGCCATGATACATAAAGACGGACAGCAGCAAGGTAATTGATACTACCAGGCCCGCCTTGGCCCACAGTCTCATTCCATTGATTTTTTTGCGTATTACTTTTCCCATGGTGGTCTCACCTCAGTATGGAATCTTATCTATTAAAGTTCAGTGATCTGCTATCCGCATGGCCCCGATACTAACTCGGGGACATGCGGGTCGTCAAGATGTTACAGTTCGTTGTGGCAGAGTGTACAGCCGACGCCACGGCTGGTGGTCCAGTTTGGATCGACATTTGTATGTCCGGTGTGGCAGACAATGTTTGCGCAGGTTCCGGTGTTATATGCCGCAGTACCAGCGTTAAGAGCACGCTTGGAAATATCGTACGCTGCGGCGGTCTTGTAGACGCGACCTGTCGGTGACCAGCCATTCTCAGTGGCGTTACCGGTGTAGTTTGAGAATGATGCGCTTCTCAGCTGCGCCTTTGTCCTGATCTGTACCGCGGCAAACTGGACGTTTACAGCGCCGTTGACGTGAGAACTGAGGCCGGTGATGAAGATGTTCTTGGTACCATCGGCATCTGCTGTATGACACGTATTGCATGCCGCATTGTACTTGTTGTAGCGACTGGCTGCCGTTGCGCCACTGATGGTTGCGTTATGGCAGATGTAGCAGCTGATCGTCGTTGAAAGCAGTGGGTCACCGTGAGCAGCATTTTGCGGGTTAGCAGCTGCAGTCGTTAACAGACCGGTCCCCGGAACGGCAGCTGCGGTGCTGTCGTAGTGAATGCCGACATCATGCATGCCGTGCGACGCATCTGCCGGGGAGTTGCCGTGACACTTGATGCAACGGTTGGCGGCTGTGAAAGCAGTTGCCCATGTATCGGTTGCAAGATAGACACCTTTACCGTCGGAATGGCAGTAGATATTGGCACAGGTTGTAGCGCTTCCACCAGCACCTACGGCAGGCGTTGCGCCGCTTACTACGAAACTGGCCGATTTGATGGAACCGGCACCGGCAGTGCGGTTAAGTTCAAGTTCAACAGAACCGTTGCCGTGATTCGTACTGGCCAGAGGATGGCAGACAGAACAGCCGAAACCATAATTAGTCCAGTTACCAGCAGAGCCGTTTGTATCAGAGCCGGTGGACTTGTTGGCAGTCATGTTGGCGTAGACTGTAATGGCACGATACGCACCTGTATGGCGTGTATGAGCTCCCGAAAGTGTTGCCCTGGGGTGACAGCTGTCGCAGTTGAGTTTTGAACCCCAGCGTACCGGAGTTACGTTATTGCTGTGGCAGGACACATTCGTACAGGTCCGTGCTGTCGCGTTATACGTACCGGAAATCAGATTTACATCAGATGTTTTGTTAAGGTGACGCGAACTGGCGGAACCGAATCCGCTGGCAGAACTCATGATTGCCTGGACGCCGCTCTTGACAGTCAGATTGTGACAGTTGTAGCACGAAGTCGCGCTGCTGACATGACTTGCCGTCGAGTGGCTGTTGAATGTATCACGAGCCAACGTACTGAGGTTGCGATAGTTAGGCTCACCATACTTGGATGTAAAGTAGGTAGCGCCGGATTGCGATCCGTGGCAGGCCTTGCAGTTGGTTACCGTACCGGATGTCCAGGTCATGCTCACAAGTTTGTATTGTGAACCGTCTGCACCGGTTGAATGGCAGTAGGTAGAGCAGGTAGTCCCGTTCCAGCCGGATCTGTTCGCCTTAGCGCCTGAGTAGTCGCGCATTTTGTTGACATGCTTTGTTCTGTCGGTAATCAACGTATTGTTGACGGTGTTTACCGTCTTGACATGGCATTCCATGCAGGGAATGGTGTTACCAAGCGATGCATTGGAGACCTTGTTAAGATGCATGCTGTGCTTGCCGGACAGAGCGCTACCAGTTTTTCCGTTGCCGTGGCAGATGATGCAACTGCCAGAGCTTGTAGGATTAGCCCATGATAGCGCTGCAGGAGCGGCAACAAAGGTAGCAGCCACTTGGCCGTTACTGTGGCAGTAAGTGTTGTTGCACGTTGTGCCGCTACTGACGGTCCATTTGTAGCTGCTGCTGTCCGTACCACCAAGGGTGCCGGCAGCATATGGAGTTGTAACGGATGCTTTGCCTACTGTCGTAAAGCGGAAGAAAACATTAGCTGCCTGGTTGGTGCCGACAGCACCCTGACCGTGAGCGACGCCGGCATTACCCGGATCGTGACAGGCAGCACAACCAAAGCGGTATGCGCCAACCGTGCTTACGTTACCGGATATGACATCAAAACGCGCCTGAACAGCAGTACCGACATGCAGTTTATGAGCATTGTTGGCAAAACCGGCATCATTTGACAGTGCACTGTGGCAGCTGTTGCAAGCAAGTGCGGCACCACCCCATACTGGTGCTCCGGCGCCATGGCAGTAGGTAGTAGAGCAGCCTCTGGTTGTTTTGTTATAAAGTCCCGAGAGAGTCGTAAAAGCGGCTGATTTAAAGCGCACATCAATGTTTTTATCAAGGTGAGTAACACTTCCGGCAAGAATTGTGGTGCCGTTCGCCGTCGTTACACGGTGACAACCCTGGCAGGATGACTGGGCAGTCGCAAGGACTGAACCGACATGTTTCTGGTGGGTGTTGGCGGTAGCCGACCCGGCGGTGACACTGATATAGTTCGGTTCGCCGGCAACACTGGTAAAGGCAACGCCTGCTGTGCCGTTTGGTTTAGCTCCATGGCACCCCTTACAATCAAGTGCAGCACCATTCCAGGCTGGATCTGCCGGTTCAGCATTTGTATTGATTACGGCACGCTTGCCTGAACTGTGGCAGTAGAGCGTTGTACAGGTTCCGCTTGCGGCAATTCCACTCGGCAGATACTGTTGATTTGTCCTGATGCCAGTGTATGTACCGCTACCACTGTTTGGTGCAGCGGCAAAATTAACGTTGATATTCCTGACAGCACTGGTTGCATGTTTAAAGGCAGCAGCACCACTTAGTGTGTTGTAATCAGGGTGACACTTGGCGCAGGCGGTCTGGGTGTTGCCAAAAGATGTAATGTGGGTGGCATGCTTGCCGGATGTCAACAATGCCGACGTTGCAGCGTGACAGTTTCCGCAGTTGGCACTGTTATCATTGGCAGCCTTGGTAGCTGACCAGGTAGCTGCCGGCAAGACACTGCCCCAGGCAGGAGTCGTCTGCTCAAAATGGCAGTTAACATTTGCGCATGTCGTCAAGGCAGGTGTTGCCGTTTGCGGGAAGCTCTTCGTATTATTATACTTGGCGCCAGCTTTCGGTGACTTGTTAATAACAGAAGTCATATTGATATAATTGACACCAGCCACTTGAGTTCTGAAACTGTGATTGTACTCGGAGGCACCGACCGTATTGTGGCATTTTACGCAATTGCCGGCAAATGAATGAGTACTGTGGTTGCCTTGGAAGGTGCCCGCAGCAGCATCACGCGTCGCAGTTGCAGGATCCACCGGTGGGTTACCGTGGCAACCCGTACAGGCCGTGATTGACCCCGGTGCTGCCAACGACGTTTCAGGCAGTACTATGGGTACTAGCATCAGCAGAAGCGCTATCAGGGCTGTGCGTATTACCGTGCTGGCATGTACTTTCATATCAAACTCCTTCAGAAGAGCATTTATAAGCAGTTTAAATAATATCATTCGTTGCATACCTCACCTATTTCCAAGCCGGCGAGGCCTTGAAGTGGCAGCTAACATTCGAGCAGCTGTTAGCGCTGTAGGTTGTTGCCGATGCACCATTAAATTTGTAAGTCGCATTTACTACGATACTGGTGCTTACCGGAGTAATGCCATGTCCACTGTGACAAGTTGAGCAGGCCATACCGGTGGCTGAACCACTAATATCATCAGAAATATTCTTGGATGCCATGTTGTGGCTTAGGTGAACATTAGACGATGCAACTGGGTATGTAGAGAAACCATCTGCCAGATTCGGCGGATAACCGTGGCAACCGTTACATGCTCCACCACCGGCAGGCGCAAAGGCAAAACCTGCTGCGGCATGGCTGTGGCAGTTAAGGCAGCGTGTCTGGCCACCCGAGTGTCCCCAGCTGCCGGAATATGCTACTGGACTACTATTGTAAGTGACTGCCGTGTAGTTACGATAGTATTTGGTTCTTGTATGACACACCTGGCAGAGGCCGGTACGCGTCTTGTTCACAAAACCGGTTGTCATGTTGTTGAAGGTCACTGTCTTGACAGAAGGACCGCGGCCGTTACCGGTCATTACATTAAATACGGTTTTGATGCCCATCTTGTTTGCCGAGCCATGAGTATCGTGGCAGGAGATACAGTAAGAGAATGCCGGAGTCCTGTCAACAACATGCGACAGGAGGTTTATCCTGGCTGGAGCGGTAACAGTCCCGTTGCCACCGTGACCTGCGTCGTTATGGCAGGAAACGCACAACTTGTCAGCGTTGTTTGTGTTGTCCATGCCGGAGTAGCTGGCGAAGATACGTGCGCCCCTGTAGGTGCCAGCGGCCGAAGTTGCGCCATTGAGATGCTGGCTCTTGTTGTTGTGGCAATCGGTGCAGTAAACACCGGCGAACTGGCCGTGACCACGATTTGTGAACGTAGAGTACGCCTTGAACGGTGCACGGATGGTGCCGGTAGCATCAAACGTTGCCCACGAACGGTTAGCAGGTATATCAACCAAACCGTTACCGCGACCACTATGGCAGGATTCGCAGGAAAGACGGGCATTTGTCGTCCAGGTTGGAACCGACTGTGCGTGGCAGTTTACACAACGATTCGTGGCAAGCAGGTCAACAGTACCGTTACCATGGCCGGCAGCAAGCTCACTACTGTAAACATGACAGTTATTGCACAGCGTATTTGTATTGCGCTTTGGACCATAGCTACTGGAGATATGGGTGAAGTGGGCATTTGAAGTCATAATGCCGAAACCGTAGGTGTTGGTAGCGGTCTTGTGGCATGAATCGCATTTACCTGATGCGCGTGAAGTCCAGTTGAGAGCTGCAACCGGGCCATTTCCCTTGCCGTCACTGTGGCAATACGTTGAGCAGGTTGTGCCGGACAATGTCGAGCCAACGAGTTTGCCGCCAAGTACCGTAGCATTAACAGCTAGGTCACGTGAATTGTTAACATGATTAGGATAATTTGAAATTGTAGTATTATTGCTTACCGTTGAAGCATGGCAATAATCACAGGTATAGGTCTTTCCAGCGCCAAGGTTATCAACATGACGGAAATGTGAGTTAGTAGAAAGGTTGCTGAAGGTTGCAGTTACACCGTTATGGCAAGACCGGCAACGATTTGCATTGGCAGAGCTGGTGATAGTACCGCGGACGCCTGCAGCCCAACTAACTGTCTTGGCCTTCGTCAGGGTTGCAGTTCCGTAACTGTGGCAGTAAGTGCTGGCACAGGTTGATGTTGTAGCACCAGGAGTAAAGACTGTTGCAGGTGAATAGACACCGGCGGCGTTAAACGGAGCATCCTGATAGCTCTGTTTATCGTGTGTAGCATCCTGCTTGTTGTGGCACTGACTACAGGCGAAGGAATATGGCTTGCCGGCAGCATGAGTCGGGTGACCTGCCGTTGATTCGTTTTTATAAACGCCGGATGTCAGGCTATAACTTCTCTGCGGCACACCAAGACGTGAACTGTAGACAGCATAGCCACCCTTGACGAGAGTACCAGCAGCAGTATGCTCAGGAGGGGAACCGTGGCAACCGGTACAATTTGGGGTTTGTGGAGCATTGTGAGTACCGTGACAAGTAACACAATCGGTAGCTAGTATCTTCCCAGTATGTTCAACTATCGCCGGCATTGCATGACATGCCTGACAGATGGCTGTACCACTAGCGTTCGCGTAGACCTTGGTGCTAGATGTGCTTGTAAGGAAAGCCTTACGACGATATGAATTCAGTTTGATACCAGCAGAGTAGTTCACATAGCGACGCAGCATATAAACGTTGGGAGTTGCATTCTCACCACCCAAGGCGACATCCTCTGGTTTCAGATATTCGACGTGTCCTGAGTGACAATCGACGCATTGAATACCATTAGCTGTCGCAACTCCACCGACTGAGTTATGACCCGGTGCGTTATGGCAGTTGGTACAGATGTTAACTGAAGTAACAGCATTTGTTTTACCAAATGTATCCGTACGAAGCAGCATGCCGCGCGAGGAAGAGAGATTGGCCCAGGAACCGCGAGCATCAACAGTACCGCTGTTGGAGTCGGCATAGTGGGTAGCATGACAGGTAGAGCACATAACTTTACCGTTTACCAGCTTCACGGCTGATGACGGGTTGCCTGGATTAGCGTTTCTTGGAGTCGAAAAGTAGTCGGCCGGTTTTGTGACAACTTTTGAGGTTGCCGAGGTGTATCTGAGGTTAATCGGGTGCGATCCCATCATCTGGTTTGAAGTGTCACGTGAGCGGTGGCAGTCGCGGCACATTTGATCGTCATTGTTAAGTGTACGCAAAAACGGAGCAGAGTTTGTTGCTGTTGATTTGGCAAGATGGATATTGTGGCAGCGAGCGCACGAAAGGCTTGTTCCCAAAGTTGCCGGGTTTAAAGCACCATTGGTTGGTCTGCTGGCGCCAGCTTCAGGAGCGACTTCCGAGCCAGCCCAGTTATGAGAAGTAAACATCTTTTTTGCCGGAGCAATACCACCGGAATAACCGTTAAAACGGTTAAACACGTTGGCTGCATCAGACTGATAAAAGACTGATGTTACGTTTGCGTTTGCAGACCCCGGCTTGTGGCAGGTTACACACATGTTGCTGAATGAAGTAGCCGTCGACACTGTTGAATTGTGACAACTGGAGCACCCAACCTGGTTAACATTTGTGTGAGGCGCCACAATTGCAAGTGCTGAGAGTGGTAAGACCATCAACATCGCAAGTGTCAAGAGTATGAAGCTAATATTTTTTGTCATGGCTCGCTCCTGGTACGCTATCTTCAATGTATATTATTTAGTGTGGCAACCTAAGCACAGTTTGCTGCCGGTATTGGCTATATTTAAAAAAGGAGTTTTTGCTTTTTGAGCTGCAGTAGCAACAAGTGGTGTTGTTATGTCTGTATCGTAGTACACCCTGGTGCTTCCAGCCAGACCGGATCCATAATACATATGAGGGTTATGACAGCTTGAACATTCAACGCGCTTGGTAGGTCCAAACAAACGAATTCCAGCATCCGGTGTTGCTTTCAACCCTGCGTTATCCTGGGTGTAAGCAGTGGTATATGAAAAGCCGACAGGATGATCGTCTGTCAGGTTGGCACCATTGGTAGATGCGGCCAAAGAAGGAATGCTGCCGTCAGCTGATCTGATAGCGCCAAGGTTGGCTCTGTTATAACTTCCAAATCCGCCGGACCACTGCTGACCAAGAGCAAAAGGCCCAGCTCCCGAAAACGTTCCGTCAATATTAATTACTGCGTCTGACCCACTGGAACTGTCGCGATACGTAGAGTTGTGTAACACGTTTATGGCGGTTTTACCGTCATGACAGCTCAAGCACAGCAAGGATTCACTGTTAGCGGTAATTGAAGCGCCCTTGGCAGCTGCATGCAGGGTTGCGGAAGATGTATACAGGCGGTAACTGGTTTCAACACCGGGAGTATACACCTTATTCCACAGCGGTATCGCTGGAGATGCATTGTGAGGGGTATGGCAGAATACACAAACCTGATCAGCCTGTCCGGTTGCACTTGCTGAGTAGTTCCTGCCCTCACCTGTTAATCCGCTATTGATATCCGTGTTATTTGACAGGTTGTGGACCGTATAGCGTACATCAGTTACGGTTGATGCGTTAGGCTGTGCGTACACTGTAATTGCAGCCAAGGCCAGCAGAAGACAGGATAGAAGCAGTTGCAATGTTTTCAATTTCATATCGTTCCTCTCAGAGGGGGTTTAACGTTAAATATCTACTACAGCCAGGCGGAAAGGCCAAGGGCTTTTCTAAGGATCAGGATGCCATCAACGAGATCGAGTTTTCCGTTAGGATTCCGTTTACCACCCAACAACGGCCCGATATCGCCATGTTCGAGATCCTGCTGGGTTGGCTGAGCATTGGACACAACCAGCTTGATCACTCGCAGTGCGTCACGAATCGTAATGGTGCCGTCTGCATCAACATCGCCATCAGGCGGTGAAACCGAAATCGATTTAACCGAGGCATTACCCGCCGCATCAGTTGCAGTGACCGTCAGAGTTGCAACATCATACGTTACGCCGGTCAAGCTCGATGTCCATGCTGTACCGTTAACCAGCGCCTGAACCTTCAGACTACCCGAGTCGGAAACAACAACCGTTGCACCCTGCTCAACCGTTCCGGAGAGAGCAACCGGCAGAGCCGAAAACACCGGATTAACCGCAACCACAGGAGGGGTAACATCATAAAGCAGCGTTCTGTATGCCGTTGAGCTATTATGCGCAGCGTCAGTCACTGTTATCGCAACGGTATATGCGCTTTCCTGAGTCATTTCGGCGAACACCGTAAAGGCGTCGTTTGTAAGAGTAACCGGTGCATCGACTCCGTTCACGGTAGCGCGAATGCTGCTGATTGCAGTGCTATCGCTGATCAAGCCGCTGATAGTGACACCGGGGTTCTTTGTTGCCACATCCTGTGACGGAGAAGTAATTGTCACAACAGGAGCTGCTGCATCATAGGTGACTGTCCGTTTTTCCTGAATGACTCTGCCAAACTGATCGGTTGCATTGATGAATATTGTGTTGAGGCCGGCAACAAGCTTGACTGTTGCTGCAAAAGAACCGGACTGTGCACCGGGAAGAGCGGCATTCCCGTTAATAAGAACCGAAGCCACATCAGCCGTCACATCAACAACGACATCCTGAGTATTTGTAATCAGGCCATCAACCGGTGACTGAACAGTAATCTGCGGAAGCGAAGGATTGAATGTAATGGTTCTCGCATCTGTAGTTGTGTTGCCAAGCTGGTCTACCGCTGCAATGGTGACGGTATTGGCACCCAGGTTCAGCGCTACTGCCGAAGAGAACTGGCCGTTTGTCAGAACCGCGGGGGTCCCGTTGATCGTACATGAAGCGATATGGGCATCTGCCACTGTTCCCGACACACTTAAAACTTGTGTTGATGAAACACTGCCATCAAGCAGAAGCGATGCATTGATTACCGGCGCCAGCGTATCCAGCTCGATAACAACGTCTTTTCTGGCTGAAGCCTTTGCTGTTTTGGAGGATGTTACTGTCAGAGCATTTGCGCCCTCTACGAGAGTGGCGGCAAATGTCCACACACCATCAATCACGTTTGCCTGACCGGATATTTTCGTCGCGGCGTTGTAAACCGTTACAACGGATCCGGCCTCTGTGGTTCCGGTGAGTGCTGCTGTTGCCTGACCGGTAAGCGCGGCAAACGAATCGAGCGTCAGCTGCACTGTTGCAGGAGTATATGTTACGACGACTGTTTTAGTAGTTGTAACGCCATACTGATTTGCCGCGGTCACGGATACCGTATTTACGCCGGGGACCAGATCTGACACCGAAATCGTCCATGAAGATGTTGAGGGGAAGCTTGCAGCGGAAGTACGTGCAGTCGCACTGACAGACGAAGTCAATGTAGCGCCAGCCTCGACAGTTCCGGATATAGTTGCGGAAGGAACGTCAACAAAAAGTGAGGACTGGGATACAGACAAAGCCGGAGGAGTTGAATTGAATGGATTGGAGCCACCGTCAATACCAAAGCTTACAATATTGCTCATGCCGTTCGACACAAGAAGTCTTTTGTTCACCTGATCGTACACCATGTCGCTGGGAGTAAGCAGCTGGCCACCCGCAAAACCGTACGTACCAATGTTGGAAAGAAAAACAGCCGGATCTACAGTGACATCCACCGCCTGTACATACCCCTGATACGCATCAAGGACGTACATGCGAGAGGCGACACCGGAGACGAAATCAAAAGCGATCCCGACAGGATAACTGAAAGACAGCGGACCAGGCCCGCCACTTGCACCGACGGTTTTTACATAAACGCCGTCAGTTGTAAAAAACTGAACATTGCCATTCACTGTATCAACGACAGCAACCTGCTCTCCACCCGTTACAGCAACCATCGCAATTGCAGTTGGCTGGCTGAATACTCCGGTTGAAGGAGGCACACCAAAAACTCCAAAAGTCTTGACCAGGTTTCCGGCGGAATCAAATTTCTTAACACAGTAAGCGCCTGTGTCCGTTACGTAGATCGAACCTGCCGCATCCAGCGCGATGCCGGAGGCTTTTACAAACTGGCCGGCGCCGCTACCAATTTTCGCAACCTCAACACCCGACTGATCAAAGGCAACAACCCGATCACCCAACGCGATCAGCAGCTTGCCGACCGGGATGTTGCTGACCAGAGGATTCAAAACCGCAATCGCTGTCGCCACGGACGGAGTTGAAACGGTCTGTTTCACCGCACCATACTGATCAAGCTGAACAACTCCGCCTGATCGCGGGTCGGCAACATAGATATCGCCATTTGCGTCAAGCGCCATTTTTAGCGGAGTTTGCAGCCCTTTTTCAAGCGGTGTCAGTGTCGAAACCACCGGGATTGTGGCGGCCCCAGCGCTGAATGCCAGCGAAATAACCGCTACCGCTATCATCGCGACAACAATGAACCTTGACTTAATTTGCCTTGCTACCATATCTATGCCTCCGTTTTTGTGGAGATTTTTGGACTTGGAACCTGAACGCAATTTGGACATTTCTCTCTGAATCAGTCATTAGTTAGCAAGCATAGTGCCAACTGGAAATAACGTTTACAAACTTAATTCATCAAAAAGAATTGTCACCTTGATTTGATGAGTTACGCATTTCATTATTTTAAATAGCCAAATTTTTTCATCCGGTACCGGAACGCATCGATTCCCAAATTAAGTTTTTTTGCGGCCTTTGACTGATTCCATTCGGTTATTTCAAGCGCCTGCCTGATGAGTTCTTTCTCAACTTCCTCAATATCTATCCCTTCAGGAGGGAGGCGGAATGACGACACCGGCGCACCTGACTGCGGCGATGCTTTGGCAACTATTTCAAGGGGCAGATGCTCAAGCAGCAGGGTTTCGTCGTTGCCGAGTATGATTGCCCGTTCAATGACGTTTTTAAGCTCGCGGACATTGCCGGGCCAGCTGTAGTCAGTCATCATCCGCTCCGCCATTCCCGCAATACCCTGTACTTTCTTATTGAAATCCTTGTTGTACAAGGCGATGAAATGTGTGGCCAACGGAATAATGTCTTCTTTTCGTTCGCGCAGTGACGGCAGGAAGATCGGGATAACCTGCAGCCGGTAATAGAGGTCATTACGAAAGGTTTTTTCCTCAATCGATTTTTGAAGATCCTTGTTGGTCGCTGAAATTATTCTGACGTCCACGGTAAATACACGGCTGCCGCCAATGCGCCTGAATGATCGATCTTCGAGAAAACGCAGCAGCTTGGCCTGCATGCCCATTTCCATGTCGCCGATTTCATCCAGAAAGACCGTACCGCCGTCTGCCAATTCAAACAGGCCTTTTTTGGTAGCCTTGGCATCTGTAAATGCTCCCTTTTCATGACCGAACAGCTCGCTTTCAAGCAAAGTGGCCGGGACAGCGGCACAGTTGATCGCAATAAATGGCTTTTCGGCGCGATTCGAACTGTAGTGTATCCATTTTGCCACCAGCTCCTTGCCGGTTCCGGACTCACCCTGCACCAAAACTGTCGATGCCTCGCTGCGGGCCACTTTTTCAAGCACCTCCATCAGGTACCTGATTTGCCTGCTTTCACCGATAATATTCGGCGGGCCATTCTTTTTGGTTTCAGTGCGCAGCCGGACAACTTCCTGCTTCAGATCTGAAGTTTCCAATGCCTTTCTGACAACGATGGACAGTTCATCCAGGTTGAACGGCTTGCTGATATAGTCGTACGCGCCGAGCCTCATTGCATTAACGGCATTTTCCAGACCGCTGTTGGCGGTAACCATTATGACGATGATATCTTCGTCATGATCTTTAATTTTTTCGAGTACATCAATACCGCTGATTCCCGGCAGTTGAATATCAAGCAAAACCAGATCTGGCTGCTCCTCGCGCACAAGCCGCAAGGCGTCTTCACCGCTTCCTGCCGTAACAACTTCATACCCCTGCTTTTTCAGATTCTGCTCAAGTGACCAGCGAATAAGATGCTCGTCGTCAACCACCAGTAATTTATTTCGTTTCATACGGTAACCTCACTCACGTCAGTAGATCCAGGATTGCGCGCCGGCAGCTCGATCGTAAAAACCGTTCCCGCCGTATTATCACTTGTTACGCGGATATCACCTTTGTGCAGCTTCACCAGCTTGTTGCAGATAGGCAGCCCCAGGCCGGTTCCCTGCGCTTTGGTTGTGTAGAAAGGGGTGAAGATTTTTTCAAGTATCTGGGGAGGAATGCCTGATCCGGTATCGGAAATGTCTACCCGAACGTATTCAATATCGTTACGGACCGTCAACGACGATGTAATGCTCAGCGTACCGCCGGACGGCATCGCCTGATAGGCATTAAGCACAATGTTCAGAAATACCTGCTGCATCTGCTTGTCATCGGCATACACAGGGGGCAGGTCCGGAAGCAGATCAATTCGTCTTTCAATATTAGCACCACCGCTATGCTGCGAGGCAAACTTGAGTGTTGTTGTTATTATCGTATTTATATCAACCCAGGTCAGCTCGGGAAGCGAGGGTTTCCCGAAGAAAAGCAAGTCGTTTACGGTTTTGTCAAGGCGCTTGACCTGTTCGATGACTTCTCCCAGGATCGCTCCTCGTGGATCGTCTT
The DNA here is from genome assembly GCA_041675485.1 of Pelobacteraceae bacterium. Lineage (GTDB taxonomy): Bacteria > Desulfobacterota > Desulfuromonadia > Geobacterales > Pseudopelobacteraceae > JACRCG01. Next base: position 5,809 of record JBAYTT010000003.1, on the reverse strand, counting down.
CAGACATATCATCTTTTATAATCGTCACAGCCGCCGATATTCCGGCAAGCGGATTTTTTATTTCATGCGCAATCCCTGCAGCCATTTCTCCGATGGACGCCAAACGGTCTGCACGTTCCAACTGCTGGAAATGAAGCTGTTCAAGTTCTTTTTGAGCGATATCGAGCCGATCCACCATGGAATTAAAACTGCCGATCAACCGCCCGATTTCGTCTTTTCCTTTATACGCAATCCTGACCGCAAAATCCCCTTTTTCGACTTTCAGCATGGTGTCAACCATGTTATCAAGCGGGTTCTTCACAAACCTCAGCAGCAGGAATGATATGGTAATCGCCAGAAACACCGTTATTGCAATGGATGATATGACAAATATGCGCGAGGCATCCAGCATCTGCATTTTGGTACGGCTGAGCGAATAATTGATATTCAGCACACCGATAACCCGTGCCTTACTGCCATGACAGGGATGACAGGCAACCTCGTTATAAATCGGCTTGACCATCGCCAGCACTTCGCCATGGGGCGGCACGTTGAATATGCTGTAGTTTTTGGGGCTCTGGTATATTTTATAATCGTTCTCACTGACTGACCTGCCGACTTCACTCGGAATCGACGAGCGCAGGATAATACCGTGCGGGTGAAAAATCCGGACCCCCACCAACTGGTTATGCTGGCCAACCATCGACAGAATCGAGCCGACATCCTGAACATTGCCAAGATGCATGGTATTATAAATACTGCTTTCCACGGTATGGAGGAGCAGTTCGGTACTTTCGCGAGCAGTATCAATCAGCATATCCTGCTGATGACGTACGTTGAACGAAGTATAGATAAATATGCCCGCAACGAGCAGGGAAATGGTCGTTGCAATTACGCGCGTCGTGAGGCTACGAAACATACCGGGTAACCTTCGCAATAGCGGGAGAGAATGTATAAGGATTATTTTTCACGGGGGCCAAAAAACGAGAGAATTGCTTCATCAAGATTTACAACTTTGCTGTTTGCATCAACTGCCGCTGCTTTTTTATCCTGAGGAGCAGTATCGTTTTTTGCGGGTTGATTCGGCAATTCAAACAGCATCGAGACATTTCCTTTTGACGCAGTCCCGGAGGAAGGCGTGGACGAAAAGATATCTGCCACGGGGTCTGCTTCCGGAGCAAGGGTGGGAATTTCATAATTTTCGATCAGTTGGGGTTTAAACGAGAAAGCTTTTTCATCGAATTCGCCTGATTTCAGGCGGCGCATCATGTCTTTGTGCTGTTCCTTCATCAACTCTTCTACAACAACTTCAAGGTTATCCATCTTCAGGATATCGGAATAACTGGTTTTTTTTGAACAGATGATAACACCGCCCCGATAGAGCAATGTTATGATATGTGGATTGGCCACGCCACTATCCTCAGTCTGGACGTGAAAAACCTCTCCCTTATATTGCAGATTGTGATTAAAACCCAGAACCATTTCGATACCTTTTTCCAGGATTACGTCATTTCACGTTATCATATTATTTCAGATAATAGCAATCTGTTATATTTGAAACGCTTGTGTTCCTGGCACTACCATTGTTGCCTAAAATATAGGCAGCCGCATTTGAGTTATGACGGCATTTTGTAGCGTTTTTAATATCTCGGGCTGCATTTATGACGCAATCGACTTATATCGCGTTTTTGAACGCCTCTTCTGAGATTCAGTCGCAAACACCCAGCAGTGACTTGATTTTTGCGACAGCCTCCATTGCGTCCTTTGCATACAGGTCGGCTCCGATACGATCGGCATATTCCTGGGTCACAACCGCCCCCCCGACCATGGTAAACGTTTTGACTCCGGCGGCGTTAAGTTTTTTCAGTACATTATTCATCTCGGACATGGTTGTTGTCATCAGAGCTGAAAGACCAACCGCGTCAACCGCAAACTCTTTCGCCTTTGCGACAATAGTCGCTGCGGAAACATTTTTTCCGATGTCAAAGACTTCGAAGCCATGATTTTCGAGCAGGGTACAGACAATGTTCTTACCGATGTCATGAATATCACCTTCAACTGTCGCCATCAGAATCTTGCCAAGTGTTTTAAACTTTTCGCCATGCATCTCAGCCTTTAACCGCGCAAACCCGGCCTGCATGGTATCGGCGGACTGCATTACCTGCGGCAAAAAGAAGATATTGCGTTCAAATCGACGGCCTACTTCCTCCAACCCGGGCATAAAACCTTTGGTGCTGATTTCAAGCGGCGCATACCCTTCGGCCATTGCCTGCTCCACCAGCGCAACGATGCCGTCGCAATCTCCGCCAACAATTGCCTGGGAGAGGCGCTCAAGAATAGAACCGTTCGTTTCGACCGGTTGAGCATGCTGAACTGCTGTCCCTTGATGTTCCCGATAGGCTTCAATATAGGCAGCAGCCTGGTGATCACGATTGAGCAGCACCATCGCCGATCGCCAGGCGTCCATCATCGGCTTATCCTTGGGGTTGATGATCGCGGCATCCAACCCCGCTTCCATGGCCATCGCAAAGAAGGTGGACGAGATAATGGGGCGCTGCGGCAGTCCGAAGGAGATGTTGCTGACCCCAAGGACGGTTGAAAGCCCCAGTTTCTGCTTGACCAGGCGGATAGACCGAAGCGACTCGACCGCCCGCTTTTGCTCGGCACTCACCGTCAGAGTAAGACAATCGATGATGATATCGTTATCGGGAATACCGATGCGATGCGCAGCGTTGCGGATGCGGCGGGCGATTGCCAGGCGCCCTTCGGCGGTATCAGGGATGCCCTTTTTATCGAGAGCAAGTCCGATGATGGCCGCACCGTATTTTTTCGCCAGCGGCAGCACTCGCTTAAGACTTTTGGCTTCGCCGGACACCGAGTTGATCAACACCTTGCCATCCGCCGCCTTTAGTCCCGCTTCCAAGGCATCAGGATTGGAGGAATCAAGCACCAGCGGCGCACTGACGGCACCGCTTACACAAAACACGGCCCGCTGCATTGCTGACGGCTCGTCGATGCCTGGTGCGCCGACATTGACATCGAGAACGGTTGCACCGGCCTGAACCTGTTCGTGCGCTTCACGGCGAATGTAGGCAACCTTTCCTTCATGTAATTCCTGCGAATACAGTTTTTTGCCGGTCGGATTGATCCGCTCTCCGATTATGGCCGTGGCAGTGCCGGCTCCCATGCGAACCCAGCCAGAGCGGCTGGAGAGGAGTGTTGCCCCGCTCCCGCCGGCGTCAGACCAGGAGCACTGTTTCGATGCCAGCGCCTGCTTCATCGCACGGATATGTGCCGGTGTCGTGCCGCAGCAGCCGCCGATGATCCGGACCCCCAGCGCGATCATCCGTTCATGATAGGCGGTCATCTCGTCAGGAGTGCCGGGGAAGACGGTACGGTCACCGACCAGTTGCGGCAAGCCGGCATTGGCCTGCGAGATCAGCGGCAAGCCGGTTACCTGGCGCATGCGACAGAGTATGTCGTATATTCCATCAACACCCAGGCCACAATTCGATCCGACTATATCGGCTCCGGCAGCGGCCAGCGTGATGGCGGCAGCCTCGGGCGGGGTTCCCAGAACAGAGCGGCCATTATCCTCAAAAGTCAGCATGGCAATGATCGGAATTGTCGCGGAGACTTCCCGGATTGCGATAACGGCGGCACGGCATTCCTTTATATCCAGGAACGTTTCAAGAGTGATCAGATCAGCACCGGCCGAGACAAGCGCCTCGGCCTGTTCATGAAAGGCTGCCTTCATCCGGTCAAACGACACTTCGCCCAACGGCTCGACAAACTGGCCGGTTGGTCCGATCGAAGCACCGACATAGGCTTTGGACCCCGCGGCGGCACGGGCAATTTCAACCGCCCGGGAATTGATCTCGGCCAGCTGATTTTCCAGTCCGTAATGAGACAGTTTGAAGCGGGACCCACCAAAGGTATTGGTAATAATTATGTCGGCGCCGGCCTGGATATAGTCGCGATGAACCGAAGCGACTACGTCCGGCATGGTCAAATTCAGTTCTTCCGGTGACTGCCCCGCCTGGAGTCCGCGCTCCTGGAGCATTGTGCCCATGGCACCGTCCAGGATCAGTACCTGTTCCTGCATTGCTTCGCGAAATGGTTTCATCAGGGCGCCCCTTTACGTTTGGTCGCAGGTCCGGTCGAACTCTTTTCAGGCTCCGGCGGCGAAGGCTGTTCAAGAGAATAGTCAGGCAGCAGCGGATCTGACAGATCGAGATGGCTCAGGACGACCGCCGTGTTGCCATCAACGTTTATTTTAACTTTTTGTATCTGTGGAAAATTGACTGCCACAGTATCAACGATTGAATAGACCGCCAGCATCTCGGCCGAACTTCCGGACGGCATCGCTTCGGAAAAAGCACCATTAAGCCCGACGGTGACCTGATTTCCTTCGATACTGACAGACTCGACAACGGTTCCCTCCGGTATGGTTTCTTCGTACTCACCAACCGGGCCGTTCAACAGCTCGTCAAGGACATCCTTCAGACAGCTGTTCAGGTCTTCGCACGGATCAATTTCCCGCGCTTCCCGCGCCAAGCGGGTCCCTTCCACCGCAAAAAAAAGTGTTACGGACTTTTTACCTTCGACGTTCACCTGGGGTGGAGTTGCCGGGATTTCATGGCTTGAGCGGTACTTTTGCCAGATCAGGATGGTGAAGAACAGGATAAAAACCAGAGACGGTATCAGGATGCTGATTGTGATTTTTTTTCGAGTTTGAGGCGCCATCAGACAATTCCTTCTTCTTCATCAAGACTTACCTGGAATACATCTCCCAGTTTCCCCCCCAGAAAGCGATTGCCGACCCGGACGAAACCGGCAGGGATGTCGCTCACATAATAGTTGTGGTTGCCCACTTCGGACGGAGGACGGAGCAGCTTCTTGTCCACCAGAATGGCAGCAACCGTGCGGGCGGTCTCCTCTGCAGAGTCCACCAGTATCACACCCGGCCCCATTACGTCCGCTATCAGAGACTTGAGTAACGGGTAATGGGTACAGCCGAGCACCAGCGTATCGACCGCAGCGTCTTTCAATTCCTGGAGATAGGTTTGAGCAGTCAGCCGGGCAACCTGGTTATCGACCCACCCTTCTTCCGCCAAAGGCACAAACAGGGGACAGGCGCGGGTAAGAACCTCGGCATCAGGTTTGAGGCGTTTTATCGCCCGGGTGTAGGCACTACTGCGAATGGTACCGGCGGTCCCGATAACGCCGATCCGTCCGCTACGGGTTACTTCAATCGCGCGGCGAGCCCCCGGCTCGATAACCCCGACTACCGGGATCGACAGCTGACGCTTGAGGGTGGGCAGAGCAACCGCCGAGGCGGTATTGCAGGCGACAACCAGCAGCTTGATATCCCGCTTGATCAGAAACGAGGCGATCTCACCGGAATAGCGGGTGACCGTTTCGGGAGACTTGGTGCCATACGGCACCCGGGCGGTATCGCCGAAATAGAGAGTATCCTCCTGGGGGAGCGCATGCATGATCTCACGCAGAACCGTCAAACCTCCCACTCCGGAATCAAAAATGCCGATAGATTTCCACGTCACAACGACGTCACCTCGCGAATCAGAATACTTTCAAGAATTTTAAACTATATACTTTTTGTGATCGTTCAGGCAAGGCAATTGCTACATGAATAATCCCAAAAGCTGCACCACACAATAAGCATTACCGGCTGATGATAGTTGCATTTTTTTTATGTTCAAGAGCCCTGTAATACGGTAGAGTTGCACCGCTGAAAGTTCCGTAATCAGGGGGTGTACATGTATTCCATGAGCAATGTCGGCAGAAACACTATCGCCATGGTTCTGGC
>JBAYTT010000002.1:0-60033 GCA_041675485.1 Pelobacteraceae bacterium | reverse complement strand
TGGCCTATTCCGGCGGTCTGGATACATCAATTATTCTCAAATGGCTCAAAAATGAGTACGGCTGCAAGGTTGTGGCCTTTTCCGCCGATCTGGGACAGGGTGAAGAGCTTGATCCGGTCCGAGAAAAAGCCCTGGCCACCGGTGCCGACAAGGTCTATATCGACGACCTCAAAGAAGAGTTCGTCCGCGATTTCGTATTTCCCATGTTCCGCGCCAATGCCATCTACGAGGGGCATTATCTGCTCGGTACCTCCATTGCCCGTCCTCTGATCGCCAAGCGTCAGATGGAAATCGCGGCCAAGGAGAAGTGCGATGCCGTTTCCCACGGTGCCACCGGCAAGGGTAACGACCAGGTCCGCTTCGAACTTGCTTACTACCATTTCGATCCCTCAATCAAGGTTGTCGCCCCGTGGCGCGAATGGGATCTGAACAGCCGTCAGGCGCTGATCGAATATGCCAAGAAGAATGGCGTGCCGATCCCCACCATCAAGAAGCGTCCTTGGTCGTCAGACCGCAACCTGCTGCATATCTCCTTCGAAGGTGGCATCCTTGAAGATACCTGGGCTGAGGCTCCGGAAGAGATGTACGTGCTGACCAAGTCGCCGGAAAAAGCTCCCAACAAGCCTCAGTATGTGGAGATTGAGTTCAAAAACGGCAATGCCGTGGCTGTTGACGGCGTAAAAATGACCCCGGCTCAGTTGCTGGCTCATCTCAACTCTCTCGGCGGACAGCACGGCATAGGCCGTGTCGATCTGCTGGAGAACCGCTCGGTCGGCATGAAGTCGCGTGGCGTCTATGAAACCCCCGGCGGCACCATTCTGCGCGAAGCCCATTCGGCTGTCGAGCAGATCACCATGGACCGTGAAGTGTTGCGCATCCGCGACAGCCTGATTCCGGAATACGCCCGGCAGATATATGCCGGTTACTGGTTCTCCCCCGAGCGCCAGATGCTGCAGGTCCTGATCGACGATTCCCAGAAATGCGTCAACGGCGTGGCCCGTCTCAAACTGTACAAAGGTCTGTGCCGTACGGTCGGCCGCAAATCCGAGACCGACTCGCTCTTTAACCTCGACTTCGCTACCTTCGAGAAGGATCAGGTTTTCAACCAGGCTGACGCAGAAGGGTTCATCAAGATTAATTCGCTGCGTCTCCGTATCCGCTCGCTGATGCAGGCCAACCGGAAAAAATAGGCAGGAGATTCCATGTCCAAAGACAAACTGTGGGGCGGACGCTTCACACAGCCGACCGATAAATTCGTCGAGGAGTTCACCGCTTCCATCGACTTCGACAAACGCCTTTACCACCAGGATATACGGGGCTCTGTTGCGCATGCACGTATGCTGGGCAAGCAGGGCATTATCCCCCTCGATGATGTCGAACAGATCGTTCATGGCCTGCAGCATATCCTGCAGCAGATCGAGGCGGGAGAGTTTGATTTCTCCATCAGTCTCGAAGATATCCACATGAACATCGAAGCGCGCCTCTCCGCCGCTATCGGCGAAGCGGGCAAGCGTCTGCATACGGGGCGTTCTCGCAACGACCAGGTGGCTCTGGATATCCGGCTCTATCTGCGTGACGAAATAGTCGAGATAACCACCTATCTCGATCTGCTGATCGATGCCCTCTTGAATCAGGCCGAAGACAATCTGGATACTCTCATGCCCGGTTTCACCCATCTGCAGACGGCGCAGCCGATCCTGTTCGCCCATCACCTGATGGCGTACGTGGAGATGTTCAAGCGGGACAAGGCGCGGCTGGAGGACTGCCTGAAACGGGTCAACGTCCTGCCGCTGGGCGCGGGTGCGCTGGCAGGAACAACCTTCCCGATTGACCGCGACTACGTTGCCGAACAACTGGATTTTCCGGCGATTACCCGTAACTCGCTGGATTCGGTGTCGGATCGCGACTTTGCCCTGGAGTTTCTGGCTGACTCCTCGATTCTGATGATGCATCTTTCCCGTTTATCCGAAGAGCTGATCCTCTGGTCAACCAGCGCCTTTCAGTTCATTGAGCTGTCAGACGGTTTCTGCACCGGCTCGTCAATCATGCCGCAGAAGAAGAATCCGGATGTGCCGGAGCTGGTGCGGGGCAAGACCGGTCGCGTGTACGGCAACCTGATCGCGCTGCTGACGGTGATGAAATCGCTGCCGCTGGCCTATAACAAGGATATGCAGGAAGACAAGGAACCGCTCTTCGATACGATCGACACGGTCAAGGGGAGCCTCAAGATCTTTGCCGATATGATCCGTGAAATGCGGGTAAATACCGACAATATGCGCAGAGCCGCAGGGTTGGGTTTTTCAACCGCTACTGATGTTGCCGATTATCTGGTGCGCAAAGGCCTTCCGTTCCGGGATGCCCATGAAGTGGTCGGCAAAGCTGTTGCCTACTGCATCGAGAATGATATGGACATAACCGATCTGTCGCTGGCGGAGTGGCAGCTTTTCTCGGGCAAGATCAATACCGACATTTTTGAATGCATCACCGTCGAGGCCAGTGTCAATGCCCGCAATATCCCGGGCGGCACTGCCCGCGAGCGGGTATGGAGTGAAATTCAGAACGTGCGGGCTGGAAATTGATTTACGATGTACTGTGATTTCTTCGGCTTTTCAGAAAAGCCATTCACGATTACCCCAAATCCGCATTTTGTGTTTCTGAGTACTGTTCACCGTGAGGCGTTTGCCCGTCTGCTGTACGGCGTTGATAGTCATGCCGGTTTCATCGCCCTGACGGGGGAGGTGGGCACCGGCAAGACAACGATGCTCCGCACCCTTTTAGCCCAACTTGATCCGCAAAAATACAGAAGTGCCCTGATATTTAATTCCTGCATGTCGGCTGAGCAGCTCTTAGCCGGCATTTGCCGGGAGTTTGGCATTGAGGCGGATGAACAGAATCGTTTTGGGTGGCTCGATGCACTGAATCGTTTTCTGATCGATCAGAACAGTGCTGGAGTGACGGTTGTTCTTGTTGTTGACGAAGCGCAGAATTTGGCACCGGATGTCCTGGAGCAGGTGCGAATGATCTCCAATCTGGAGACTGAACGCGACAAGCTGATCCAGATCATACTAGCAGGCCAGCCTGAGTTGAACGATGTGCTCCGGCGGCATGATCTGCGCCAGCTTAATCAGCGCATCACTGTGCGCTGTCGGCTTACTCCGATGAAGCTCGATGAAACGGCCAGATACATTAACCATCGCCTCAAAATATCCGGCAGTCGAATCCCGGATATTTTCCCTCGCGATGCGGTCAAGCGTATATACCGATTTTCCCGAGGCATCCCCCGATTGATAAATGTGGTCTGTGAACAGGCGCTGGTTATGGCCTGGACCCGTGAATCCCGTTCCGTCTCTCCTTCACTTGCTGCAGAGGTTATCGCGGAGCTTCAGCCGGCTGAAGAATCTGAAGGGTGCTTGTTTCGTATTTCGCGTTGGCTGTTTGCCGGAAAGTGATCTGACCGTATGAGTTATATTCTTGATGCCCTGAAAAAAATAGAGCACGAAAAAAACAAAAAAGCTCATCCGGGCGGGAGGATCAGCATTTCCGGTGATCTGTTTCAGGAGCGGACTCCACTGCCGGCCAGGTCCGGGGTCTGGAAGGTTGTGGTGCTTATTCTCGTGGCTTCTCTGCTTACCTGTGTCGGGACATGGTTTGTGCTTCGAGGAAAAGTAAAGAAGAGCTCTGTTGCACTTCCGCCAGTCGCACAGCCCTCGTCAGTTCCAACTCTTCCAGCTGCAATGCCGCCGGTGCCGGCGCAGGTTCTGCCACCTTCGGTACCTGCTGTTATGGCACCTGTGGCTCCGTCAGCACCTCCTGCTGCTGTCCCGGTAGACATACCCAAAAGTGCGGTGGGCGCTGGAGATGACGATTCTTATCCGCGACAAGTCCGAAGCTCAAAAAAACGGACCAGAATTCAATCTCCTGCCACGCGTCCGAAAGAGTCTGCTCCGACTGTGGCGGCTCCCGCCGACATCATATTGTCCGGCATAGCCTGGCAGGATGAACGTGCCGGAAGGAGGGCGGTTATCAACGGTTTTCTGCTCAAGGAAGGTGCTGTTGTTTCGGGTGCCAAAATTATTGATATTCAGCCCGACAGAGTCCGCTTTTCAACCTCTGCCGGACAGTTTGAGATAAAATTGAATGCCATATTACCTGCCGAGGTGAAACGATGATATCCCTTGGGCGGCGATCTGCTCTCGTCGTTGGTTTGTCGCTCATGGCAACCGCCTGCGGCAGGAAAGGACCGTTGCTGTATCCCGATATGCTGATCCCTGCGGCACCCACTGCCGTGGTGGCTCACCAGAGCGGTTCTGTAGTAAAGCTTCAGTTCGCTCTCCCTGATAAGGATCGGGCCGGGCATTCAGTGCAGGGACTGGCCGGCGTAAAAATCAGCAAGCGTGCCGTTGACACTGCTCAGATGGATGTTTGCCGATCATGCATGACTGATTACCGGCTGTTTCGGACGCTCTATCTGGATCATTTGCCTGCTGATACCCAGCGCTTCGGAAGCCGACTGATTCTGCTCGACAGTGATGTAACTGCTGGAAATATGTATTCCTACCGGATTGTGCCATTTACTGCGGATGGCGAGGATGGCGCTTCGTCCCCGACCGTTGATGCCACTGTTGCAGTTCCTCTTCCCGCACCTGTCTTGACAATTGAGTCGCATCCTACAGAGCTGAAGCTCCGTTTTTCTTCTCATACGCCGATTTCAGGTCATCTGGTTGGTTACAACCTGTATCGCACTACCCTTACGGGTGCCAAGTTGTTTCAGCCGCTGAACAGCGAACCGCTGAAAGGTAGCGAGTATGTTGACAGCGCGCTTGAACGGGGCGTGAAGTACCGCTATTCGGGTAGAGAGTTGCTCCGGTTGCCAGAAGGGAATGTTGTAGAAAGTGTTGAGTCGGTGGCGGTTGAGGGGATGCTGAAGGACGATGAATAAAACAGCTATCCTTTAATATGAAACGAGAAAGGGCATCCATAAACGGATGCCCTTTTTACTTTGAACCGTTACTGAAACCGGAAATTACTTGGCAACAGTTTCTGCCAGTTTAACAGCGATGTCTTTGTAAGGGTTGGCGAACAGGATGATCAGACAGACAACCAGTGCATAGATTGCCAGAGACTCGATCATGGCCAGACCGATCATCATGGTGGTCAGGATTTTACCGGATGCGCCGGGGTTACGGGAAACGCCTTCAACGGCGCTTTTAACTGCGAGACCCTGGCCAATGCCGGTGCCTACGGTGCCCAGTGCCATACCAATACCTGCTGCCAGAACGCACATCGTGAAAAAGCTCATCTTTACTACCTCCGTATGGTTTTGTCTCCTAAACAGTATAGGAGTAAGGAAATTATTTTTAGCCCCGCAAGGGATGTGTGCGTTAACGCAATCATTTCTGCATACCGCAAAAATGATTGCTAACCTAATTAATGCGCGTGCTCCAGCGAACCCTGGATGTAGATCATGGCAAGGAGCATGAATACGAAGGCCTGGATGAATGATACCAGAACGCCCATCAGCATCATTGGCAGGGGAACGAGGAACGGTGCCAGTCCGAAGAAAATCATCAGGACAAGCTCGTGGCCGTTCATATTGCCGAACAGACGTAGTGTCAGTGAAACAGGACGGCTCAGGTGGCCGATAACCTCAATGAAGAACATAACCGGAGCAAGCCAGGCGATAGGTCCGAGGAAGTGCTTTATATAGCCGAAACCGTGGTGCTTGAGTCCGACGATGTGTGTGGAAATAAAAACGATTACTGCACAGGCCGCTGTTGTGTTGATGTTAGCGGTCGGCGGGAAAAAGCCTGGGATCAGACCGATCAGGTTTGAAACAAGAACAAATATGGCCAGTGTCGCGATCAGCGGGAAAAACGGACGGCCATGTTCACCCATGGTGTCAACGATCATGCCTTCGATGCCGCCGATAACGGTTTCCATGAAGTTCTGCAATCCGCTGGGAATAGACTTGAGCGCCGAAGTTGCCATAACGGAAAGTACAAGCAACAGGACAATAATCAGCCATGTATAGGCGACTGCATCAGCACTCGCTGCTGGTAGGTGAAGAGGAGCCAGCAGTTTGCGGAAAAATTCAAGAAACAGTAACGGGTGAACCATGGAGCTAACCTCCTGCGCGCAATGCGCTGTATAGTGAAAGTGCGATTATGTTGATTACAATTACGGATAGACCGACAAAAAGCCCGGCCAGTGAAAACCATCCGGAGGTAATAATAAAATACAGCAGTATCCCGGTCACGCTCAAACGGCCAATAAAGCGAAGCTGAGCGTACATGGCTGCTTGTGCGGGTAATTGTCCGAGTATCCGCTGAAGAACGTTACGAATCCAGAAAAAATTAGCTAAGGCAATGCAACCGCCAGCCAAGGCGCCCAGGCCTGCTTTTGCCGAAAACAGAGCCCAGCCGGATAACACCAGAACTGTGAGTAATCCCAGGCTTCCCTTGATGATGACAGCAAAGAGGTTATCCTCATTGATCGATATCATCACTTTTGCGGATCTCCCTGCCGGCGATGACGTACACATTCTTGAAACCGGCGGCAATTCCGATGAACAGAAAAATATAAAAGAACCAAGGCTTCGTGCCGAACCATCGGTCAAGGGTAAGACCAAACCAGACCCCAATGGCAATTGCAAGGACAACGGAAATGCCCATGCTGGAAACCATTGCCAGGCTTCTGAAAAGCTGGCGGTTGTTACCGGGCATGAATAGTCAGCGTCGAAAGCGGTGCAAAACCGGTATTCCATACCATAGACATTGCAGCTATGTCAAACAGAAATGAAAGCATGTTACGCAATCAGTTTGAAGCATTTCGCGGCAGCAGCGATTGTCTTGTCGATATCGGCATCATTGTGGGCGGCGGAAACAAAGGCGGTCTCAAACTGGGAAGGGGCAAGGTATATCCCTTCGTCCAGCATGCCGAGGAAGTATTTGGCGAAGGCCTTGGTGTCACATTGGCTTGCGGTTGGCCAGTCGAATACGTCACCTTTGCTGAAAAAAGCACAAAACATGCTGCCAACGCGGGTCGAGTAGATCGGATAGCCGGCATCTTTAGCCGCCTTGGCAATTCCTTCGGCAACTGCGCGGCTTTTTTCTTCCAATGACTTGTAAAAGCCCGGCTGCTTGAGAATATTCAGAGTTGCGATCCCTGCAGACATGGCGAGCGGGTTTCCGGATAAGGTTCCCGCCTGATATACTCCGCCTGACGGGGAAAGTATCTCCATTATTTCGCGTTTACCGCCAAATGCTCCGACTGGAAGGCCACCGCCAATGATCTTGCCCAGAGTCGTCATGTCAGGAGTAACGTTGTACAGTTCCTGGACGCCGCCGTAGGCAACACGGAAGCCGGACATCACTTCGTCAAAGATCAATACGATTCCTTCATTAGTACAAATTTCTCGAAGGCCTTCCAAAAAACCCTCGCGTGGCGGTACGGTCCCCATATTGCCAGCAACCGGTTCGACAATAATACAGGCAATGCTGTTTTTGTTTTCTGCAACCAGTTTTTTGACAGAGTCGAGCGAGTTGTATTCCGCTGTCAGGGTGAGTTTGGCAACGTCGGCCGGTACGCCGGGAGAATCAGGCACCCCGAAGGTGGCTGCGCCGGAGCCGGCCTTGACCAGGAGGGAGTCGGCGTGGCCGTGATAGCAACCGGAGAATTTCAGAATCCTGTCTCGGCCGGTATAGCCTCTGGCGAGCCGGATGGCGCTCATTGTTGCCTCGGTGCCTGAGCTGACCATGCGTACCATTTCTATGGAGGGAACCGCATCTATTACCATGTTGGCGAGGGTTGTTTCGCGTTCTGTCGGTGCTCCGAAGCTGGCGCCACTGGCCATGGTGTCCTGAACTGCCTTGATAATATCCGGATGGCAGTGGCCGACGATCATCGGTCCCCATGAGCCGACATAATCAACGAAGGAGTTGTTGTCTTCGTCATAAATATGGCAGCCGGACGCCTTCTTGATGAAGAGCGGGTCCGCGCCGACAGATTTAAAGGCGCGAACAGGGCTGTTAACGCCACCGGGAATTGAGGCTTTTGCCTGTTGGAAAAGAAAACTGGAGCGCTCATGATTCATAGTAACCTCGTAACGAAAATGAATGGTGTAATGAGTCAATCAAAGTGTGGTTTTTATCATACAGTATCTAACAGTGTCAATGGTAAAGCAGTAATTTTATTTGTAATTTTGAAGGTAGCATGCTCCTCTCCAAATTTGGCAAGAGTAAAAAAACAGTTGACAAAGAAAATCAAATACCCTATTACAGCAGCGTTTGTATACAGTATACCGTCCGCAGTAAGGAGGATTTTAATGCTTGGTGCATACCTGCCAATACTACTTCTGGTGATCGTGGCAATAGGTTTCGGGCTTGTATCGCTTGTCATGTCATCTCTGATTGGCCAGAAAAAGCCGTCAAAGGTAAAGCTGCAACCGTATGAAAGTGGTTGCGAGCCAGTCGGAACTGCCCGTGAGCGTTACTCGATCAAGTTTTATCTGATCGCCATGCTGTTCATCTTGTTCGATATTGAAGCCGTGTTCCTGTATCCTTGGGCCATTCTCTACAAAAAACTGGGCGTATTCGGTTTGGTTGAGATGGGGCTTTTTATTGTCATTCTCTTTGTCGGTTACATTTATGTCTGGAAAAAAGGAGCGCTGGAATGGGAGTAGACAATCCGCTTGGCGATAACGTTATCACCACGTCACTGGATCTATTGGTTAACTGGTCCCGGAAGTCATCCATCTGGCCGATGACCTTTGGTTTGGCATGTTGTGCTATCGAGATGATGGCAACCGGCGCCTCACACAATGACCTGGACCGCTTCGGTATAATTTTCCGTGCATCACCCCGCCAGTCGGACTGTATTATCATTGCCGGTACGGTTACCAAAAAGATGCTTCCGGTTATCAAGACGGTCTATGACCAGATGCCTGAGCCGAAATGGGTCATTGCCATGGGGGCATGCGCCTGCTCCGGCGGAATTTTTGATACGTACAGCGTTGTGCAGGGAATCGATGAGGCTTTGCCGGTTGATGTCTACATCCCTGGTTGTCCGCCACGTCCCGAAGCATTGTTGTTCGGTCTGATGAAACTCCAGGACAAGATTATGAAGGAACGGAACTCATTCGGCTCTGCCATCGGCTTGGGCGAACGCTATATTCCGGAAGCAGCCTGATCTTCCGTACATATCAACGAACGTACACACAAATCCCACAAAAGGGTTGGATATCATGGCAGAAAACAATCGTGCAGTTCTGAAGCTGAAGGAAAAGTTCGCGACGTCGATCATTGACGTTGTCGAATTCAGGGGAGAGGTTACGGTAACCGTAGCAAAGGACGCCATTATTGAAATCCTTTCATTCCTCAAGCAGTCCCTGCAGTACAACCAGTTGACCGACCTTACGGCGGTCGATTATCTCGGCAAAAAGGAAGACCGCTTTATGATGGTCTACCAGTTGCTGTCAATTCCGCACAAAGATCGTCTGCGCATAAAAACAGCGGTAAGCGAGTCCGCATGCACTGTTCCAAGCGCTACCCAGGTTTGGGCGACAGCCAACTGGCTGGAGCGTGAAGTCTTCGACCTGTTCGGAATTACGTTCGACAAACATCCCGACCTTCGACGTATCCTTATGACAGATGACTGGGTGGGGCACCCGCTCCGGAAGGATTATCCGTTGCAGGGACCTGACCGTGAACCCTATAAAGGGCGCTTGTCATAGTTTTACTTCATCGTTCTGTAATTCGATCATAGAAGAGGCGATACATGGCTACTACTGAAACAATGACACTAAACATGGGTCCACAGCATCCCAGTACTCACGGGGTTTTGCGGCTCGTTCTCGAGCTTGACGGCGAGGTGATCGTCAAGGTCACTCCTCATATCGGCTTTCTGCACCGTGGGGTTGAAAAGCTGTCAGAATACCGTACCTATCATCAGATACTGCCGTTGACCGACCGCCTCGACTACCTGGCGCCCATGAGTAATAACCTGGGATATATTCTGGCAGTTGAAAAGCTTATGGGGGTCGAGGTGCCTGAGCGTGCCGAGACAATCAGAATCATCATGGCGGAACTGACCCGGCTTGAGTCGCACTTGGTCTGGATTGCATGCCATGCCCTTGATATCGGTGCCATGACGGTCTTTATCTATGCCTTCCGCGAACGCGAAACGGTCATGGAAATCTACGAATTGATTTCCGGAGCCCGAATGACGTCTAACTTCTTCCGTGTCGGTGGTCTCTCGCAGGATGTTCCGGATGAATTTGTAAAAAAAGTTAGCGATTTTATCGATGCAATGCCCGGTTACCTGGATCAGTATGAGGGGCTGTTGACGACCAATCCGATCTGGCTCAAGCGTACCATTGGCAACGGCGTGATTTCTGCCGAGGATGCTATAGATATCGGTCTCACCGGTCCTGCATTACGTGGATCCGGTGTTGATTGGGATCAGCGTCGGGACGATTCTTATGCCGGTTACGACAAGTACCAGTTCAAGGTGCCGGTTGGAGAGAACTGCGATACGTTTGACCGCTATAAGGTCCGTCTGATCGAGATGCGCGAAGCATGCAAAATTGTGCGCCAAGGTCTTGATCGGCTCAAAGCCGGGCCGGTTCTGGCCGACTACCCGCAAGTTTGCTATCCACCCAAAGAAAACGTTTATAACAGTATCGAAGGGTTAATACATCACTTCAAGATTGCTTCCGAGGGATTCCCGGCGCCTGAAGGAGAAGTGTACCAAGGCATCGAAGCTCCCAAGGGAGAGCTTGGGTTCTATATCGTCAGCGATGGCGGCAACAAACCGGAACGCCTGAGGATACGTCCGCCATCATTTGTGAATCTGCAGGCCATCGAACAGATGAGCGTAGGTTCCATGATTGCTGACTTGGTAGCAGTAATCGGTACCCTGGACATCGTCCTTGGTGAAATTGACAGATAACTCCGCACGATTCAAAGGAGATGGGGCGCATGAGTAAAGTAGTCGCGCAGCAGGCTGAAGAACAGGAACCGGTGGTTGACCTCGTAAAGGCCGATCAGGTTATTGATAAATATATTGATTTGCCAGGTAACCTGATGCCGGTACTGCAGGGTATCCAGGATGCGTATGGATATGTCCCACGCATTGTTGCCGATCATGTCGCGGAACGTCTGAATGTATATCCGAGTCAGATTTACGGCGTACTAACTTTTTACGCACAATTTCACCTCAAGCCACGCGGCCGGTTTATTATTCGAGTTTGTGTAGGTACAGCCTGCCATGTTCAGGGAGCTCAGAGGATTAAAGAAACATTCTTCAATCTTCTGCATATTGGTCATACCGAAACGAGTGCTGATCTGCGCTTCACCTTTGAAGAGGTTGCCTGCTTGGGAGCATGCGGTATGGCACCTCTTTCCATGGTTAATGACGATACATACGGCAAGATGACTGTTCAGAAGGTTGACGAAATCGTAGCCAAATATTCTGCACTCCCGCTTGATTAAGCGGACTCACGCTAGAGGACACAACGCATGGGCGACAATTCAGGTATTCAGATTCTAATCTGCCAGGGAACTGGCGGAATTTCTGCCGGGGCAAAGGGTGTCGAGGCGGAGTTTCATCGTGTAATTGCCGAGCAGGGTCTGACCGCTACGATCGGTAAACGTTGCGATGTCATCAAGACCGGTTGCCGCGGCCTCTGTGCCAATGACGTTCTTGTTGACATCATTACTCCCGAGCAGGGACGGGTCACCTACGACTTTGTTCTTCCGGAAGAGGTTGAGAAGATTGTCATGGAACACATTGTTGCTAATACAACAATGGAAAAACGTAAGGCAAAGCCGTATTACAACACATTTCTTGAAAGACAGATGCGCGTTGTCATGGGCAACTGCGGCGAAATAGATCCTGATTCTCTTGATGCTTACCTTGGTGGTGAGTCAAAAGGTTTTCAGGCAATTGAAAAATGCGTCAAGAGCATGAAGCAGGACGACGTTATTGAAGAGGTAAAAAAATCAGGTCTTCGCGGTCGTGGGGGCGGTGGTTTCCCTACTGGCATGAAGTGGTCTTTCTGCAAGGCCTCTCCCGGTGATCACAAGTATCTGATCTGCAACGCGGACGAAGGTGACCCCGGCGCTTTTATGGATAGATCCATTCTGGAGGGGGACCCCTACTGCATTATCGAAGGGATGCAGATTGCCGGTTATGCGATCGGTGCTACCTATGGTTATGTGTATGTCCGCGCCGAATACCCGCTGGCTGTTCAGCGACTTCAGCACGCTATTGATGTCTGCTATGAAAAGGGCTATCTGGGTAAAAACATTCAGGGTTGGGGCCTTGACTTTGACATGCGTATCAAGATGGGTGCCGGTGCCTTCGTCTGCGGCGAGGAAACAGCCCTGATGGCATCCATTGAAGGTGAGCGCGGCATGAGTCGTCCCCGTCCGCCTTTCCCTGCTGTCAAGGGATTATGGGGTTATCCGACCAACATCAATAACGTTGAGACGTTTGCCAATGTCCGTCATATCATCAACAATGGCTCCGACTGGTACGCTGGACTTGGTACGGAAACGACCAAGGGGACCAAGATCTTTGCCGTAACCGGCAAGGTGAAGCATACGGGCCTGGTAGAGGTTCCGGCCGGTATGAAGGTTCGAGAGGTTCTTTTCGATGTCTGCGGCGGTATCGTCAACAACCGCAAATTCAAGGCCGTCCAGGCCGGTGGTCCGTCCGGAGGCTGTATTCCGGAAGAATTGCTGGATACGCTGGTTGACTACAATGCCCTTATTCAGGCAGGCGCCATGATGGGATCCGGTGGTCTCGTTGTCATGGACGAAACTACCTGCATGGTAGATGTTGCCAAATTCTTCCTGACCTTCACCAGAACGGAATCCTGCGGCAAGTGTGTTCCCTGCCGTATTGGTCTGAAAGTAATGCTCGACATACTCACAAAAATCACAGAGGGCCGCGGTGAACCCTCAGACATCGATGCTCTGCTTGACTTGGGTGCATCAATTAAGAAGGCATCCCTGTGCGGATTGGGGCAGACTGCGCCAAATCCGGTTCTTTCTACAATCAATTATTTCCGTTCGGAATATGAAGCACACATCAATGACAAACGATGCCCTTCCAACTGTTGCAAGGATCTGTTGCTCTGGGCAGTATCGGAAGAGAAATGCGTCAAGTGCGGTGCCTGCAAAAAAGCGTGTCCAGTTGATGCAATTGTATGGGAAAAAGGGCAACTGGCTTATCTGGACCAGGAAAAATGTACCAAGTGTAAATCCTGCTACGATGCTTGTCGATTCATGGCCCTCGTATAAATTCGGCTGTACGGAATCGGATGATTAAACTTACAGACAGAGGTTTTAGATGGTTAATCTTACAATAGACGACAAGCAGGTCACCGCGCCGAAAGATTCAACAATTTATGATGCTGCCAAATTAAACGGCATCAAAATACCTATCCTGTGCCACGACAAGAAGCTGAAGCCTTTTGGCGCCTGCCGCATGTGCCTGGTTGAGGTCGAACAGATGAAAGGGCGGCAAATCCCTGCCTGTACGACTCCGATAACGGAAGGGATGATCATCCGTACGGACACCCCAGACATTATCAAGGCCCGCAAATTGGTCCTCGAACTGTTGCTGCTTAATCATCCGCTTGATTGTCCGGTCTGTGACAAGGGAGGCGATTGTGATCTGCAGAACCTGACCTATGACTATCAAGTTGACAGTAATCGCTTTGTTGACTCAAAATTCCAGCATGAAATAGACTACAACAATCCGCTAATTGAACGCGATATGAATCGCTGCGTTCTGTGTGGTAAATGTGTCCGTATCTGTGACGAAATAGTCGGTTTTGGTGCGTTGACCTTTATTGACCGAGGTATTGAAACTAAAATTGGCTGCGAGTTTGAAAAAGGGCTTAACTGTGAGTTCTGCGGTTCGTGCGTTTCTGTTTGTCCGGTTGGCTCTTTGCTGGCTCGCCCATTCAAGTTTAAGTCGCGCTTCTGGGCGTTGACCAAGCAAACCTCGGTCTGTGGCTATTGCGGTACCGGATGCAATTTGACACTGGGTGTCAAGGACAACAAAGTTCTGACCACCGTTTATGATGAAAACCAGGGCTTTCATAAGGGACAGCTGTGTGCCCGTGGCCGTTTCGGCTATCAGTTTATCAACAGTGCTCAGCGTCTGACAAAACCGCTTGTGAGAAAAAATGGCGCGTTGACCGAGTCAACATGGGATGAGGCTCTTGAAATTGTTGCCGGACGTCTTAAAGGGGGCAGTGCAGTTGCTGCTTTGGCAACGCCTCGTTTGACTAACGAAGAACTTGCACTATTTAAGAAGTTATTGAGCGAAAATGTTGGTACGAAAAACTTCGATCACGCCGCCGGTTACGCTCACGCCGCTCTGACTGAGGGTTTTGCGCGCAGTTTTGGTGCAAGTGCTTCTTCTGCCACTATTCTTGATATTCAGAAGAGCGATCTGCTTCTAGTCATTAAAACCGATGCTTACGAAACTCATCCGGTAGTCGGCTTTGAAGTAAATATGGCCGTTAAAAACAAGGGTGTAAAACTATCTATTCTTTCTGACAAACGCGGTAAACTTTCAAAGCTTAAAGGTGCCAAGACGCTGGTTCATCTTCCCGGAAGCGAAATTGCCGTATTGAATGCGATTGCCAAGACTATTCTCGATGAGAAGCTGGCTGACGGGACTGCTTCAACTGTAGCCGGATACGCAGAGCTTGAAAAAGCGTTGTCCGGTTTCACCGCTGAATCTGTTGCTGCCCTGTCTGGTTTAACAGCTGCCGACATCAAGTCACTTGCTTCAGAATATGCTGCTACCGAGAAGGCTCTGATTGTTTTCCCGGTAGGTCAGGCGTACACTGGCCACAATGCTGATCTAGCAACTGCGGTCGCGAACCTGGCTCTGCTGACCGGCAAGTACGGTAAAGAAGGGTGTGGAGTACTCTGCCTTTCAGAGAAGAACAATAGTCAGGGTGCTGTTGACATGGGTTTTTATGCTCAAGACGGTGGCTTTAGCGCATTGCAGATTTTGGATGCTTGTACTGACGGAACTGTCAAGACACTTTTCATTGCCGGTGAGAATCCGCTGGTTTCCTACCCGAATGGCGCCAAAGTCAAGGCTGCTCTCGATGCTGTCGAGTTCCTGATTGTATCGGAACTGTTCATGACCGAAACAGCCGCCATGGCCGATGTTGTCCTCCCTGCCTGCTCATTTGCTGAAAAAGAAGGTACGTTCACCAGTACTGATCGTCGGGTTCAATACATAAAGCCGGCAATCCGCAAGAGTGCTCAAACCAGGACCGACTTTGAAATATTCTCGGATTTGATTTCACGTCTGGGTGGCACTGCGCCAGCAGCGCCAGCAGCACAGTTTGAAGAAATCTCAGCAAAAACTTCCGGCTATCAAGGTATGAGTTATGTGTCACTTCAGAAAGAGAGTGCATTTGCAGCTGTTGAAATATCTCCTGCATTCGTAGTTCCTCTGGTTGCGTCCTCATTTTCATCTGAAGGAGGCAAGCTTGCCCTCGTGACCGGTAGCGCCCTTTATCACAGTGGTACCCTGTCGCAATACGGTGAAGGGCCAATGCATGTCTGTCCGGAAAATTATATTGAAATGTCACGAACAGATGCTTCTGCTCATAAGATTGTTGAAGACGATCTGGTTAACATTACTTCTACAACGGGAAGCATGCAGCTAAAAGCTAAAGTTACTGCCCGTATGCCTGTCGGAGTAGTCTTTGCACCCTACCATTTTAGCGCTGCTCCTATTAATACTATCTGGTGCGGGTCACCTGTGACAATGGTTTCACTGGTAAAACAATAGAGTACTTAGCGTTACCGAACGTAATAACTAATTTCATACGAGCAAAGAAAGAGGGACAGATGGGAATCGAGATATTAGGACTGCCGATGATGTATTACATCGCCATGGTTGCCAAGGTCCTGGTGGCTTTTATCTTTGTGCTGCTGACCGTAGCATACGCCACGTATGCCGAACGAAAAATTATCGGCCACATGCAGGTTCGTCTTGGACCAATGCGTACCGGGTGGCATGGACTGCTGCAACCCATCGCCGACGGGGTTAAACTCTTTTTCAAAGAAGAGATCATTCCTTCACAGGCCAGTACCTTTGCTTTTCTGGTCGCACCGCTGATAGCTCTCATTCCGGCGTTTATTACCTTTGCTGTCATCCCGTTTGGAGGAGTCATTGAGGTAGCCGGCTATAAGATCCCGCTACAGATTGCGGCTTATTATGATACTACAGCCGGCCAGGTATTTGATGTAAATGTTGGAGTTCTCTATATTCTTGCGATGTCGTCACTCGGTGTCTACGGTATTGTTCTGGCTGGTTGGGCATCAAACAGCAAATACTCACTAATGGGTGGTCTGCGTGCCTCGGCCCAAATGATTTCCTATGAACTGGCGGCTGGACTGTCGATAGTTGCCGTGTTTATGCTTTCCGGGACATTGTCACTTAACAAAATTGTCGAACTTCAGTCCGGCTGGGGCGGTTTTGAATGGTTTGTCGTTAAACAGCCTCTCGCCGCTTTCATGTTCTTTGTCTGTTCACTTGCTGAAATCAACCGTACACCCTTTGACTTGCCTGAAGCTGAAACAGAACTTGTTTCCGGTTTCTGCACGGAATATTCTTCGATGAAATATGCCATGTTCTTTATGGCAGAGTATGCAAACATGGTAACGGTCTGCGCATTGACCGTCACGTTGTTCCTGGGCGGCTGGAATGGCCCACTCACCGCTGCAATTCCGCTACTCGGACCAGTTTACTTTATTGCAAAAGTATATTTCCTGATGTTTGTCTGCATGTGGATTCGCGCCACGTTGCCACGCTACCGGTATGATCAGCTAATGCATCTGGGCTGGAAGGTTTTCATTCCAGTGGCACTTGTAAACATAGTTGTAACAGGAATTATCGGCTACTTTATTTAGGATGCGCTGTAAGAAGTAACGTTATTTTAAAGACGAGGATGGACACATGAATCCGATCACACCGATTATAAATGGCTTGGGTATTACTTTAAAACACATGTTCATGAAGCCGGTTACGTTGCAGTACCCGACTGAACGTCCCAAGGTGGCAGCTCGTTACCGTGGCCTGCATGGTCTTAAAGTATCACATAGTCGCGCGAAGTGCGTTGCTTGCTATCTCTGCCCGACTGTCTGCCCTGCCAAGTGCATAACGGTAGAGGCGGGAGAGGATGCCAATCACGACAAGTATGCCGCTAAATACGAAATTGACATGCTGCGCTGCATTTTCTGCGGTTATTGCGTTGAGGCCTGCCCCGTTGACGCTCTCAAGATGACCGGTGAATTTGAGTTGGCCAATTATCATCGTTCGGACTTTATCTACTCCAAAGAACGTCTCTTAGAAAAGCAATAAGGAGCAGTGCATGGAAACCCTTTTCTTTCTGATCATATCGTTTGTAGCAATTGTGTCGGCGATCTTGGTGGTCACCTGCAGGAATCCGATCAACAGCGCATTGTCGCTCATAATGACCTTTTTCTGTCTTGCAACCTATTATGTAATGCTGGATGCTCCCTTTATGGCAGCTGTCCAGGTAATGGTGTATGCCGGTGCGATTATGGTTCTGATAGTGTTCACCATCATGCTGTTGAATATCAGGGTTGATGCTTCCAAGAAACATTCACATAAATTGGTGTTCGGTTCAATTATCGGGTTTTTCACGCTGTTTAATATCGGTTTTGTACTGGTGAAGAGCCGTGCGGCCCTTCCGACAGGCCCGTATAGCGGTGACATGATCAAAAAACTTGGCCATACTGAGATGGTTGGCCGCGAAATATTTACAAACTTTCTATTGCCGTTCGAAATCACCTCGATACTGCTGTTGGTAGCAATAGTCGGCGCGGTCATTCTGGCCAAGAAAAAAATATAAGAGGGATATATTTCATGGAAAACCTGAACAGCTATCTCATCGTAAGCGCCGTACTCTTTTCAATTGGCACGATAGGCGTCCTGACCCGCAAGAATGTTATCGTAATGTTCATGTGTATTGAGCTGATGCTTAATGCCGTAAACCTGACATTTGTCGCATTCTCCCGCCATCTCGGCAATCTTGACGGCCAGGTCTTTGTCTTCTTCATTATGACAGTTGCTGCTGCTGAAGCTGCTGTCGGCCTGGCGCTTATTATTGCATTTTTCAACAATAAAGAGTCGATTGATGTCGATGACGTTAATCTGATGAAGTGGTAGAACCGCACTCCACCCCTTACGACAACGTTTAATGATTGCATAAAAGGAGTCTTACATGTTTGACAACGTATGGCTAATACCACTTTTCCCGCTTATCGGGTTCCTGATTAACGGACTCTTCGGGAAAAAGATCAAGAATGAGGCTGTTATCGGTGGCATTGCAACACTGATGATCTTCCTGTCATTCCTGGTGTCGTGCGGAATACTCTTGCAGATGATTGGCCTGCCGCCAGAGCAGAGAGTATTTGAAAAGGTTGTTTTTCCGTGGATCCACTCTGGTAACTTCAAGGCCGATATGGCTTTCCTGCTTGATCCGCTTTCGTGCGTAATGATTATGGTCGTAACAGGTGTCGGTTCACTTATTCACCTCTATTCGATTGGTTACATGCATGGCGAAGAAGGATTCTACCGGTTTTTCTCGTATCTGAATCTCTTCTGTATGTCCATGCTTCTGCTGGTGCTTGGCAGCAATATGCTGGTCATGTTTATCGGTTGGGAAGGAGTTGGTCTCTGCTCCTATCTGCTGATTGGGTATTACTTCCACAAAAAATCCGCCGGTGATGCCGCTAAAAAAGCGTTTGTCATGAACCGTGTCGGCGACTTTGGGTTCTTGCTTGGTCTGTTTACTCTTTACTGGTGGTTCGGCAGTAACCACAATATCTGGACCATTAACTTTACTGAAATAAAGGCTGCTTCCCATCTGCTCCCGTACGGCGGCGTTGTAACAGTGGTTACGCTTTGCTTCTTTGTCGGTGCAACAGGAAAATCCGCACAGATTCCGCTCTTTACCTGGTTGCCTGACGCAATGGAAGGTCCGACGCCCGTTTCTGCCCTCATTCACGCTGCAACCATGGTAACGGCCGGTGTCTACATGATCGGCAGGATGAGTTTTGTATTTGTTAAGTCACCCGAAACCATGATGGTTATTGCTGTGGTAGGCGCTGCTACTGCAATTTTCGCTGCGACAATTGGTACCGCGCAAAACGATATCAAACGTGTACTTGCCTATTCTACCGTATCTCAACTTGGCTTCATGTTTCTGGCAATGGGAGTCGGCGCATTTACTGCCGGAATCTTCCACTTGATGACTCACGCTTTCTTCAAAGCTTGTCTGTTCCTCGGGTCCGGTTCTGTTATTCATTCCATGCATCATGCTCTGCATAAAATCCATTCAAATGATGATGCTCAGGACATGCGCAATATGGGTGGTCTTAAAGCAGCAATGCCGATCACGTTCCTGACCTTTCTGGTTTCTACTATTGCTATTTCAGGTATCCCCGGTTTCTCCGGATTTTTCTCGAAGGACGAAATCCTCTGGATGGCTTTTGCAAATCCATATCACGGTAATCTGAACATTGTCCTCTGGGGCATAGGCGCAATAGCTGCCTGTTTCACTGCCTTCTATATGTTCAGACTGGTATTCATGACCTTTTTTGGTGAATGCCGCATTAATCCCAAAGCCAAGAGTTATCTTCATGAATCACCGTTGGTAATCACAATCCCCTTGATGGTTCTTGGTGTGCTAGCAGTTGTTGGCGGCTATCTCGGTATGCCTAAGATATTGGGAATGCTGCCAAATTATTTTGAACATTGGCTTGAGCCGGTATTTGAGTTGGCAACAGAATACGGATCAAAATACGCCCAACATGGCGCCCACCCCAGTCATGCAGTTGAATGGGGCCTGATGGGTCTGTCTGTTGTCATTGCCCTGGTTGGAATAGGAATTGCTTTTACTATGTACGTAAAAAACACCGAGCTGCCTGGGAAATTTGTTGCTACGTTTCCGACACTCCACCGTGCTGTGTACAATAAATGGTACATCGACGAGATCTATGACTACCTGTTTGTAAACCCCTGTAAGGCGTTTGGTCAGTTCCTCTGGAAAGGCTTTGACGTTGTGATTGTTGATGGCGTCGTTAATGGCGTTGCAAATGTTGTGATGGGATTCAGCGGTATTTTACGCTACATGCAGTCCGGCTACATTTACAACTACGCATTTTCAATGGCGTTGGGTGTTGTTGTAATGCTTGGCTACTTCATTTTTAAATAACCAATTCATAAGCACTTTGTATAAAGGAGCACGAATTCATGAGTAACGTACTGAGCCTGACGACATTCCTGCCGATACTGGGTGTCCTGTTGCTGCTGTTTATCCCGAAAGACAGCAAAGGAGTACTTCGGAATGTCACCCTCGCGGTAACAGTAGTCACCTTTTTGGTGTCGCTGCTAATACTGACTGGCTTCCAGTCCAATGCGGAGTTCCAGTTTGTTGAAAATGTACCCTGGATTGCGGCCGGCCCGTTTATCATGCGCTATAACATCGGTATTGACGGCATCAGCCTGTGGCTCGTTATTCTTACTACGTTCATAATGCCTATTGCTGTTCTTTCGACTTACACCGCTGTTGAAGAAAAAGTCAAAGAGTATATGGTCTGCCTGCTGTTGCTTGAAACCGGTATGTTGGGTGCTTTTATCTCCCTAGATCTTTTTCTGTTCTATATTTTCTGGGAAGTAATGTTGATTCCGATGTATTTCATGATTGGCATCTGGGGTGGAAAGAACAAAATCTATGCCGCCGTGAAGTTCTTTATATACACCATGGTAGGATCACTCCTCATGCTGGTAGCCTTAATCTTCCTCTATTTCAAGGGGATGCAGGCTGGCATCACTGATTTTGGTCTTCTTCACTTCTTCAGCCTCAAGCTTGACCTGGCAACGCAGATATGGCTGTTTCTGGCTTTTGCCTTCGCTTTTGCCATCAAGGTTCCGATGTTTCCGCTTCACACCTGGTTGCCCGATGCGCATACTGAAGCACCGACTGCCGGTTCGGTAATATTGGCAGCCGTTCTGCTGAAAATGGGTACTTACGGTTACGTTCGTTTTGCAATTCCTCTTTTTCCTGAGGCCGCTCACAAGTTCGCTCCGCTGATTGCAACTCTCGCTGTTATCGGCATTATTTACGCAGCACTTGTCGCCATGGTGCAGGAGGACGTTAAAAAGCTGGTTGCCTACTCATCTGTTGCCCACCTTGGTTTTGTAATGCTTGGCGTTTTTGCTTTCAACGTAGAGGGCATTACCGGCGGCATGTTGCAGATGCTTAATCACGGCATTTCAACCGGTGCACTGTTCCTTATAGTTGGCTTTATTTATGAACGTCGCCACACACGTCTGATTACCGATTTTGGCGGCTTATCAAAACAGATGCCGATCTTTGCAACAATATTCATGATTGTCACTTTCTCTTCGATTGGTTTGCCTGGTACCAACGGCTTCGTAGGTGAATTTCTGATTCTGCTCGGTGCATTCGAAAGCCAGTTGCGCTGGTGGACCGTCGTAGCGACAAGCGGTGTAATCCTTTCCGCTGTCTACATGCTCTGGGTGTTCCAACGTGTTATGTTCGGCGAACTTGACAACCCTAAAAACCAGAAACTGCTCGATCTTAATGGTCGCGAAATTGCGATTATGGTCCCTCTGCTGGTGATGATCTTTTTCATGGGACTTTATCCCAAGCCAATCATCGACACGATGGAGCCAGCCATCAAGAAGCTTGTTGCGCAGGTTCGCGTTGCATCGGTAAGCGCTCAGGTGATTCCGGTTGCCGCCGGCCAGATGCAGATGCCTGAAAACAACACTGGCATGCAAATGCCTGCTGGCCACGCTGGCGGTGCAATGCCTTCAGGTCATCCAGGTGGCGAATTGCCTGCCGGTCATCCAGGCATGGCGGAGACTTCCGCACCAAACGCAGCACCAGCTGTTAATCCGCACGAAGCAAAGTAAAACAAATAACGAGTCAATCCGACCGGAGGATATTTTAGATGGACATGATTTTAATTCCAGCCGTCAACATGACGCCGATTCTACCGGAGATATTTCTCTCCGTGCTGGCTATGGCTCTTCTGCTGATCAATGTTTTTAGGCCCGGCGGACAGACTTCATACCTGGCATATGTCAGCTTCTTCGGTATTGTCGCGACTGCAGTACTGGTAGGTGCCGGGTGGGGTGGCCACATCGAGAGTTTCGGGGGCTCCGTTGTCCTCGACAATTTTGCTACTTTTTTTAAGATGACGTTTCTGGTAGCTGCCGGATTAACCGTTCTGATTTCTGATCGATATATGGAACGAGAAGGTTGTAACCATGGCGAGCTCTATCCGCTGATTCTCTTTACCGTTGTCGGTATGATGCTGATGGCATCCGGCACGGATTTAATGACTATTTTTCTTGGACTTGAAGTCATGTCCATTTCCCTCTATGTTCTTGCTGGATTTAACAGGGCCAATAAGAAGTCCAATGAGTCTGGTCTCAAATATTTTTTGTTGGGCGCCTTCTCAACCGGCTTCATGCTGTACGGTATGGCACTTATTTATGGTGCAACCGGAACTACACGTCTGTACAAGATCGCCGCGATAGTTGGACAGATGACGCTCCCTTCTGCCAATATCCTGCTGGTAGCCGGTATGCTTCTCATGATGACGGGCTTTGCGTTTAAAATTGCCGCTGCTCCTTTCCATATGTGGACACCGGATGTCTATGAAGGTGCTCCGACTCCGATCACTGCATTCATGTCTGCTGGTCCCAAGGCTGCTGGTTTCGCTGCACTGCTTCGTCTGTTCCTTGTCGCGCTGCCGACGTTGCAGGCTGAATGGAGCCAGGTCCTCTGGGTACTGGCAGTATTAACCATGACTGTTGGTAATATCACAGCACTGCGTCAGGACAATATCAAGCGTGTCCTTGCGTATTCTTCGATTGCCCATGCAGGCTATGCACTGGTCGGCTTTGCCGCCGGAAACGGCACCGGTACGGCCGGTATCCTGTTTTACATGCTCTGCTACTCCTTTATGAATATTGGCGCTTTTGCAATTGTCATTCTTGTTGCCAAAAAGGGTGAAACCAATGGCGAGGTAAAAGATTTTGCCGGCCTTGGCTTCAAGCGCCCGCTGCTGGCTCTTACCATGACACTGTTTTTGTTCTCTCTTGCTGGCGTACCACCAGCAGCCGGTTTCATTGGCAAGTTTTACCTGTTTGCCGGTGCAATTCAGAAGGGCTATATCTGGCTTGCTGTTATCGGCGTACTTAACAGTGCCGCATCCGCTTACTACTACCTGCGTATCATGGTCTACATGTATTTCAAGGATTCTACAGAAGATTTCGAGTGGGTACAGGTTACCGCTCCGGTAGCTCTGGCACTGGTAATTGCCGCTGCTGGTACTTTGATACCCGGCATCGTGCCTTCTATTATTCTTGAGTATGCTCAGATGGCAGTAAAACTTATTTAAACTTTCTACCACCAATTATCAACAAAGGGCGGCCTCCTGAAGAGTCCGCCTTTTGTTGTTTTGAACAATTTGTCTCTAGTATCAGCTCGTCTGAGCAGTTCGGCCAATTATCCGTTTCCATGTTTTATGAAGTTTCACAGGCTACCCTTGGTGGATAGTGCTATTTCCTGGAGAGAGTCGATCGAATAGGGTAGTATCAGCATGACTGGAGCTATGATGGCAACACAGGAAACCTGGACAACTCTTAAGATCCTTACCTGGACGAAAGATTATCTTTTATCCAAGGGGATTGCCAATGCCCGCCTGGAAGCGGAATGGCTCCTTTGCGCTGCTACAGGGCTTGATAGAGTTGGTTTGTATCTTCAATACGACAAACCCTTGAATGAACATGAACTTGCGACGTATCGGGCCATGGTTTCCCGCAGAGCAAAACGCGAACCTCTTCAGCACATCCTTGGTAGCCAGGAGTTCTGCGGACTTGATTTTGAAGTTACTGCGGATGTTCTGATACCGCGTCATGACTCCGAGGTATTGGTGACAGAGGCGGTAACAAGACAACCGAAAGCTCAATCGGTTCTTGACATTG
The DNA here is from genome assembly GCA_041675485.1 of Pelobacteraceae bacterium. Taxonomy (GTDB): domain Bacteria; phylum Desulfobacterota; class Desulfuromonadia; order Geobacterales; family Pseudopelobacteraceae; genus JACRCG01. The sequence goes on along the minus strand of JBAYTT010000002.1, from coordinate 35,937 downwards.
GTACCGGTAGCGGATGTATTGCCATTGCTCTGCGTAAGAGTCTGCCTGGCGCGACCGTCACGGCTACTGATATCTCGGAGGCGGCATTGGCCGTTGCCAGTCGCAACGCCAAAAAACATGACGCTGAAATCGAATTTCTGCATGGCTCCTTGTTGGCTCCGGTGGTCGGTCGGTGTTTCGATCTGATCGTATCAAATCCACCGTACATACCTACGGCTGATATCGGAGCGCTTGACAGGGAAGTGAGAGATTATGACCCCGTTGCAGCCTTGGATGGAGGCGTAGATGGTCTTGATATATACCGGACGCTAATACCCGAGTCTGTTTTGTATCTGAAGCCGCTGGGATGGTTCCTTGTCGAGGTCGGTATCGGCCAGGCACATGATGTGATTTCGCTGTTTCGGCAAGCCAGTGGTTTTTACGAACCGTTCACTGCTCTTGATTCGGCTGGAATCGAAAGGGTTGCCGGCGCACAACGAAAGGAGAAACCATGAATATCGAAGAGGCAGGTAGGGTGCTCGCTGAAAGTGACCTTTTGGTTGAAGAATCGGACGTTATTGCCGCTATCGCTCGGATAGCTAATGAGATAACATCGGAATTGAAAGAGTCAAATCCCGTGCTGATCTGCTGTATGAATGGAGGGCTCGCTTTTGCCGGACAGCTTCTGACAAAGCTGGTATTTCCGTTGCACATTGATTATGTGCACGCAACCCGTTACGGTCATCAAATAAATGGCGTGGCACTTGACTGGAAGGTCAGACCGCAGGTTGATCTTACTGGCCGAACGGTAGTGCTTCTTGATGATATTCTTGACGAAGGGGTCACTTTGGCAGCCATTGCAGAGTATTGTCGTCAGCAGGGGGCGGCGAAGGTGATGATGGCCGTGCTGGTAGAGAAGCTCCATTTACGCAAGGTGACACCAGAGATGCGTGCGGATTTTAGCGGCATAGAGGTAGGCGATCGTTTTCTGTTCGGGTATGGACTCGATTATAAAGGGTACTGGAGAAATGCACCCGGAATTTACGCGGTAAAAGGTCTCTAGTTTCCATAGAAAGTATTTTACTTCGCCCCGGCAATGCAGCAATTGCCGGATTATTCGGGCTTCAGGCCGATAATCTCGTCCACCCGCGCTCCATCCAGTGTTTCTTCCGCCTGTAGCGCTTCCGCGAGCAGATCCAGCCTTGTGCGGTTGGCGCTCAAAATCTCATCTGCCTGTTGTTCGGCCTTGCGGATAAACGAGGCGATCTCCTGGTCGATACGCCACGCCATCGCCTCGGAAAAACTTTTTTCTTCCGCAAGTTTCCTTCCGAGGAACGGGTGTTCCTCCCCCCGGCTGAACGTCATGGCCCCCACCTTGTCGCTCATTCCCCACAGGCAGACCATTTTCTCGGCCAGATCGGTAACAAGTTTCAAGTCGCTCTGGGCGCCGGTTGAAACCTCCCCGAATACAAGTCGTTCCGCCACACGCCCACCCATTGACACTGCAAGACGTTTTTCCAGGTAGCTCTGCGGGTAGTGGTAACGGTCATCCTCGGGTAGCTGCTGTGTTACGCCGAGTGCCATGCCGCGGGGGATGATGGTCACCTTGTGAATCGGGTCAGTACCGGGAATCAGCCTGGCTACCAGAGTATGTCCCGCTTCGTGGTATGCAGTGATTCGCTTCTCCTCTGAAGTGATGAACATCTTCCGTTCGCCCCCCATCAGAATTTTGTCCTTGGACTTTTCCAGATGTTCCATTGTGACCGCAGCGGCATTCTCTCGCGAGGCGAGAATGGCTGCCTCGTTCACCAGGTTTTCCAGGTCGGCTCCGGTCATTCCCGGAGTCCCGCGGGCAACGACACCCAGATCCACCCCTTCGGCAAGTGCAACCTTGCGTACATGGACCAGAAGGATCTTTTCACGGTCGCGCCAGTCAGGGCGCTCGATCACAACGTGGCGGTCGAAGCGGCCGGGGCGAAGCAGAGCAGGGTCGAGTACGTCTGGGCGATTGGTGGCGGCCAGGACGATCACTTGCTGATGCTGGTCAAAACCATCCATCTCTGACAGGAGTTGATTCAGCGTCTGCTCCCGCTCGTCGTGACCTCCGCCGAAGCCTGTGCCCCGGCTGCGCCCAACCGCATCCAGTTCGTCAATGAATATGATGCTTGGGGCGGCCTTCTTTGCATTGGTAAACAGGTCCCGAACCCTGCTGGCGCCGACACCGACAAACATCTCGATGAATTGGGATGCTGAGATGCTAAAGAAGGTAACGCCGGCTTCTCCCGCAACTGCACGAGCCAGAAGGGTCTTGCCGGTGCCAGGTGGACCGACCAGAAGCACCCCCTTGGGAACCTTTCCGCCGATTCGTTCGAATTGTTTGGGGTTGCGCAGGTAGTCAACGATTTCCTTCAACTCCTGCTTGCTGTTTTCCATTCCGGCCACATCTGCAAAGGTAACGGTGATCTTGTCCTGTGTCGTGTAGGTGCGTGCTCCCGAGTTGGCGAATCCTCCCAGAATGCCGCCAGGTCCCTGGTTGCGCATGGCCCGTGTCCCCATCCACCAAATGCCTATCAGGATCAGCCACGGTGCCACGCCGATCAGGGCCGTTACAAGAAATGACGGCTCCATCGATGTAGCCGTGATCTCAACATTGCGCGCCGTCAAATCCGGCATCAAGGTCTGATCGGCAATGGCTGGAAGAACGGTACTGAAGGCGATTACCTCTCGAACGGCAGCTTTCCCCTGACGCTGTTCAGTTACCTTGATCTTCGCCCGGAACTCGCCGGTGATAATCATTCCCTTGATGCCGATTTTTTTGATGTTGTCAGTCGTCAGCTCGCTGCGGAAGCGGCTGTAGCTGATCTCCGCGGTTTGGGCGCCCTGTTGTGCAAGGTAGCCGTAGTACACGTTTAATACAAGCGTGAGCAGCATGATGAACAGTATCTGTTTCCAGATGGATGGTGTCATGAAGCGGGCCTCGCAAAATACAGATCTTATATATAGTGTACCGTCAGGAGGGAATTTGACAAGAGTAGGGCGTAATAGACTCGATTCAACCAGGTTTTGTTAGGCTGCCCGGGTAGTTACGGTAGCGGGGGAGATTCGCTATGTGCAACTAACCTGCCGCAAACAATGAGTAAAAAGGACTATTCCTTTCCCCATTTATGAAACGTATTTGCCTTGCAAAATAATAAATTATAGTAGAGTTTGAACTTATATGGATGCGTTTATAATCTCGCAGAGAGGGAGGAAATGGTTGTGGAGCCTGCTACGTTGGAATCGGGAAACAGGATTCCGCTGCTGCAAACCTTGGGCATTCGACTGTGTGAAATAGGTGACCGCCATGCTGTCATGGAGGTACTCGTCAGCGACATTCACCGTAATTATTTCGGTGGTGCCCATGGAGGTCTGCTGGCGACCCTGGTGGACACGGTCTCCTTCTTTCCCCGCCCGCTGTTGCCGTCCGGGACCGTTTGTACTACCACCAATCTGAACGTTACCTATGTCCGCCCCGCAATTCCAGGCGATACGTTGACCGCTCGCGCCGAGTTGTTGCATATCGGGCGCCGTACGGCCAGTGTCAGTGTTCAGATAACCAACCAGGAGGGGAAGCTGGTGACGCACGGTACGGCGGCGTTGATGATATTGGAAGCATGAAATAGGAAGTAATGTATCTACCTGTTTGGCTGTGACTCTGCTCTCACCGATACGAGGTCTATCATGTGCCTGATTGTCTTCGCACATAACTGCCATCCCGGCTATCGTTTGATCCTGGGCGCTAACCGCGATGAGTTCCGCGACCGGCCTGCCGACCCGGCCCGGTTTTGGAGCGATGCCCCGCAGATCCTGGCTGGCCGCGACAAATTGGCTGGTGGTACCTGGCTGGGGGTTACGACTGGCGGCAAGTTTGCGGCGGTCACCAACTATCGCGACCCTCGCCAACAGGCTGTCAATCCACTTTCGAGGGGCAATCTGGTGGCTGGTTTTCTACGGGATCCGCTGATGTCAGCCGAGGGATTTCAGGGCGTTCTCAACCGCGATGGCGGGAGGTACGATGGTTTTAACCTTCTGTACGGCAGCGGCAACGAACTCATTTATTTTACCAACCGGGGCGGCTCATCCGGCCTGGTTTCACCGGGTATTCATGCTCTTTCCAACCATCTGCTTGACACCAGGTGGCCCAAGGTGACTGCCGCCAGATCCCGTATCGAAGCCATTGTGCAGCACGCAAACGTGGATACGGAAGAAATTTTCGCGGCATTGTCGGATCCGGCCCATTTTGCCGATGCCCTGCTTCCGGAGACCGGCGTCGGGCCCGAGCGGGAACGCCTGCTATCTCCGATCTTCATAGAAGGAGAGGGGTACGGTACCCGCTCAACAACCGTGCTGCTGATCGACCGAACAGGAGTGGTGACTTTTATCGAACGTACGTTTGATCCACCCGGCACGACTTCGGAAACGCAGCACTACCGCTTTGTGATCCCGCCCGAATGAGCACTGCTCGAAAATTTCTCCGCACTCTTTTGCTAACCTCGGCTATACTCGCCCCATGAGCCACTTTGCCTTCACCTTGATCATTGTTTCGGCCGTCATGCATGCCCTCTGGAACCTGCTGGTAAAGCGCAGTCGCCACAAAACGGTTTTTATCTGGTGGATGTTCGTGGCATCAGGAGGGCTATTCTCATTGATCATCCCGTTTCTGGCGGAACCGTTCCGGCGTCCTGACACTCACACGCTGCTGATGGTCTCCCTCGGAGCCGTCTGTTTTGTGCTTTATCATCTGCTTAACGGTCGGGCCTACCGGGGGGGGGACCTTTCGGTAGTCTATCCGCTTTGCCAGACATCAATGATCTATGTGCCGATCTGGGGAATCGTCCTGCTGGGTGAGCGATTATCGTTTGTTGGGGGGGGCGGCATTCTGCTGGTAATTTTGGGTACGTATTCGATACAACTTCAGCGCCTCTCCCTGGATGAAATGATACGCCCCTTCCGTAACCTGAAGAGCCTTTCAGTTCGTGATGCCTTGTCAGCCGGCTTCATCTATTCCATCGGATCAATTGCTGAAAAGAGCGGGGTCAGAAACTATTCGCCGCTCTACTTCACCTACATTCTGGTACTGCTAATGCTGTTCCTCATGTCTTTCAACATGCTGCGAACGAAATATCGCCCCCTGATCCGCGCGGAGTTGAGTGAACATTGGGGGTTGATCCTCAGTAGTGGTCCGATCATGATGGCATCGTTTCTTACCTTTCGTTACGGCCTCAACCTGTCACCGGTAAGTTATGCCGTCCCGGTCCGACAGATCAGCATCGTCATTGGTGTGCTGATCGGCATACTCTTTCTGAAGGAATCTTTTGGCAGGATACGTCTTGTCTCTGCGCTCTTTATCATGGCCGGCGTGGCATTGATCCGGCTCGGTTAGGGGCATCCGGTAAAAATGGGCGTGCGAGATGACGACAGCTAAACACAAAAAAAGGCCAAGCATCTGAATGCTTGGCCTTTTTTTGTGTTTAAGTGGTGCAGGGACGGAATCGAACCGCCGACACAAGGATTTTCAATCCTTTCAGCATCTTCATAACACTCTGATATTGCGGGTAAAAACAAACATAATATTTGTCACGTTGTCACACTGCATGGCTTTTTAACATTGTCGGTGGCCCCTCAGATTGCCGACAAATTTTGCCATGGCCCACCAGCTAGCCAAAGCCCAGTAAATGTATTCTCAATACTACGCATTTCAACAGGGGGCATGACAAAGCCAGCTATGAAGGTTGCAACTTCTGCCAACTCTATATCTGCAGGTTGACCAGCTCGATTCAGGAATGCCTTCCACTGTCTAACTTTCTGGGCGTTGGCAAAGAATTCTGGTGTCAAAGCCAGCGGTAGTCCCGTCGGCAACGGGGTGTTTCTACGCTCAAAGGTCCCCGAGAGCGCTGCCGCTAATGTCATGCCGTCAAAGTAAAACTGGCTTCCAATGACCCACAGATCATAAAAGTCTTTCATGCGGCTGTTGGCTATGCCTAGCTGCACCATTGCCTGGAATTTTTCGGCAACAACCGTTTCCCGCGGATATACACGCAACTGTGGAGCGGGGTGATCAAACAGGGTAGGGTATTCTGCTGACTCTGCTGGTGGTGTTACCACATCACCGAAACCAATATCCACCTGCAGATGAATGCGTGCACCTGCAAGCTCTGCATTGAATTTGAGTCTTGTTCCTCCATACTCCATTTGGTCTCTGATGTCTTCCGCCTGAACACTTGCCGGATCAAACTTAACCCCATCATCTTCTGCTTCGGTTTGGCAAATTGCGCGAAAGACCGTAATCAGAGCTTCAATCTCGCTTTCTCCATAACCAAGCAGATCAACATCTCTTGTTGAACGGTAACTGACAACTCCCCATAACGGGAAAAGCATTGCTCCCTTCAGTATAAAACGTTCTCTGCATTCTGACTGGCCCAAACGATAGAGAAACCTTTCAAGACCGTAACGGGTGAGCAGAAGATTGAAGTCAACCCGTTTAAGCCTTGCTTGGTCAAGCAACCGTTGGCGAATTGATGCTGCGACATTTGTTCCTCGAATCTGTGTCATATAACCATAGCCTCCAGATAGGGCATCATTACATTGTGCACCCGGCAGATTTTCGCATATTGCCAAAGTTCATCTATAGTGCAGCGAGCACTTTTTTGACTTTCACGAAGGGCTTCCAGCGCTACATCCAGCCCAATTTTATGGCGATATTTGAAGCAGTCGGCTATGGTCTTTGCAAGGCAGTAAACTTTTACATCCACGCCATCCACTATGTGCGTTTCTATGCCATCACTGAGTGCGTATCCGGAAAAGCGGACAAATTTTATTGGCAGGGTGTTTTTGGGGAGGTGAGCTTTGACGTCAATGGCCATCCATACCTCGAATGGGGCTTGAGTCGTCAGACCGTGAAAGCGAAGTGCCGACAGGAGACAGACAACGCCATTTGGAATTGCTTTGCCTACCTCGGCTAGAGTCTGATGCTCTGTAATTTGTGCATTAGCCAGTCGATAAAGTCCGCGTCCCACGCGTTGAATTATCCCCCGGTCGCATAGACGGCTGAGTTCTACCCGGGAGATTTTGTAATGATCCAGATCGCGAGGACGGATAACGCCTTGCATGCTAAAAAGTTCGAGAAGCTTTTGTTGAGCTGTTAGATTCATGATTACAGTGTTCCAAAATGGTAGTTTTAAAATATATATACCTTGTTTTTGTAACATGCAATGTGATTTTTGATCAACTCATGGAGACGCCAGTCAAATGTTAACAGGCTTAGATTCCAGGATTGTAATACGCTCAAATGCTCTGTCCATAAAGGACAAAATAGGAATAACCGCTGACTCCACATGCTCTGGTCTTAATACCGAAGCAGCCTGATTCATAACACGCTCTTTTACGGAATCCTTCATCCCAATCAACTCATTGATAATTGACTCTATTTCCTCATCGGGAAACTGGCAATAATGGGCTGAAGAGAACCAATGCCGACGCAATATATGATCCCAGTTATAATGCTTGCTCTTGCCCCTGACCGCCATGGCCATTTTTATCTTCTGCGGGAGAAGTTGTTTTTTTGCCAGAAGAGGGTAAGCCGACATGACGTCGTAACTTGGAGTGAGGCAGTAAAGTCCACCCGGTTGCAAATAGATACTGAAATTTTTTGCATGGCCATCTATGGCGCCCATCAAAAAAAACAATATCTGGATTTTCATAAACTTGCGGCGGTCTGACATTGCATCTGAAGAACCCAGTAAAAACTTCATTATACTTTCCATGCCTGGTCCGCCATCGCTTTCATATTTAAGAGCTGGCGATATATTGAGCGCTTGGCACATATCTTCTTGGGGCAATCTGATCAACCAGGATCTGTCATCAGACCATCTTCGGTCAAACCGTTTAATCACTAACACCTTCATGTCTTCGAAAGTCTCAATACCCGTGTCAGCGACTGGAATGCCAAACTCTTTGAGAATCAGATGGCATATCCACTCGTTCTCTACGCTATCAGTCAGGTCCATGTTGCTGTGTTCAATTTTGCCTATTGGTAACTTAAATATATGACTGGTTGGGGTAGACCCCACGGGGCGACACCAACGTCCATCGAGAAACAGAAGAGCTGTTTTTTCCTGTGCCCCGGCCATGGATATTCTGAAATCGTCATTTGCATTCATCCCAAGCGGCATTGTTCTGTAATTTCTCAGTGTAGTAGCTATTTCTGATTCCGAGAGCGGCGTGGCATTGATTTTCCGCACATCAGAAACTACTGTGTCTTCCGGCAGAATCTGGATTGCACCAACGCAATCACCGCCAATATGCCATAATAAATCGAAGCCGCTGTTACTTGACGCACCAAACTTAGCCTGAATCCTATTACGAATAGACACATTGTCCGGCAGCAAGTTTTCAAAAAAGTTTTCGACTACCGCCCCAGTATAAACCCTTCCTGGTAATGGCATAGACATAGATAGAGGTCTGCTTGCTGAGGAATTAAGCCAACTATCCACATACTCAAAACGAAGTTGCCCTGTTGTCGCCTTGGTTAAGTGGCCAACATGCTCGCCGTTCATAAGTATAAAGAGTTCGTTTTTTCTTTTCCGGGGGCGACCAATCACCATGCGTCACCCTCTTGTACGGGTTTTTTTCGTGGACGGACAACAAGCTCAAGATCAAGAGCTGCCAAGACACGAAAGAGAGTGCCAAGACCTACTCCTGCTTTCCCAGCTTCCAGTTTGGATATGGTATGCTGCTCTATCCCAACAAGTTTGCCAACCTGCGCCTGCGTCAGGTGTTTGTTCTTCCGATCTGCCCTCATTGTTTTTCCAAGTATTTCTGCCGTTAGAACAGACTGTTCCATATTAACCCCCAGAATTATACTCGTTCAGATATATAAATATTATATGTGCAATCGAATATAATCAATAAAAATATCTTATCGGATATATTGCGGCGGATTCTGGAAAACTTCTCAAAGGTTTTGTGCTCAGAATGGATTTGGTCCAATGATTCGCGGTCCACTGGCCATCTTCTGCAGAATGTCATGGTTTTCGGCGCACAAGTTCCGGAACGGTTCAGATAAATACTAAAATGCATGTGAATCGGCATGCAATAATGACCCACTTTTAGCCTAAATCGGCGTCCAAAATTGACCCACCTCAGCACCCTCCTCCATACTCTCTGGAACCAATCAGAGAGAGGAGCAACCAAAGGAGATGCTGAACGTGGAGACCATCCGTAAAGTCCGTCAGGCACATTTCAGGGACGGCAAGAGAATTCGTGAGATTGCCCGCGACTTCAACCTTTCCCGCAACACCGTCAGAAGCATTATCAGAACCGGCATAACTGACCAGAAGTACGTGCGGAACGAACAACCGCATCCCAAGCTCGGCTCATTTATTGAGCGATTGGCTGAATTACTGAAGGAGGATGCGGATAAGCCGGTTCGCCATCGTCGAAGCGCCCAGATTCTGTTTGAGCAACTGCAGCGAGAAGGATACGAAGGTGGCTATGATGCCGTTCGTCGTTATGTGGGTAAGAAAGCGGCCGGCACGGCTTCATTCAAAGTCTTTATCCCTCTTGAGTATGATCCCGGAGATGCCTTCCAGTTCGACTGGAGTTATGAGCAAGTCCTGTTGGGTGGCATCCAGACAGAGGTAAAGATTGCCCAGTTCCGTCTGTGCCACAGCCGCAAACCGTTTTGCGTTGCCTATACCCGTGAGACACTGGAGATGGTACTTGATGCGCATATCCGTGCCTTCGAGTTTTTTGGCGGCGTCTGTCGGCGAGGCATTTACGACAACCTGAAGACGGTTGTTACCAAGGTGCTGATGGGCAAGGACAGAGTCTTCAACCGCCGATTCCAGAACCTGGCCTCCCATTACCTGTTTGATCTGGTGGCTTGTACTCCTGCGGCGGGTTGGGAGAAAGGACAGGTGGAGAATCAGGTCGGCGTGGTCAGAAATCGCTTCTTCGCAAAGCGCCGCCGCTTTGCCTCTCTTGAAGAACTGAACGAATGGCTGGAAGGTGAATGCCGCAACCATGCTGCCACAGCAAAGCATCCGGAACTCAAGGATAAGACTGTTGATCAGGTCTTTGCCGAAGAGGAGAGTAAGCTCCTGGCGCTTCCGGCATCACCGTTCGATGGCTATCAGGAAAGCGTTTCCCGTGTCTCGCCGCAACTGTTGATCAGCTTCGACCGCAACCGCTACAGCGTCAATGCCATGGCTGTCGGCAAAACGGTCTCAGTGCGGGCATACGCCAACCGGATCATCATGGTGATGAACGGCACCGTAGTCGGTATTCACCGGCGTCATCTTGGTCGCGACAAGGTAATCTACGACCCTTGGCATTACCTGGCCGTACTGGAAAAGAAATCTGGAGCATTACGTAACGGTGCCCCCTTCAAACAATGGGACTTGCCGGAATCAATGGGCACAGTCAGAACGATACTGGAAACCCGCGCTGATGGTGACCGACAGTTCGTCAGCATTCTATCCGTGGTAAGCCGCTATGGTTTGGAGCCAGTAGCCACTGCCTGCGCACAAGTAATAGCCGACAAGACAGTAAGCAGTGATGTCGTACTCACCATCTTGTCCCGGACACACGATGAACCATCGCCGGAACCACTGCCGCCAGCGGCGCAACTGCCGCTTCTGAAGCTGATCCCGGTGGTGGATTGTTACCGCTATGATCGCCTCTTAAAGGGAGGCGCTTATGGTACTGCGTGACCGTCTGTTGGAGGCAATCGGGACTCTTGGCCTGTATGGTATGAAGGCCACTTTCGACGAGATACTGGCATCAGGCATAAAGAGTCGGGCAACACCGGATAAGATTCTGTGTGATCTCCTGGAAGCAGAGCTGGCGGAGCGGCAAGTCAGAAGCATCCGTTATCGTATGAGCCTGGCAAAGTTCCCGGTGGACAAGGATCTTGATCGATTCGACTTCACGGCATCACCGGTCAACGAGATGCAAGTACGACACATCCACGAAGGCGGATTTTTATCTGATCACACCAACGTTATTATGGTAGGTGGCACCGGCACTGGCAAGACGCACCTGGCCATTGCAATCACCAAGCAGAACATCAGAAACGGCAGGAAAGCCAGATTCTTCAACGTGCTTGACCTGGTAAACCAACTTGAGCAGGAAAAGCTCGACAACAGGGGCGGCAAGTTGGCGGAACATATGACAAGACATGATCTGGTTGTACTCGACGAACTGGGCTATCTGCCGTTCTCCAAGAGTGGCGGACAGCTTCTATTTCACCTGATTTCGAAACTCTACGAACGAACTTCGTTGATCATTACTACCAACCTGACCTTCGGTGAATGGCCGCAGGTATTTGGTGACAGCAAGATGACAACGGCCCTTCTGGACAGGGTCACCCATCACTGTGAAATAATCGAAACCGGGAATGAAAGCTGGAGAATAAAAACGAGAATCAATAACTGAAAACTACTACCTGGGGTGGGTCAATTTTGGACGCCTATGGTGGGTCAATTTTCAACGCCGATTGACAAAATGCAGGTGGCTGTTAATGATTTTCCGGTTTTTACTGAAGGATTTAGTGTTAAAAAGTATCTGGATGACCTGAAGATGCGCATTTATCAGAAAGCACTGGATCAAGCGGGTGGGCAAACTGAAGCTGCACGCATTCTCGGAGTTGAGCGGCAGACAGTATATAAAGTTTTGGATAGCGGGAATGTTTCATCGTCTGGAGCACGAATCTCTGTGGATACGAAATAATTATTTCAGTGAGAGTGCTTCTGTCAGGGATCCTTGTGAAAACAAGCAAAGACAAGATGCCTGTGACACTTGTTGACGATGCGCATCTAGTCGTCGACCCTGTCAACCAAACGCAACTTGAAATGGGAAGAAGGCAAATTTATCAATTCAGGATTGGGTGCGGTTTTAATCGGTCTTTGGTGTGGTCTCGGTCTGAGCATAGATGGCGATAGGCGGAGGATTTGCAGCCGTGCGAGTATTGGCCGGGAATAAACCACCCAAAGCCACCCTTTCGCCGTTGGGTGGCTTTGTAATAGAGTTTGGATGACTTTCAACTCTGGGTATCTAAAGAGGCAGGGGCAACAGCTAGAATAACTGGAGGTGATCGGCGCCAGGTCCCGTGAATACAGGCTTTGAAGTGTGAAGTGGATGGCTCTGAAAATAGGCGTGACAAAAAGTGACAAATTGATAAGAAAAAAGCACTTACGGATTAACCGTAAATGCTTGAATTCTATGGTGCCCAGGGACGGAATCGAACCGCCGACACGAGGATTTTCAATCCTCTGCTCTACCGACTGAGCTACCTGGGCAAAAGGATTTCTCTTATAACGTCTCAGGTCGTTGCTGTCAACAGGAAAATGTGTTACTTGGCATTTTCCCGCTGCAATTTAATCGGAACATAGTTGCAAAACGGTTCCTCTTCCATGTAATCACCGTACACGGCATCGGCCCTGGCCCGGCAACCTCCGCAAACGTTGAGATATTCGCACTGGCCGCATTTCCCTTTGTAGGACTTGAAATCCCTCAGGTCGTTAAACAGCTCGGACTTCTCCCAGATCTCACGGAAGGGGGTCTGTTTGACATTGCCGGCGGTGCGGTGGAAATAGGAGCAGGGTTTTACATTGCCGAAACAGTCGATCAGGCAGATCGATTGTGCCGCGATGCACCCTTTGCCGCCTCCGGTCGAGAAGGTCAGGGAGCGGCGCTCGAACTTGGTGCCTTCTGCCTTCGCCTTCTGGGGGACAATACGGTAGTAGTGCGGTGCGCAGGTTGGTCGCATCAAGATGTCGTCCTCCATCTTTTCCTGCTGGTAGTGCCAGTCCAGAATTTCCTCGTAATCTTCTTTCGAGATCAGCTCACTCATAATCTCTTCGCCACGCCCGGTCGGGACGATCATGAACATGTACCATGCGGTAGCACCCAGTCCTTTGGCGGTCTTGAACGTTGCCGCGATATCAGTCTGGTTGCGTTTGGTAAAAGAGGAGTTGATCAGGAATTTCTGACCATTCCTCCGGAATATTTCCGCCGCCCGAACAACCCCTTCAAAGGAGCCGGGAGACTGGCGGAAATTATCGTGCACTTCGGCCGTCGAACCATCAAGTGACAACGAAACCATTTTGATGTCGGCCTTCTTCATTTTCTGGCAGATTTCATCGGTAACCAATGAGCCATTGGTAGCCATGCACATCCGCAGACCGAGGGATGTGCCGTATTCCGCCAGTTCGAAGATGTCGGGGCGCAGCAATGGCTCTCCTCCGGATAGAACAACGACCGGTTTGGAAAAGTCGGCAATATCTTTAAGGAGTTTTTTCCCCTCTTCAGTAGTAAAGTCGCCTTCTGAAGATGTAAGGTCAGAGGAACAGCGGCAGTGTACGCAGTGGAGGTTGCATTTTTGCGTGGTTTCCCATGCGATCCATTTTGGAACGAATTCTGTACTCATAGAGCTCCCGTTACGTTTAATAAACTGGAAGTTTTTTACGCGGCTTTGATACAGAAAAAACTTCACTAACGCGTATATCCTGTTTATCGAGTTTAGTGATGTACACCAACCCTGAATTAAAAATCGTACCTGAATGGCCGCGTAAACTCAAGAATATATTCAGCCGGCATGGTGCTTCCAGATTAGGAATGCTATAAACAAGCGCTTGCAATCATGGTGTACGTATAGTAGTATGACGCTCCCGCCGCCTTTAGCGGCGTTTTACGTACATTTACCCCCTCAAGGAGCATCAATTCATGCTGAGTATCATGCGCAAGCAGAAAGAATCAATTGTCATAAAAATTGTCTTTGTTATCATTGTCCTTTCCTTCATCGGCACCATCTTTCTGGTGTGGGGGAAAGGGAGTGACGGGATGAGTGGGGGCAAGGGGGGGTATGCTGCCAAGGTAAACGGTACGCGAATTTCTCTTGAAGAGTACCAGGGTGCGTATCAACGCATCAGAAATATGTACCAGCAGATCTATGGCCAGTCGATCCCCCCCGAGATGGAGAAAATTCTCGGATTGAAGAAGGTTGCACTTGATGGCCTGATTGATAACCTGCTGGCCATGAAGGAGGCCAAGTCTCTTGGCATCAAAGTCTCAAAAGATGAAATAGCCAACTCAATAGAAGCCATGCCGATGTTCCAGAGAGATGGGAAATTCAACTTTGATCAATACCAGCAGATATTAAAGTCAAACCGTATGACCGCCAAGGATTTTGAGGAAGGGCAGGAAGCGGAAGTTACTCTTAAAAAAGTTCGCCAAACCATCAAGGACAAGGCTGTTGTTTCCGATGCCGATGCCCTGGCACAGTACAAAAAAGAAAATGATAAGCTGGAACTCGATTATGTGGCGTACGCCCCATCCGATGTGGCAGCCGAGGTAAAGCTGAGCGAGGCAGACCTGAACGATTATCTGCAAAAAAATTCCAATGATTTTAAAACTGCTGAAAAGGTGGCACTTTCATATATTTTGCTAGACCCGGCTTCGCTGGCAGCAAAAACGACAGTAACGGATGAGGAAATTCAGACGTTCTATCAGAAGAACATCGATCGTTGGCAAGGAAAAGACGGCATTCACCCTTTGGCCGAAGTGAAGGAAAAGGTCAAGGCTGAAGCGATCAAGCAGAAAACTGCCAAGCAGGCATATGAACTTGCAGCCGATACATTGTTTAAAAACATCAAGTCTGGTGACCTGAATCTGATAGCCGGTGCGTTGAAACTGAAAGTTCAGGAAACGTCTCTGTTTGCGGCTAATGCTCCTGCTCCTGCACTTGCCGGTGAAACGGCGGTGATCAAGAAAGCACTTGAACTGAAGCAGGGCGAGCTTGGTGGGCCGGTAGAAACAGCTAAAGGGATCTATATCCTCAAGGCTAAAGAGCGCAAAGCGGCAACCGTGCCGGCGCTGGCCGAAATTAAGGGAGCTGTTGAAGAAAAGGCGAAAGCTGCCAAAGCTATCGAACTGGCGAAGAAGAAGGCTGAAGATGCGGCAAAACAGTTTTCGACCAGTGCTGCTCTCAAGACCCAATCTACCGGGAGTTTCGGTTTCTCGGCCAAGGGTGAGATTCCGGTAATCGGCGCCTCTTCTGAAATTGTTGAAGCTGTTTTTAAACTCTCTGCGGGGCAAGCCCCTGCAACACCATTCAAGGTTGGTAATCGCTGGTATGCTGTTCGGGTCAAGAGTCGTACCGATGCGCCAAAAGCCCAGTTCGAAGCCACCAAGGAAGAACTGAAGAAGAAGATGCTCCCTAAGAAGCAGGAAGAAGCATTGGCCGAATGGACCAAAGGGTTGCGGGAAAAAGCAAAAATCGAGATTAATCAGGCGCTGATCGCCGATAAATAGGAGACGACCATGTCTAAACTTGTTATGCAGACCGATTTTCCAGGTTTGAACCTGATTGCTCGTGGCAAAGTTCGTGATATTTATAATCTTGGCGAAACTCTGCTATTGGTGACGTCTGATCGAATCTCGGCTTTTGACGTGATAATGAATGAACCGATTCCTGACAAAGGTTTCGTGCTGACCCAGATATCGACCTTCTGGTTTCGCCAGATGGAAGATATTGTGCCTAACCATATTATTTCTGTTGATGTAGCCGACTATCCTGCTGAATGTCAGCCGTATGCTGACATTCTCAAGGGGCGATCAATGCTGGTTAAAAAGGCAATGCCACTGCCGGTTGAATGCATTGTGCGCGGGTATGTTTCCGGCTCCGGTTGGAAGGATTACAAGGCAACCGGTGCCATCAGCGGAATTCAGCTGCCTGTCGGCCTGAAAGAGTCGGATCGCCTGCCGGAGCCGATCTTTACTCCTTCCACAAAAGCTGATCTCGGTGCGCACGACGAAACAATCACGTTTGAAAAAATGGTTGAACTGTGTGGCCGCGATCTGGCCGAAAAGGCTCGCGATTATACCCTTAAAATTTACACCCGTGCTCGTGATCTGGCCGATAAGAAGGGCATCATTATTGCTGACACCAAATTCGAGTTTGGCGTTTACGAGGGTGAACTTATCATCATCGATGAGTGCATGACCCCTGATTCGAGCCGCTTCTGGCTTAAGGATGCATATCAGCCCGGTGGTCCCCAGCCAAGCTTCGACAAGCAGTTCTTGCGCGATTACCTGGAAACCCTTGACTGGGGAAAATGTGCTCCGGCACCCGTGTTGCCTCAGGAAATCCTGGATAAGACTGCCGATAAATATCGTGAGGCGCTGCAGAAGATTGCGGGAATAACGGTATAACCTGAACTAAAGCAACTGCGCGATAAACGGGATGCGCTTTTTACACAGTCGTTTTGACGTAAAACACAGATAACGTATTTTTACTAACCAAATGCAAGAGGCGGACAGCTTCAGTTCCGCCTCTTTTTTTATGCCCGGCCTTGACTCTGCATAATTGTGCGCTACACTTTGTGCAATTGGCTGTGACGCCCACTACACACAGGAGAATTGGAAATGAAACTTGAAGAAATCAAGGAAATTGCAAAAAAGCATGACATCAAGGCAGGCAAGATGAAAAAAGCCGATTTGGTGAGAGCCATACAGCAGGCTGAGGGAAGCAACGCTTGTTTTGAAACCGGACAGGCTTCCGAATGCGGCCAAACGGGGTGTCTCTGGCGATCCGACTGTAACTGATCGCGTGAGAATCGGTACTGATTAAGACCGGGGACGCACTTTTAAGCGCCCCCGGTCCGTTTTTAACAAGAACCGCTGGATTTGAGAAACGCTCCCAGCTCTTTATCGACTTTGGAAATGTGATTCAGCAGCCATTTCAGGAGCATGTTGTTGGTTTCGACAACATGGTGGGTGGAAATCCCCTCCTCCTTGGTTTCCTGTTTCAGTTTGTTCAGTTGCTCAATAAAATAGATGTGTTCTGCTCTATGGGTTTCATAGGCAGGATAGCGATTTTTGCGCTGCAGTGCTTCCTCGTCACTGAAGTGGGTATGAACGTACTCATCAAGAAATCCCTGTAATTTTCTCAGTTCTTCAATTCCCTGCCCAGTCTGACACGCGTTCAGCAGTCTGTCAAAACGAAGCAAAAGCTCCTTGTGCTGGTTGTCAATTGTGTCAACTCCGATTGCCAATGATTCTCTCCACTCAATTCCCATGGTCTATTTCCTTCCTGGATTCAGTACACTGCTTTTTTTGAGACTATTCATTTTTTTGGGTTTTGTTTTCTGTTTTTGTTCCTTCATTCGATCAGCCATTTTCTGCAAGCGGGTGTCAACGAGCTGATAAATGGAACCTTTGGGAAACTTCCCGTTTTTGCCTCGTTGTCCCGCCTTGGTGCCGGTGAGGATCTCGATCCCCTGTTCAATGGTCTCCACGCTCCAGATGTGGAATTGTCCGGCTTTGACCGCCTGAACAACATCTTCGTGCAGCATGAGGTGGCGTTCGTTCGCTTTGGGGATCATGACCCCCTGACGCCCGGTAAGCCCCTGAGCCT
Organism: Pelobacteraceae bacterium; assembly: GCA_041675485.1. Taxonomy (GTDB): domain Bacteria; phylum Desulfobacterota; class Desulfuromonadia; order Geobacterales; family Pseudopelobacteraceae; genus JACRCG01. Next base: position 18,503 of record JBAYTT010000002.1, on the reverse strand, counting down.
TGCAGACTTCGAAAGCCCCCTCGATCTTATGGTTGACGCCCCCTATCGCCTGGACCATGCCGCGTTGATTGACGCTGCCGGTCACCGCAATCCCCTGTTTGATGGCAACACCCGAAAGGGCCGAGAGAAGCGCGTAAAGTTCGGTAGAAGAGGCGCTGTCCCCCTCTATGCCATCGTAGGATTGCTCGAAACAGATCGAAGCGGACAGAGAAAGAGGACGCTCTTTTGCGAACGTTCCCCCCAGGTATCCGGTCAGAATAAGGACTCCCTTGTCATGTATCGGCCCTGAAAGCTTAACCTCGCGTTCGATATTAACCATGCCGTCCTGTCCGGAATAAACCGATGCGGTAATGCGGGTCGGACGGCCGAAGGTATGGTCGCCGAGGCCGATGACCGAGAGCCCGTTGATCTGTCCGACAACGGCACCGGAGGTGTCAACCATGATGGTGCCATCCTCATAGAGTTCCTGCATCCGCTCTTCAATGCGGTTGACACGGTAGAGGTTTTCCTTGGCCGCAGCACGAACATCGTCGCCATTGATGATGGTGCGGTTTTCCTTCGCGGCCCAGAAACTAATTTCACGAATGAAATCGGCGATCTCCATAAACTGGGATGAGAGTTTGGACTGGTCGTCCGCCATTCGCGCGGTATGCTCCAGCAGGGCGGCAACGCCGCTTTTGTGGAACGGCAGCAAGCCTTCGGCCCGGCAATGGCTGGCAACAAACAGGGAGTAATCATGCATGATTTCCGGGGTTCGGGCGACACGGCTGTCAAATTCGGCTTTTACCTTGAAAAACTTGCGATAGTCGGGGTCAAGATGGAAAAGCAGGTAGTAAATCCACGGAGTGCCGATCAACACGATTTTGGCCCGCATCTGAACCGGTTCCGGCTTGAGTGAAACCATGGTCATGAAGCGGTACTGCTCCAGTACATCCTCGATTCTGATCTCGCTGTTGCGAATGCAGCGCTTCAAGGAATCCCAGACGAACGGATTAATCAGCACTTCGCGGGCGTCGATAACCAGGTAGCCGCCGTTGGCGCGATGCAGGGCGCCGGAACGAATCATGGTAAAATCGGTTACCGCCACTCCGCCGTACTGCATGACATGTTCAATCCGTCCGAAAAGGTTGTTGTAGGTCGGGTTGGATTCAAACACCACCGGTGCGCCGTCGGTATCCTTGTTGTCAACCAGCACATTGACCTGATAGCGGTCAAAGGTCGGCTCCTGACGCGGCATCTTGATGCCGGGAATCTGGGGTTGTGTTGACTGCGGTTTGAAGTCGTCCAGAGTGATCAATATGTCTTCCTGAACGGAATCGAGATAACGGAGCACTTTCTCAAGCTCGGCATATTTTTCCCTCAGCGGATCGAGACGGTGCCCCAGGCAGGACATCCCTAGATCCCGGTCGGCTTGCGCCAGAGCATCCTTTGTGATCTTTTCCTGCTCACGCACCTGCCGCAGCACGTCATTGAGCTGTTCGGTCAGCTCCTTGCCCTGTTTCTCCAGCTTCTGGCGCTTCTTTTCATTGAGAGCATCATACTCTTCCTGAGTGTAGTTCCGGCCGGCTTTTTGGGGGACGATCACCAGGCCGGAGACGGTTCTCTGCAATGAGAACCCCACCTTTTCAGCAGCCTTTTCCAGCCCCTGGAAAAGATCATTCGAAGCCGACTGGTAGCTCTCAAGCAGTTCGGCCCGCCTGTTTTCATACTCATTGCTTTCCAGTGCCTTTGGAATGTCCTTTCGAAAAGCCTCGATCAGTTCTTTCATGTCTGAAGCCAGTTCGCTTCCTTTTCCGGCGGGAAGATCGAGCGAAATTGCCGAGTCTGCATTTTTGAAATTGTTGACATACACCCAGTCGTTCGGCTTTGGTTCGCTTTTGGCGCGCTTGCTCAGAATGCTGGCGATTGTCGATGTGCGACCGGTGCCGGTTTCGCCGGAAATATACAGGTTGAAGCCGGAGCCATCGACTCCAAGTCCGAATTCTATTGAACGGAGCGCCCGCTTCTGGCCGATGGCATCATTGAAATCGGGAAGCTCCGCGGTAGTTTCGAAATCGAGTAGATCCGGATCGCAATTCCAACGCAGTTTATCAGCAGGTATGAGGTAGCTGTCGGACATTAAAGGCTCCTTTTAGGTATTTCACATTGGCATTGTGTAAAGCCGCGGAAGATATGTCAAGCTGAAAGCGAGTCAAGTGCCTTTGACACGGCTTCACAAATGTCAGTTCGTTCCGGCAGGAAGGTAGCTAGAGTCGGGATATACCCTCGTGTGCGCAGTATCTGGCGAGAGGTGTCACACGTGAGGTCGTAGACCCAGGAAATCTGCAACAGTATGAAATCATTGACGCATGAGACGGTGTCAAGGCGGACGATGGAGCCGGAATTCAGTGTGGTGATGCAGCGCTCTGAAACGGTGCCGGGAAGGTCGGCAAGCCCGAGGGTTGCTGCGGAAGCCCGCTCTTCGGGCGGTTGAGCAAGCAAGCCGACAAACACGCGCCAGATATCCAGTTTATCCGCATCCCGAATCAGGTCGATATAGCGTCTGGTTGGAGATTGTATTTTTGCCGGGAGTTCCAGCACATTATGAAGCCGGACCGCTTCCTCGATCAGAAGCTGTTCGGAATGGTCGAGCCCGCCAAGAATGCTTTCATTCCGGATAACATCAATGGCGAGGCGGGCGTGGTTATCGGATTCACTGTCCCGGAACGTGCGCCAGCGCCGGAACTGAGGAAAACGCCCGACATCGTGCAGCAGGGCGACGGCGGCGGCTGTACGGGCCTCGTCCTCTGAAAGCTGTTCTCCCGTGGAGAGTTGTGACATCGCCTCGCATACTTTCCGGGTGTGCTCAATTTTGAGCTGGATATTTTTTTTGCCTTCTTCATCGGTATCAAGAAACGGTTCGACGTAGCTGTCGAACCAGGAATAAAGATCATCAAGTTGTGATTGTTTCATGCAGCAACGCGACCCCGCCAGTATTGATATTGTTCGTATAATACTGTACCTTGTCGCGAAGTCAATCAATCCCGCGAGGACCCCGATGCAGCTGTCACTTCTTGAGAGTGCCGACCCCCGGTTTAGCGCCGAAAAACGGGTCAAAGAGCTCCATGCCCTGCTCGAATATCATAACCGTTGCTACTATCAGCTGGATGCTCCCGAGATCAGTGATGCCGAATATGATGCGCTTTTTCGCGAGCTTGCTGCATTGGAGGAGCGTTATCCGGAGCTGGCGACAGCGGAGTCCCCTTCGCAGAGGGTCGGAGTTGCGCCGGTCGGTCGCTTTCGGACTGTTACGCATCGATTGCCGATGCTTTCCCTTGAAAATGCGGTTAATGACGAAGAAATCAGGGCAAAGCTGGATGCCAGGGTAAAGAAAGAGCTTGGGCTTGCGGAAAATTCTTCCGTTGGGTACGTGTGTGAGCCAAAAATGGATGGCCTGGCTGTTGAGCTGATTTATGAGCAGGGGACGTTAACTGTCGCATCAACACGCGGTGACGGTGTCACGGGAGAAGATGTAACACAGAATATTCGGACACTTCGCGGTCTGCCCCTTCGATTGGCCGGCGAAAAGGTCCCGGATCTGCTGGAAGTTCGCGGGGAAGTATATCTCTCGTTGGACGCATTTCAGAAGATCAACCGCGATAGAGAGGAAAACGGTGAGCCTCCCTTTGTCAATCCCCGCAACGCCGCTGCCGGGTCGCTGCGACAGCTTGATTCGCGTATAACGGCTCGCCGGCCGCTTTCGCTTTATTGTTACGCACCAGGGCTTGTAGAAGGCGCCACGTTCTCCTCTCAGCATGAATTTCTGAGCCTCGCTGCCGGTTGGGGGTTGCCGGTAAATCCGTTGACCCGTCAGGTGGAGACAGTAGACGGGGCCGTCGCCTACTACCGTGAAATGCAGGAACTGCGGGAATCGCTCCCGTATGAAATTGACGGTACTGTTGTCAAGGTGGATTCATTTCAGCTGCAGCGGGAATTGGGGGAAAAGAGCCGCTCCCCGTTATGGGCGATTGCCTGTAAGTTTCCCCCCCGTCAGGCTGAAACCTGGCTTGAGGACATTATCCTTTCGGTTGGCCGTACGGGTGTCATTACGCCGGTTGCCCAGCTAAAGCCGGTTGAAATTTCCGGGGTGACGGTCTCCCGGGCAACGCTGCACAATTGGGATGAACTTGCTGCCAAGGATATCCGGGTCGGGGACACTGTAGTGGTGGAACGGGCCGGCGATGTCATACCGGCTGTTGTCAGAGTGCTCGTCGAGCGTCGCAACGGTTCCGAAAGGATGGTTCCTCCACCCCTCAACTGTCCTGAATGCGGCTCTGCCGTTGTCCGGATTGCCGATGAAGTTGCGTTTCGCTGCATGGGGCTCTCCTGCCCTCCGCAGATACGTGAATCGCTCAGGCATTTTGCCTCGCGGGGCGCCATGGACATCGAAGGGTTGGGGGAAAAAGTCGTCGAACAACTGCTTTCACTCGGGCTGGTTCATACGGTCGCGGATCTCTACCGCCTCACAAAAGATGATTTCATGCAGTTTGAGCGCATGGGAGACAAGCTGGCTTCAAACCTGCTGGGAGCGCTGGAGTCCAGCAAGGCATGCGACCTGTCCCGCTTCATTTATGCACTGGGGATCCGTCATGTCGGTGAGCGTACGGCCAAATCCCTGGCACAAGCATTTGGCAGCCTGGATAATCTTGAAATCTCGACGGTTGAGGAACTGACTTCCGTTCGCGATATCGGGGCAACGGTGGCTCAGAGCATTGTTACCTTTTTTAACAACCCCGACAACCGTGCTGTTATCCGTCAGTTGCGGGAGCTTGGTGTCTGTCCTGCCTCGGTCGCCAAGACAGTCGGGGGGCGGCTGAGCGGCAAGAATTTTGTATTTACCGGGACGTTGACCCGTTTCAGTCGTGACCATGCCAGAAAACTGGTAGAGGATCAGGGGGGAAATGTGGTAGGATCCGTTTCCCGGAAGACTGATTATGTTGTGGCGGGAGAAGAAGCGGGCAGCAAACTGATTAAGGCCCGGGAACTGGGTGTTGCAGTTCTTGGTGAGGATGAATTCCTGACCTTGCTGGAAACGCCCTGACGAGAGGAAGCTAACGTGGAAAAAGTTTCGATGATGATAAAAGCCCGCAGGCTTTTCAAGGATATCAGCGATCTGCCGACTATTCCTGCTATTGTCTCCAAAGTTGTCACCATGCTTGATGACCAGGAGGCCGATCCGAATGATATCGCCGACCTGATTCTGTCAGATCAGGTGCTTGCCGCCAGGGTCATCAGAGTCGTCAATTCGCCGTTGTATCGTACCAACAATGCGATTTCATCGGTCAAGCGCGCGCTGCTGTTCCTCGGTTTCAAAAGTGTCCGTGAGATGATTCTGACTAGTTATTTCGTGGAGGGCTTCAAGCAGAAGGAACAGCCTTTTGACATGAAAATGTTCTGGATGCACTCCTTCAGTGTGGGGGCCATATCCCGTCGCATTGCCCTTATGGTTGATTACCCGGATATGGAAAAAGCCTATCTGGTCGGCATTCTCCACGACATCGGGAAGGTCTTTCTCGGGCATTACTGCAAGGATGAATATGGCCAGATGCTGAACAGTATCAGGAATACCAGCTTCACCACCTACGATGCCGAATACGAATTCTTCGGTACAACCCACTGCGAAGTCGGGCTCTGTCTTGCACAGCGGTGGAATTTCCCTCCGATGTACTGTGACGTCATCTCCTACCACCATTCATCGGAGATGGCTACCGAGGATCCATTGCTCACGGCAATCGTTTCTCTGGCAGATTTCTACTGCCTGTCGCACGGAACGTCCGACAGCGTTGCCCAGGCAAGTATTCCGGGACGGTCTGAAGAAAACGCCTGGAAAGTGTTTAAACAGCTTTCTCCGGTTTTGGCCGCGTCCAGCCTGGAGCATTTCCTGTCCGATCTGGATGCGGAATATGAAACGATCAGCCATGAAGTCGATCTATTGTTCAATACCATGACGGCGTAGGAGGAATTTCCATGTCAGAGCAGATATCAGTTACCTGTGCCAAGTGCAGTTCGGTATGGCAGAAGCATGGTACCACCAATTGCTGGAGCAATGATCCGGATCTGGCTCCTCCCAGGCCGGGCAACTGCCCGTCCGATGCCTATGAAGAGGTTGTTCAGGAATCGTTTGATGAATACCGTGGTGACAGTGAGGATGCGAAAATAGCCTTTGTAGCCGCACGGGTCGAAGGGCTCTGCTATCAGCCGGTGCCGGGGAGTGATGCCGTCAATGCCCGCTGGACACGGGTAGAGGATACGATCGCGTTTGCAAAGCTGATGGGATACAAGAAAATCGGCATGGCAACCTGCATCGGTCTGCTTGACGAGTCGGACCGGTTGGCTAAAATTCTCACGGCGCAAGGCTTCGAGCCGGTCAGCGTCTGCTGCAAGGCAGGGAGCATCGATAAGCTGGAACTGGGGCTGTCCGAGACGGACAAGGTCAGACCGGGCACATTCGAGCCTGCCTGCAACCCGATTGCCCAAGCTGAAATCTGCAACCGGATGGGTACCGACATGAACATCATCGTTGGCCTTTGTGTCGGCCACGACATGCTGTTCAACAAACACTCCAAGGCTCCGGTTACCACCCTGGTGGTCAAGGACCGCGTTACCGGCCATAACCCGATCGCCGTACTGTACGGGCAGAATTTCTATTACAAACGGTTGCAGAAACAGATGGTGCTGACCGGCAACGAATAGTGGGCTTGAAATTAAAAAACAGGACATTTGAACCGCAAAGCCGCCAAGTACGCAAAGAAGATCATTCTGACGTTACCGTCTTAAATTCTTAGCGAGCTTTGCGGCTTTGCGGTAAGGACTACTTTTTTGATTGTCTTTGTTCTCTGCAGGCAGTGACAAACGTCGTTGCTATGTCCCGGTTGCTGCCGAAATGCAGATGAATATATGACGCAAGGCAGTTGCGTATCCGGTACCCCTCAGTTCCCAATGTCACTCCCTGACGCGACACCTGATAACAGCGCTCAACCTCTGCCGGCATTGTGCCGATCTCCGAGTAGTGAAATTCATGCCCCCGGACCACTGCTCCTTTTTTGCCGATGGCGACATCTCCTGCCAGTTCTGCCTGCCGATAGCCAAGCGCCTTGCGGCGCGGCAACATCCGGCAGCGTACCGGAAAAACCCCCACAAAATCCGCTGATGCCTGGTTTTCAGAGGCGTCGATCCCCTCAGTCAGATAGACAAAGCCGCCACATTCCGCATAGACCGGCATCTCCTTTACTATCGCGGTTCTGATCGATTCTTTCATGGTTCCGTTCTTATCAAGTTGAGCGGCAAACAGTTCGGGATAGCCGCCCGGCAGATAGATGCCGTGGCTGTCCGCGGGAAGAGCGGCATCGTTCAGTGGCGAGAAAAAAGTGAGCTCTGCGCCGGCCTCTTCCAGCAGCCGGAGATTGTCTTCGTACATGAAGCAGAATGCGGAGTCGCGGGCCACGGCGATGCGGACCGGTGCTTCGGCTCCGCTCAGCAACCGGGCGTGACTCTTTCGTTCCCTGAGCGGAGTCGAAGGGAGCGGAAGAGTGGAGTCGAAGCCCAGTTGACATAACCCATCCAGATCCAGGCAACGCTCCGCCATGTCCGCCAGTCTCCCGGTAAACTCAGCGGAGAGCGGGTTGTCGTCTGCTGTCACCAGTCCCAGGTGGCGTGAGGGGATGGCCAGCGCTTCATCGCGGGGTATGCAGCCGAAACAGGTGCTCTCGGGGCAATGGCTTGCAAGCGCTTCCTTAAGCAGTGCGGCATGTGCGTCGCTGCCGACGTTGTTGAAGATGACTCCTGCCACCCCGACCCGCGGATCAAACCCGGTAAATCCCTTGACCAGTGCCGCGGCGCTGGCCGCCATGCCGCGGGCATTAACCACCAGTACCACCGGCGCTCCCGTCATGGCGGCAATCTGGGCGCTGCTCCCGTCGGTGCTCGATGCGGCTATCCCGTCGAAAAGCCCCATGACTCCCTCGATAACAGCAATTGCCTTCCCGGCCAGAGCTGTCAGAAAAGTCTGGCGCACATACTCCTCGCCGCACATCCAGCCGTCAAGGTTGATCGAGTGGCGGCCGGTAACGGCCCGGTGATACCCCGGATCAATGAAATCAGGTCCGCACTTGAAGGGGGCAACTGCCATGCCGCGCCGTGCCAGTGCCGCCATGATCGCCAGACAGACGGTCGTTTTGCCGCTGCCGCTCTGCGGGGCGGCTATCAGGAAACCATTCATGTCGCTCACCGTAGAGATCTCCTGGCTCCGCCGTATTGAAAGAACGCAATCAGGTGGAATTCCTCCTTGTCATATCCTTTGGGAAATCCTCCCACCGGCCCGATGGCCCGCAGGGTCCGCAGCACCTCTTCGTCCAGAATCCGGGCGCCGGAACTCTCCAGTTGCTGGATATTGGTGATTTCTCCCCGCCGGTTAAAAGTGATCCGGACCGGCGTGATCCCCTCGATTCCTCTCAGGGCGGCTTCCTGGGGGTAGCGCCAGACGCCGTAGACCGCCCCTTCAAAGCGGCGCAGGAACGAGCCGAATACGATGTCGTCACTGTTCAGAAAGCGGGTGTCCCCTTCGGCAATGTCGCTTTCGAATTTACGCCGGTAACTGTCTTCCAGTTTTGCCAGACGGTTGGCTCCGGGGAAGAGGTGGGCTGCGGATGGTGCTTGCCGCACCGACTGTTCTTTTGGTTTCAGAAGGCTGGCCGTTGAAGAGCCGGGTGCTATGGAAGGCTGAGCGGGCAGCGCTTGAGAAGGGCGGGATGGCCTGGCAGCCGGTGAAGGTTGCCGCTCGGGAGAAGGCGCGGTTTGCTTTTCAACTGTCTGGAGATCTTTTGCCGCATCGCCGCGCGGGGCGGTTTCCCTGGGGACTCTGGTGCGTTGTTCGGAGCGCCGTTTGGTCTCCTGTTGCTGTTCAAGAGGCTGTTTCAGCTCCGGCATCTGCTGCAGATCGATAAACACCGGCTCTTTGGGCGCTTCCTTGGGTGCGGGAGGGAAATAATACAGCCCGGCAAATACTCCCAGATGCAGAAGGAGAGAGAAGACAAGCAGGTAGAGAAACGATTTTTCTATATATCGGTCAGTCATGGAATGAGGCCGTTTCAATCCGCGGCATAGCTGTCTGCTTCACGGAAAAGTACAATTCAATCGCTTGTTGAAACCTGTATCGTTTCCTGCGTGTACTCACGGTGAGCACCGCTCTGCGGGCTGGTCTCCGTGCGCAGGAAGGCCAGGATCTCTTTCAGGCTTTCGAGGATGTTATGTTCCCCTTTGGGGAATTCCCTCGGGTCGAGTTCAAGGGTAACGGTGCTTTGATACTCTGTGTTGCGCAGGTGATTCAGGAAACGGGTAAGTGGCAGAATCCCGTGACCCGGAAGCAGATGCTCGCGATCATGGCCATAATCGGAAAAATGGATATTAAGAATGCGGTCCGAGTCGTAACAGAGAAAAAAGTCATTGATGAAGTTGGTTTTTCCGGACCCCATATGGGTGCAGTCGAACGTCATGTACAGGTTGTGGTCCCGGATAAAATCGACCAGCCGTTGCGTGTTGGAGAGAATATTCGGGTTGATCTTCCACTTGCCAACCCACGGCATGTTTTCCATGGCAATGGCCACTTGCCCGCCCAGGCCAAGCTCATGCTGGTAGTCATGGATACTGTAGAGCCAGCGCCAGAATCCGATCTCGAACCCCATCCATGAAGGGGGGTGGAAATTAACCAGCGGAATGCCGCATTCAGCCGCCAGTTCTACGGAACGCTTGAGCGATTCGATCGGTCCACCCCACCCATCCAGCTCCATAAAGGGGGCATGGATGGAATGGATCGCGGCAATTTGTTGAAGTGAACGAATCAGCTTGCCGGAGTTGACCCGCTGAAAATTCTGGTTGATGATCAGCTCGACTCCGTCGAAACCAGCCTCTGTCGCAAGTTCGAATATCCTTGGCAGTGGCAGGGTAAAGAGGCATCCGGTTGAAAGCGACAAAAGCATAGGACCCTATTCCCCCATCCCGGAGAAAATAATCGCGACATGGCGCTGAATTATGGCAACCGATTCGAGGGTTTCTTTCAGCGCGTGCCGCTGCGGGACGGACAGATCGTTCGGGTTCAGGAATAATGACTGGTTTGAATTGTGACCGATGCGGAAGGATTGTTCGAGTCGCAGGCGCAGGTCATGAAGGGTGTGCCAGGTGGCCAGCATCCGCTCCGCCAGTTCGACATCAAGTTGACGCCGCTTCAGCAGGTCACGGATTCTGTCGCAGTTGCCGGTTTCTCTGCTCTCCTTGATCAGGGCCAGCGCTGAAAGAGCGGCAGAAAGAGGCAGCAGCCCATGTTCCAGAAGCCTGAACAGGCCCTGTTCTCTCCCGCTTCGCTCGAGCTTCAGCCTTCCCATAATACCGAGGCCATTTGAAAGATGTTCCATCCGTTCGATAAGGTTTGTCAGCGCAGGGCGGTTTCCGTTCAGTGCCGCGCTGCTCATCTGCTTCAAATCCCCGGCAAACCGGTCGCCATGGTAAAGCGGGTACTGGTCAACGAGGCGGCAAAGATCGATTAACTCCTCATCCGTCTGCGGCTGCCCACCATCCATAAAGTACTGCTGCCATTCAGCCATGGTTCCACGCCAGCGGGCATTGCGTGGAGTGACAACCTGATCAATCGACAAGCCGGCAGCCTCGAATCCGGCATGGAGGGAATGGCAGAACCGCTCGATGGTTTCATGGTGCGACGCTGCAACCTCACCATGAACGAGCAGGATCTGCAGTGAACAGAACGGTGAATATTCAGCGCGTCCGGCCGGTCCGACAGCTATCAGTGTCATCTCGGGAAGATTGCCGGCCGCCGGGCCGAGTTGGTCAGTGGCCTGCGCAACGATGGCGGCGCTTGCCTGGCGCAGAAAAGCCATGCTCAGTTGATAGAATGCGGGGGCTGAATGATAGGTGTCAAAGTAGTGATACAGGCCGCTGTAGAATGAGGCGGTCAGTTCTTTCCGTTCGGCTGATGGAGCTGTGGACACGTGTTCGATCAGGCTGTCCAGGTGCTGCAAGAGCGTTTGATTTGTCGAGATGATGGCATCAATCGAGCCGCATGCCTCTGAAAAAAGGGCTTCAGCGCTGCCGTTGCGGTCTGAAGCTGCCAGTTTCAGCAGGGACTGTCGATATGAGGCGGAAAAATTTTCAACCGCTCTCCAGGAGGTGACATTACCCCCCTTTGCAGATAACAGGAGATCCATCACTCTTCGTGGCAGTCATGCACATCCTGGCGTAAAAAGAGCCGGATGGCTGCTGATGGCGGAGCGGTCAGCAATGAGGCGACGATCATGACAAGCATGACCAGAGGCGCACCGATAAAAGCGGACGATGTAAGTGGAAACAGGTGCGAGATAAACGGCAGGGAGTCGCCGGCACAGAGAGGAGCGAAGCTTATGACCAGTCCGGTCAGCATGCCGCTGATGACACCGGTTGCATTGGCCCGCGGCCACCAGATGCCGAGCAGGAATGCCGGAAAAATCGTGTTGCCGGCCACTGCAAAGGCAAAGGCGGCAATCTCCGCGATCATCCCCCATGGCTGGCAGGTCAGTACCATGACGACAACGGCAAGAGCGAGGAAAAAGCCTTTCGCGGCATAGACTTTGTCACGCTCTGATGCATCCGGGCGGATCAGGCGCGGGTAAATATCAAATGAAAATGAAGCGGAACCGGTCATCATCAATCCTGCTACCGTGGAAAAGGCGGCGCTCATGCCGCCGGCAGCCAGGAGCCCGACCGCCCAGATTGGCAGACCGCCCAGGCCAGCTGCGGTGAGCACGATCATGTCGGCAGCATCGGCGCTCCCCGCATTGAGGGTCAAGCCGTTCCGCGCTTCAAAAAGACGGGCCAGGACGCCATACGCCGGTGCCGACCAGTAGATCAGGGCGATGAAAAACAATCCCCAGACGACTCCCCAGCGAGCGTCCCGTATAGCCGGGACCATGTAGAAACGGGAAAGTACGTGCGGCAGCCCGGCGGTTCCGAACATCAGGGTAAAGCAGAGGGCAAACCACTCGTAAAGGGAGGTGTTGGCAAACGGTTCGGACCAGTTATAGCCGAACTGCTGCTGCAGTTCGCCGATGGCCTCCCCGTAGCCGAACTGGGGCAGTATCCAGAAATAGCCCAGCTTGCGGGTCAGGAGCATCAACGGCAGGATAAAAGTGATGATCAGCACGAAATACTGCAGCTTCTGATTGCGGGCCACCCCCATCGCTCCCGACACGACGACGAACGATACCAGCAGTGATGTTCCGACGATAACCGCGGGGATATAGGCAATTCCGAACAGCCAGGAGACCAGCAGGGCGATGCCGCGAAATTGGGCGACGCAGTAAATGACCGTAATGATGATTGAAATCAGCGCGGCCAGGGTGCGGGCGGTATCTGATTCATAGCGGAAGCCGACAAAATCGGGTGTTGTGAACTTGCCGAAACGCCTGATCTGGGTGGCCATCAGCACCAGCAGCAGAACATAGCCGCCGGTCCACCCAACCACGTACGCCATGGCAAAATACCCCTTCAGATAAAACACACCGGCCATACCGAGGAAGCTGGCGGCGCTCATCCAGTTGCTGGCGATCCCTGCGCCGATGCCGACCCGTCCTGTGTAGCTGCCGGTGAATGCGTATTCGGTGGTTTGCTTGCAGCGATTGCGCAACCCTGAAAGGATAAAGAGTGCAAACATGCCGGCCACAATGGCTAACGGCACCAGCTGTATTATACCGTATGCCATTTATTCGTCCTCCCCGCGGGTCGGTTTTATGCGGAAGCGGAGCGAGCCTTCCATGGATTGCGCCGTGTGGCGGTCCATCCAGACATTGAACAGCACGCAGAGGATAATGAACCAGAGCGGCAGAAACTGGCCGCTCAGCCAGAATTGGATCGGCAGATTGAAGAAGGTCAGATCTTTGAGCAACAGCTCCGAATAGTTTGCTTCCAGAAGGTAGGCAAAAAGCTGAAATCCGACAATGGCAATCAGCCATCCTGACAGCACCAGTTTGATGGCACGAACTTCACCCCGCATGGACGCGCCGCGCGGGTTGAAAAAACCGGGATCCTTTTTTGACGATGTCTCATCCATGATGACTCCCTGCCTTAACCCCTCCCCGCTCCCTTTAGGCCCCAGAGGGTCCTTATCAGGGGAGAGCTTCAAATCTCCCCCCTGATAAGGGGGGATTGAGGGGGGGTGGTTTTGAATCTGACTTGCGCTCTTACGCTTTCCGGTAATGGACATAATATATAGGCTGGCCCATTTCCAGAAAGCGTCGCATGTATTTTGAAACAGGATATCCTTCCAGGTGGTGACGGAACGTATCGGGTGCCAGCTGGTTGACGAATCCGGGTTGAACGGCCATGAACTCCGCGACATCCAGCCCGTAATCGACGAAATCGGTAGCGAAGTAGAGGTCCGCCTCCGGTTTCATAAAGCGCGACAGATATGTGGCAAATTCCGAATTGACCAGGCGCCTCTTCCGGTGGCGCAGTTTGGGCCAGGGGTCGGGGCAGTTGATGACAACCATGCGCAGTGTCGCCGCCGGAATGCAGGCTTCGATGAAGCTGCGGGCTTCGGCCCGCAGCACCCGCACATTGGTGAGTCCGGCCTTGTCTATCCGCTTGCAGGTTTTTATGCACCCTTTGTTGTAGAAATCAAGCGCAATAAAGTTGAGATCAGGGTGGAGAACGGCCATCTGCACGATAAAGTCGCCCACTCCGCAGCCTATTTCCAGAGCCAGCGGGTGGTCGTTGCCAAAAACGGTGCCCCACTGCGGTGCCGGATCGTTGTCCTCCCATGGTAAAAAAGAGGGGGACGTGTTGGGGATGAGCATGTAACGGTCCTTTTGATAAAATTTGCGTAACTGTAGCATATCTTGCCGGCTGGCGGGAGGGATTTTTGTGGCACAAGCGCTGATTTAAACCGTGGAATTTACAAGACATTGGCGTTGGGATCGTGTATAAAAAAACGTCATCACTTTGATTTCGTTACACAATACTGTACAAGAGGGACTTGAATGACGGGAAATCGTGGTTTTACTCTGATAGAGGTCATTGTTGTCGCGGCGATCATTGCGATTCTGGCCGGGATTCTGGTGCCGGTAATCTTTAATCAAATCGATGAGGCGAAGATTTCCCGGGCTGAAGCGGAGTGCAAGTCCATTTCATCGGCACTGCTCATGTTCAGGAAGGAAACGGCGAAGTGGCCGCTGTATGTGCCGAATGACTGCAGTCAACTCTATTTGACTCTTGAGAGCGGAGCCGGAGTTGCCCCGTTGAACCTGGCAGGCGACTGGCAGATTGGAGGAGTAGGGACAGCCGCGATAATCGGGACTCTGCTGAACTTGCCGTCTGCAAGTCCGCCCGTGGTCCAGTCGTGTTACAACAACCGGGCAGGTGCCTATGTCGCAGAGGACAAGGCCGACCCGTGGGGAAACAAGTATATCGTGAATGTGATAAATTTTTCTGACAACAACCCTGTGTGGGTGATATCGGCGGGGCCCAACGGAAAGCTGGATACCGGGGTGAATAGCCCGACGCTGAATGACCTTCCGGGAGGTGGTGACGATGTCGGAGTGCGGATCAAGTAAATCCCGATGTGGAATTTGGAACACAAAAAAACCACCTGCTTTCAGGTGGTTTTTTTGTGTTTATTGGATAGTAACCGAGAGTTGAACAGTACCGGACGCGCCGGGGTTCAGGTCTCCCGGTAAGGTCCACGTGGCTATGCCATTGCCATTTCCCGCCGGCGGTGGGGAAAAAGATACGTTGCATGCTGTTATTCCGGAAGGCAACGGTCCGCAGGAGGCCGATTGGTACGTTGAATAGAGCGGAACCGGATCCGATATGACAAGATCTTTGAGAATTGCCGAAGAGTTGGGGTTGCTGTAGCCGATGGTGTAACTCACAAGCGCTCCAGGGGTGGCCGTGGAAACACTTGGAACCTTGGTTACCACAAGCGGCGCGAAAAACGAGAGACTCGCGGTATTGCTGGGGGTCCCCCGTGAAACCGGGCCGCTCTCCGATGAACCGACGCCGCTTGTGGTGTTGGTGTAGTTGCCGGCAATGGTGCTGTATACCGGGATGGTGATGGTACAGCCGGCGACCGGCAGCGACGGGACGGTCAAATTCAATGACGTGGCATCTGCCGCCAGGGGAGGTGAATTGGTTGTCCCGACGCAGGTGCCGCCGATTGTACCGTTCCTGACCTTGAATCCTGTCAGCGTATCGGTGAAGTTCACGTTGGTAAGTGCAAAGGCGTTCGAGTTTGAAAGAGTGAATGTCATCGTGGACACGCCGCTCCCCGTGACGACGGTGCCGGGAGCAAATGCTTTTGCTATTGTTGGCGAAGGAGCCCAGATGGCAACATCTTCAAGAGTTGACGACGCTGGATCGTAGTTGGTGCCAGCGGCAGTTCCGCCGCCCTGATAGGTACCCCCCGGTGTCGCGACCTGTCCGGCCGTTGTCCGGGTCGGGTCATTATAAAAGACCGCGCCATTATTTTGATACAGGCCATAACCGGTTGCAGCGGGAATCGTGGCATTGAAGGTAATCACAACCGATCCGCCGGGAGGAATGGTGAAATCTCCCCACGCCGGTTGATTGCTGCCGGCTGCCGGGTTTACCGGAGTTGTTGAACGGCTGGCTCCGGTGCCGGCCAATGTCGGGGTTGGTGCCGTCGTGGCGGCGTAGGTAAACGGCGCGAAAGGTGTCCCGCCTGGATAGGGCGGACTTGGCGGTGACACAAAATAGTCGTAGACTTTGAGCCCGGTCGCCCACCCCGCTGTGGCGGCGTTGGTCGCCGTTATGGTGTATGTTGCCGTCCCGCCTTTGGCTGCCGTTGGGGTTGAGGTCGATTTGGCAACGGTCAGCTGCGGATAACAGGCTGCGCCAAAACCGGCACCCGGCACGCTTACTGCCGAGACAGCGGTCGAGCTGGAACCGGCAATGCCGGGAGTCGCCCCAAAGGCGGCGCTGCCGACGGTAACGCCGTTTGCCCCTCCCGCGACATTTATCGTTGCCGTCCCGGAAAGTGCGACATAACCGCCACCGCCACCGCCGCCGGGACCATGTGCCGTTGTCGTGCCGGGATTACACGCGGCTTGCAGGTTGTCACCCCCCTTGCCTCCGTTTGCATGTACGGTCAGCGCCCCGACCGATCCCGCTCCGCCTGAAGCAACCACCACGACCGAGCCTCCACCGCCACCACCACCGGAGCCGTCGTTACAAACGGTAGAATTGCCATCATTGCCGTTCGCACTGATGGTGCCCGAGCCGGTGATGCTGCCTGCCCTGACAAATGCGATGCCGCCACCGGTGGCACCACTGGATGCCTGGCCACTGGCAGGGGTGCCGGTCGCGTTATTCGTTGTCCCGGCGCCGCCCCCGCCCCCCATGGTCAGGAGGCTCGCGGACATGGGGACGCCGCTGCCGCCAAAGCCGCCGGAAGCTACAGCTGAAGACCAGGCATTGCCCCCCTTGCCGCCTGCTCCAAATCCGGCGCCGCCTCCGCCGCCGGTATTCTCATCATTGGCGGCCTGATTGCCATCCGTCCCGCCCCCACCCGCATTGCCGGGCGCCCCACGGGCGTGGCTACCGTTCGGGTATCCTTCGCTGGCGGTATTTATGACAGTTCCGGTTGACGTGACCACGCGGTTGGAAGTCCCGGCAATGCCTTCACCCTTCTGGGCGTTGTTGGCCACGGATGACAGCGTGCGATAATCCGTGTCAGCTCCTGTACCCCCCGTGAGCGACCTGCCGCCGCCGCCGCGAAAGCCAAGCCCGGTTACGTTGATGCTTCTTCCGTTCCAGTTCAGCTGCCCGGCAACATCGATGGCAACCACGCCGCCGATTCCTGTCGCGCTCGTCCATACCGGGGCCGACAGGCTGCCGCTCATTGTTGCGGATGAATATTGGGGAACCCGGATGACCTGAAAGCGGCGGGCTCCATTTGAGCCGGCCACGTAGGCCCCGGTTCTGTAGCTGTTTGCCAATGGCGATGAAACGGTGATGGTGCCGCCGGCTGTCGTCACCGTATTGGTGGCGACCACGAATTCGTAACGGCCGGTACTGTTCAGGGTGGTATAGCCGGTGCCGGTCCCGCTGCCGCCATACGCGGCGGTATTGGTGGCATTGATGTTCGCGTCCTGCATCTGGATGATCAGTAGCAGGTCACCCGGATTGATCGGCAGATTCTGGCCGCCGGTCGTGGTTACGACCGCACCGACCGTAACGGATGTGGTGCCGGCTGCAGGGCTTCCGGTCCCGGCGTAATAGGCATTGACAATACTGTTAGCGGCTAATGCCGGCATCGGCCCATCTTTGCCCGGGGTTCCGCATACCGCGTGACTTCGCGTGACAACGCCGAGTGAAAGCAGGATGACGGCAATTCCTGTGAAAAAAATATTCCGTATCATGTCAGAGAGATCCTTCGTTATGTGCTCATTGTTTGTTCAGCCACCCAGCCGCGTCCTTGACCGACTGCTGGTCGAACTTCATCCGGAACCGGACATACGGCCCCTGGGCGGTGTAGTCGGCGGCAGAAAAATCCTTGTCGGTGAAGCCCCAGACATTGTACCCCAGACTGACCCAGGCGTTTTCAACCATATTGTAGCCTGCCGCGCCGCCGCCACTGTAGGCGTATTGCCCGCCGTTCCATGAGTGCAGTACGCTGCCGCGCAGACCGATGTCCCATTTTTTCGTAATGTCGTAGCGAATCTCCGTGCCCCAATGATCCGTAAACGCCTGATACCGCTTGGTGCTGATGGTGTCCATCACGAACTTGGCGCCGTATTTCAGCGAAACCTGCAGATCCTTGCGCGGTTTGTAGTTGGCGGTGTAGTTGTTCACAAAACGCCACGAGGTCGACTCTGTCTGGCCGCCACCTGTCTGATTGTCATGGATGATGTCAAAACGGTTGAGATGAATCCAGCGGGTCCGGGGCGGACGGTACACCAGTCCCAGCCGGATGTTTACCCGCCGGGTTTCCACTCCGCCGGAAGCGTTGGTCTGGAAATATTGACCCCGGGTTGACCAGGCCCACCCGTTCCCCTGCTCCTTGACCACGCCGCTCAAAACGCCCCATTTATCCTCGCTGCTGCTGGTACGATATTCGAAACGGGAATCCCAGGTCAACCCCTTGACGAGATAGGTTGCTCCGGTAGAAACGGCGGTGAAATCCTCCGAACCGCCTGAAGCCGGAGTAACAGCCGGGTTGGCGGTGTATCCCGCCTTCTTGAAAATGGTCTGGGTGCGGTCGAGGCCGACATCAACCTTCCATTCGTCGGTCAACTGCCATGTCTGGCGCAACCCCATGGAGCCGAATATCCGCGAGCTGTTCTCGTTCAATTGCCGTTCGACCGTGGAGGTCAGGGTGCCCCCCTTCCATGGTGTCGAGCGGATACCAAGCCGGGTCGCGTTTGAGTGGGCGTTTTTTCCCTCGGTGAATTCCTGGGCGCCCAGCA
>JBAYTT010000001.1:0-73118 GCA_041675485.1 Pelobacteraceae bacterium | reverse complement strand
AGGATGTTCTGGAGTTTCTGCACCAGGTAATCCACGTTCAGAAACGAGAAGCCGCCGAGGAACATGTCGATACCACCGCAGCCGGACTTCAGTTTGGGCAGCGAGGCAGTAAACAGATGATCATCGGTGTTCGCCCACCTGGCAGAGAAACTCCCTCCGGTGTAGTAGCCACGCTTTGACCCTTCATAATAGCTGGGAGAAGTGGAGCTTTTCTGCTGCACCCAGTCATCGACCCAGCCAGACCAGGAGAGTACCGGGTTCAAGGCAATGGTTGCCGCCAGGCAGGCAGCGGTGGTTCTGGTAATAACGGTTCGTTTCACACGTACACCTCTTTTCTGTTGCTGTAGGATCGGCAGACTCATGGCCGCTCCTTTTCCTGAAGACGGCGCTTTTTAACGTCGAAGCTGCCTCCCTTCTGGAATTCGTAGAGCGAATATTCCTCCGGGGAGATGTCACCCTTGAGGAGGCGCACGGCCCGGTATGCCTTGTCTTCGATCTCGTCGGCGGAAATGACGCCTGCCGAGACCGGTAGATAATCCTGGTTCCCTTTCTGGATCAGGATCAGGGTCGGCGTGATCTCCACGCTGAATTTGGCGGCGAGTCCCGGGTTCTCACTGATGTTGACCTTCTTCACGGTCCAGCCGGTCTCGTTGGTGAACCAGTCAAGGATGCGGGATTGCTCATCGCAGTAGCTGCAGTCAGGTCTCTGGAAATAAATCAGGGCAAAGTCATCCCGGTTGTCCCGCAGGATGCGCTGCCGCTCCTCATTGATCTGGGAGATCCGGGCCAGGTTGCCGGGAGTCGTGATCGGGTAGTCCTTCTTGGTGGTCAGTTCCGGGTACTTCTGCCAGACAAACTGAGCCACGTTGGAAAAAGCAAGCGCCTTCTTACGGGCGATTTCCTGTACCTCGAAGTACTCCTTCACGTTTTCTTCGCTCGGCTTCTGGACAGCCTTCTTTTTCAATACTTCGGCAAACTCCTGGAACTGGTCCGGATGCATATCCCAGATTTGCTCATAGGTGTAGTCCTTGAGGGACGGAACGGGCTTGCTCGGTTTTTTCTTTTTTGCCGGCTTCTCGGCCTGTTTCTCCGGCTCTTTCTGGTACCACCACCAACCGGTTGACGAATTGGTGTAGTATCCGGCAGAGGCCGTGGACACAGTCAATTGCAGAATCCCTGCAAGGATCAGTCTCCTCATTCGCTCTCCTCCGCCTGTTTGGGCCTGATATCCTTGACGATTTTTTTCAGGACCGGAGGCTTGGTGCTTTCCAGGTCTGAGGTAAGCACGCCGAAAGCATCTACCCGGAACGGGATCATGAGCTTGTAGAATGCCTTGTCGTTGCTCGACACGATTGACGCTCTCGTCGTGTAGTACGCATTGGTCATCAACTCGGTGGCGATGGCATCTCTGACAGCGCTCAGCTCCCAGACAACGGTATAGAGAATATTCCGTTTGGTTTCTTCATCAGCGTCAGCAACCAGGACCATCGGATCGCCGGCACTCACCTGATGGATAATCTCCCAGAGCGCATCAGGCTTCAGGTAGACCAAGCCATTTGGAAGTGATATGGCCTGCCATTTGACCCCTGCCGACGTTTTCTCCACCTGGTTGATCAATCCGCGGATAGCTTCAAGGATCATATCAGCGTCGAACCAGCCAGGAAGTTTGATCTTCTTGGGTGTGAATTTGCCAGATTCCGGGGAACCAAGGGGGTGATCCCATTCCTGGGAAGCTCTTTCGGCGGTGCTTGCCGTTTCAGGTTGCGGCAGGGCAATGAATGCCGGCGGTTCGCTCACTGTGGGACTCTTCATCTGCGCCATCTGGCCAAGGAATGCCCCCATCTCATCATTACGTGCCTCCTGATCACACTTCTTCAGACATGCGGTGAGAGGGTTGTTCGGTGTCATCTGGTGATGATTGCGGATGATGCTGTCGAGATCATCCCTGTTAGGAAGCGCGACATACTCCGGGATACTCGCAAGGATGATGAGCGCTATCTGCGGATGGTCTGCTGTCGAATAATACTGGCTGTGGTATGAGGGGATCTTTCCGATGTCGTGCGCCAGAGATACAATAAGAATCGTGGGCAGCATGATCCTTTCGGTATTCTTCTCGATGAATTTGCGAGCCACCCCCAGGGAGTGCCGGTACAAGGGCACAGTAGCCAATTGCGCAAGAGCAGCAGTTCCGTATGCCGAATCCGGATCGGATACCTGCTTGCCGACTCCCGAGTATTTCTTGATGCCGACTACCGACGGGCATGTCCCATCAACATCGAGGATCTTGAGCAGATAGATGATGACGGTCTTACGGTTACCTTTGATCAGTGGTTCCCTTTCCACAATGTCGAAGTAAAACTCTTCAATCTCCTGATGTCGGAACGTCGGACGGGGAACCGCCGCTTCTTCTTCCTCCTTTGGTGGGGGTTCCCGCCAAAGCCTGGACAGATCGATAAACTGGACGACATGTCCTTTCCATAACGGTGCGACTATGGAAAGGTTTGTGCGAGGGAAGTCGTCATCCGGTTCCAGTTCTGACAGTTCCAGAGGCGCCCACGGCTCCTGTGCTGCATTCGCCGGCTGTTTGGCCAGGATGCGCCACAGGTTGTAGGCAACCATCAGGATGCCGAGAGCACCGCAACAATAGAGGATTATGGTGATCATGCACCGTCCCTGTATGCAGTTATGGATGATGGTGCCGGCGGAAAGACGATCTGCAGTTGCGGGTCCCTGGCATCGTGAGTCACACCCTTGTACCTTCCGGAATAGGTCAACATGTAAAATTCCCGAGGCTGCAGCCCAAGAACGTCCTGTACCTTCAAAATATCCTGTTCCACTTCACGGGTTGTGACCTGATTAGACCCGAAAATGCCGGTCAGCACGTTGCGAACACCAAAATGGCGTACGACATACTCCGATGTTTCGGCATCCGAGCAGCGCATAAAGATCTTGGTATTGGTATTGTCGAGGATCGACTTGCCATATTCCTCACCAATGGCGGCATAAATCTGGTTTACTGATTGGGCGAAAGCATGAACCATCACGTCTGCCGACCCGGCTTTGGCGAAGAGATCCTCCACCCCCTGGTAGAAAATGCTCTGGGCTTCGTCGATGTAGATGGACAACGGCGGTGATACTTTCTGCTTGTCTGAAAGATAGACCCTGCCGATGAAGGACTGGATCATCGACAGGAGAACCTTGCCGAGTGTAGCGGCAGCCTCCCTGGTTATCATGGTGCCGGTGTGAACGACCATGATGACCCCTTTCCCTTTCTCAAGTCGGCTGATGAAGCGGTTGCTGTCAGCCTGACCGATTATCTTGCCGATGTTGCCGGAGGAAAGTTCCATCAGGCAGGTGCGTAATGTTGAAGAAACCTTCGAGTAATACTCCTGCGGTGATTCGAGAATGTCCTGAATCATGCCGGCTGTCAGCAGCGCCTCACGGGTTTTGATCTCTTGCAGGAGCGCCATGGTGCTGCTCAGCGACGAGCGGCGGATGCTCTGCCTGATGGCGTCCATGTTCTGTGAGGGCAGACGCTCCTCCCAGTTGGCGATGATGATGTTTGCCGTGATGATGGCGGTGGTAATCTCCTTAGCAATGTTGCGGTAGAACGGCTCACGTCCTCCCTGTATGCCGGAGACGATATGGCCGACCAGTTCGTCCGGCATGAAGTAATAGGCCATGGGATCGATGACAGCCGAGTATTCCGGGAAAATCGGCGTCACGAGCATCAGATCCTTGAGCCGCTTGGCTTTGCGGGCGACCTCGAAAATCTTGGTAAAAATCTGCTGGTCACCCTTTGGGTCAAAGTAGACGACGCTGTTGCCCTTGAGGATGTCCTGCTCAATAAGGTTCTCGCAAAGACGGGTCTTACCGACCCCGGTGGTGCCGAAAACGAACATGTGCCGTTTCCGGTATTGATCCGGGATTGAAATCGGACCCATCCGGGTCGGCCTTTCCATCTGGACACCGGTGCCGATGGAAGTCATGAATTTCGGGTTGATGTTGCTATGGGGTGATGATGACTTGAATATGCTCACGTAATTCCTTTCCCACTGTGTTGATTGATGATTTGGGAATCCGCACCGGAGTGACCACTTCGCTGAATCCGCCGGCAACACGCCGCTGGCATTCGATTTCCGTAATGCCGGTCAGTTCCCTGAAGAGCACCGCCGGAAAGGTCCGTGATGCCCGGTTGAGGACAAGGCGAACCTTCGCAACATCTCCGCCCACTACTACTGGACGCACACTCGTGACCAGGAAGCGCCGCTGTTCGCCTATGCGGTAGCAGGAGCGCTCATGGCGAGGCTGGTTGCGTGTCGGGCACTCTCCATAGAGGATCAGCGACTTGAGAGCATCTTCTATTTCCAGTGTCACATGCAGCGTCCCGGTCGCACCGATTCTGCCAACAACTCCGGAGAAGACTCTTCCCTGCAGTCCCTTCAATACGTTTGACTCCATCATGATCTGTCGTTTTTGCAGTTCGGCCTCGACATTGTGGATGATATGCCGGCGCAGTTTCCTGGTGATGCTCTGAAGCGGGATAGCTACCGGGTACCCCAGTGCGGGATAGGCGATGATTTCCAGCCCATCCTCCGCCCGAACCTCAACACGTTTCTGAAAAGCTTTGGTCAGGGTCTTGGCCACAGCACATTCAACGGCATCGACAACCTCGTCTTCCGGTAACCGGTATTTTTCGAAGAGATCAGCGGAGAGCATCGATGAACACCACATCCCACGGCGAAACGGACCGTGGCGTGCTGTTGGAGGCAACGATCGTCATTGCCTGAGGCCTGGCGTGCTCCGCAAGGACTCGATATACCTTACCGGCATAACGGTCACCTTTCGACGGAGTACGCGAGTTGTAACAACCGACAGCTCGCCAGGTGTAGCCATAGTCCTGAATACATTGGGCCAGCACCCAGGCTCCCACCTTTACATTCGTGCATGGCTCTCCCAGTTCATTCCATGTTTTGCCAAGTCTCTTGGCCCAACTTGAATTGATCTGCATCAGACCGTAATCGTAGGTTCCGTTACTGTTCCGATTGATCGCACGGGGGTTGAAGTTGCTCTCCGTCTTGGCAATACTCCAAAGCAGTTGTGGCGATATGCCGTATTGACTCCCGGCCTCCTCGAAGCAGAAAGCATGGGCCTGGATCGGCATGCAGACAAGACTGATCATGAGCAGGCAGATGCCTGGTAATCGACACATTCGTTCCTCCTGACTGATAATCTTGTAGGGGGGAAGGTGTGAGTTTGATTAAGGGAGATGTGTAATAAACAAAATATTCAGATAGGAACTTTTAGAAGGAGAGATTGAGCAATTTAGTAGGAGTTGATTGCATTTATGAGATTTTGCACAAACAAAGAATAAACCGTCAAAAATAGTCGGGTTGTCCCGTCCCCCCTTGAAGCTCCAAACCGGTGGGGTACTTCATCCTTACTTGGGAGCTGATCACACGGTTATTTCAATCGAAGTGGATACAATATTAACAACAGGAGTGTACAAATCTACTTTTTCTTCGGGTGATGATATGGAGACAACAAGTGCATACCGGGCCAACTTATCCCAGCGACCAAGACAATGACGTTCCCGCCACCAGCCAATAACAGGATATACTGCTATGTAACCACGAGTTGCAAGCTCAGCAGCACTTCCCTGCCAACGATCAGAGTGAATAGACCCCAGACCTCTCAAGTCAGGTCCAACCACCCATCTTTTTACGTCACTCTTTGACTTTACGCCCATCTCCTCGTCATGAGCAGCACGGTTAATCCGCTGACGGAACTGCATCAAAGTTTCTTCGGGAGTCTTGACGTCAAATCGAAGGCCATGTGATGCATAGCGGTATCTCCTTGTCCACCCACGACGTGCTGGATTGGGCTCAATAAAATATGACAGGGTGACGCGCATTTCAACGTGGATGTCGCCAAGTGACTGTAGCACCTCAACGGGCCAAGGAATTGAGTGAATGTGCATATCCTTGGTTTTGAAGTCACTCTTTTGTTTCTCATATGGCTGCAAGGAATCCTGAACAATTAAGTTTAAAGAGTTCTGGGCGCTCCATATAGCCTTATCCATGTTTGGCACACCATAACCGAAGCATTTAAGCAGATTGCGAATACCGATGCGCTTCCCATCGTGGAATCGATCGAGCATTGCCTGAGTCCAGTCGGCGCTGTGCACTAACAAGGCCCGTAACGTTTCCGGCCAAAGTTCTGGGTAGTGAGCCTGAATAATTGCAGCCATTCTACTGACCAGG
Source organism: Pelobacteraceae bacterium (assembly GCA_041675485.1). Lineage (GTDB taxonomy): Bacteria > Desulfobacterota > Desulfuromonadia > Geobacterales > Pseudopelobacteraceae > JACRCG01. The sequence goes on along the minus strand of JBAYTT010000001.1, from coordinate 66,855 downwards.
GCCGTAGCCGCACTGGTATCTCCAGTTGTCACGAGAGGTTTCGTAGTGAAATCGCGGTTCGTTGTCAAGAGTGCTAAGCTGTCAATATGGTCTGCAAGCCCTGAACCAGGGTCGATAGCCATATTCCCGCCTTCCATAACCAGATCTGGCTTCGTCGGCCATCCGGATTCCCAAATCATGGATGTGCAGCTACACGGGCTAAGATCACCAAGGGCAGCTATGACCTTCCATCCAGGGTATTCAGCCTCATCAAGCAAGACTTTTTCAGTATATGCTCCGACGGTAAGAGCATTCCAAGACTGACCGGGGTCTTGAACATAATCCGTCAAGTTGCTGTCAGGATACAAATGGCGACTATCCAAGGCGGTATTACCTGCGGCAATTACAACCAGACGCCGTTCGTCATCCTCATAGCCTGAGGAGAGTTTGTCAATTGCTGCAGACCAAGAGGAAGGCTTTCCCTGATCCTTGTCATCCGTCGATATTGCAAGATTAATTACTCGACGCCGGTCGGGTGCGAACAGTTCAGCACGGGCGACAGCCTCTTCTGTAATGGCACCGTATAGATCAGGGTGATTCTGTCCATAAGGCGGGATAATTTTTACCGATTCGAGTCGATGAGACAAGGTAATGGGGTCAGTAGTAGCAAGCATATCGGTAAGATCCCCATAGAGAGCAAGTCCTGCCATTTCAGTACCGTGACCTTTGTGGTCTGATATGCCCCAAGTGGGATTATACGCATCCATGTCCTTTTCATTCAAGCCAACTGCCAGCAGTGGATGACTGTTATTAATCCCAGTGTCCAGTAAGCAAACGGCTGGAGAATCATCAACCGGGGGGGTGATTAATCCCAACGCACTATTGATCCACTCGACTTGCTCCACGGCCACCATAGCCGAAAAAAAATCAGCAGTATCTTTGGCTCTCCGTAATTCAGCGATGCAGTTCAGTAGAGTTATCGAACGTGCGATTTGCGACTTAGTTCCTTTAGCTGCAACTACTGTCCTCTCTGGGAAAATAATTTCTCTTCCGACCTCAAGACCCAGGTTTTGAGCATGACTTTTGAAAAAGTCCGCGAAGGCATCACGATCATTTCCTACTCTGAGCCATACTTCCCACCAGATCACCTCATCGTCACTAGGGAAAAGGCATATATCATCGGTCCAGAGGGCATCGATAACAGCTCGCTTTATGTCACTAATGCTATCCACTAATGGCTGATGGACAGGCTTCCCTTTTTTGGTATCTTTTTCCAAATAATCATTGAATGACTTGAAAAAATGCTCTAACCCTCCTTCCGGTACAAAGCATGTTGCGACCATTCGGTGGTCGTCACTTTTTACGGCAACAAGCTCGATCCCAGCTTTAACATTTTCCAGGCTTTCCAGCTTGAGTTCGAACTCTGGATCACTCTCGAACTGCAAGTAGATACCATTCCCAGTGTCGATGCCAAATGCGGTTTGTTCACGTCCTATCACTACGGCTTCTTCCCTGATCCGCTCCAGTTTGGTCAGGAGGTCTCTGCCGTGTTGCTGTCTATTGCGCACAGGATGAACGTGTTTGGGCCCTTGCTTGAGAATTGGCGAATATACTTCGGTACTGGCAGTACCGGTAATAATCAGATGAGGTAATTTGGAGGGAGTCAGATCTGGCATGTATATTGATAAACCTATAGGATTATTTGGATCGAATCGCTTTTCGTTCGGATAGATTTTTTAAGATGTCGTCAGTGACTACCTTTTGACGGTCATGAATAATAGCTTCCTTGATCGCTTCTTCACACGCCCTCGTAATATCGGCATAACTGAGACCAGCTGCTGAGTCTGCAAGCTTATTCCAGTCGATTTTTGATTTTTGAAACACAGCGAGCTTAGCCTGAAGAGCTTTGACAAGTTGTTCCTGTTCCGGCAAACCATATTCGACCACATCATCAAATCTTCGAAAGAGAGCGTAGTCGAGAATTTCTGGGTGATTGGTTGCAGCCAGCAGTAGGCTATCTGAATCGTCCTGTTCGATCAGCTGTAGAAAACTGTTCAGCACTCGCCGGATTTCACCGACATCGTTACTCAGCCCTCTCTGCGATCCAATGGAATCGAATTCATCAAACAGGTAGACTCCTCTTGACTGACTAATCGCGTCAAAAATGAGCCGTAACTTGGCCGCTGTTTCTCCCATGAATTTGGTTATCAAGCTGTCAAGGCGAACAACAAAGAGAGGAAGACCCAATTCACCGGCGAGGACTGCCGCAGACATCGTTTTCCCTGTACCAGGAGGACCAACAAGAAGCAGTTTTTTTCGAGGAGCCAGCCCATAGGACCGGATTTTAGCTATCTGCCGATGTTCCTTAATGATCCTAACGAGTCGTTCCTGGACCCCATCATCCAGAATCATGTCTGAAAGCCGAAGTTTGGGGTATGACACTGATAAGAGCGAAGAGAGCTCCCCTCGTGGCTGAGCTATTGGAACGGCCTTCCTCCCGTCCTTCACAAGGTGTTTTGGGGTTTTAGCCTCGTCAATGAGGGAACGCAATTCAAGCGCTATTTTTGCATGCCCTAGTTTAGCTTCATGGGCTGCAACCTGCATTGCAACTGCATAAAAATGGGCATCGTCACCATCGATATGTGATTTTAGCAGGGCTTTTAGTTGCTCAGCGCTAGCCATGACAGGCTCCAAAGTAAAAGCAGAGTATAGTGTTCCTATATTTTATCAGATAAGCTTTTTGCGACTTTAGCATAGATTAGCGCAAAATCGGAGAATACTTTAAAAAGGTGGTCGTTAACCCCTGCAAAGATGCCGAGGAGGTCAAGTCCGTCGGGCATTCAATGACCCTCAAAAGGGATATCAGCAGCCGAAACGAGATCCTGCGTTACCTGCTGCAGATCTCGGAAATGGTTGGGCATCGGACTCGACGCTATGTGTTGTGGTATTATCAGGTAAGTGGATAGTGTGGCAATGCTGCCTCCCTCCACATAATCTCCTGACAACCGGCCACAAGTTAAAAAATCTCGTATCAGCTTCTGCCGCCAGGCTATCACAGACAGCGAGCAGATATTCCTTCCGCAATGGGCTGAATAGCGACGCGTCAGTGAATATGGCAATGTTTTCGGGATTAGTGCCACAATAAAGAACCTCATTACAGCAAGCTCGACGCAAGCAATCTTCAACCGCCTGAAACAATGTCTCCGTCCGCCACTTGCTAACCAGTCGTACCGGTATGGGCGTGTCAATCCATTTGTGTATATGAAGTTTCAGAATGTTTATAAACTGCACTATCAGGCTGTTGAAATCTCTGGTTGGCAGATAATTTTTTGGCTTCCGAGGAACAGTTCGATCTTCTCCCGATTCTTCCTGAACGGTTTATGCCTGCCACTCAACCAATCTGACAGTTGTTCGGGATCACGGTCCATAGCCTCTCCAAGAAGATCATAGTTCATTCCCATTGCTCTCTTATACCATGCAAGCCGCCCCACTGTGCCATCCGGGCAGTCGAACGGAATATAACCTAGAAATTTGATAATTCTTGGATTATATTGCAGTTCTGGTTCGGTGCCATGTTCCCAGTTCCAGACTGAGGATTCGGTGACGCCGATGATCTCCGCGACTTCTCTCTGGAGGAGTCCAAGATCCATTCGTTTCTTGCGGATGTGTTCACCGACTGTGATGGGGAATTCGGGATAACCGGGAAGCTGCTGTTTTTCGAGGGGAATTTGAATTGAGAACGAGTGCCGTTTCAAGTGAGTATAGTAGAGAAAGGTTAACACACCCCTGCCCCTGCGGCTACCTGGCCGACCCGACCCACCCCTGCACCTGTACCCCCGTTGCCATCCACCGTTACCGGTCCCGCATCTCCGGCCCATTGCTGGACCGGATCGATATCCACATCGAAGTGCCGGCGGTCAAATATCGCGATCTTGCCGATAGGGGCGAGGCAGAAAGCTCTGCAGCAATTGCCCGTCGGGTCGAAGGTTCGCGGGAACTTCAGCTGGAGCGGTATAAAGGTACTAAAATCCATTGCAATGCCCAGATGACACCACGCTTCATCAAAAAGCATTGCGAGCTGGATGCAAGCGGTAACCGGATGCTGGAACTGGTTACCGATCGCCTTGGTTTCTCGGCACGCACGTATACCCGCATTCTCAAGGTAGCCCGCACTATTGCCGATCTTGACGGGAGCGAGACAATTCACGAGCAGCATATTGCCGAGGCGATTCAGTATCGCAGCCTGGACAGGAAACCTCAAGGGTGAAGACAAAACCATGAGTTGTCTCACCCTTCAATCTTTGCACTACAAAGGAACATGAAATGAGTCAAACCGGATCGGAATACCGCCTTGACGGCATTTATCAGCAACGTCAGAGCGGTTTTTTCATGCAACGGGTCAAGCTTGCAGCTGGAGTGATATCCGCCCAACAGGCTCGTACGGTTGCTGCTGTCGCCGAGCGCTTCGGCAGGGGAACGCTTCACCTGACCTCCCGCGGCAGCATTGAGATTCACTGGCTTGCAGAAGAGGTACTTCAAGAGGTCAAGCGGGAACTGGCGCAGGTCGGCTTGACTTCGCGGGGGGCCTGCGGGGGAGCGGTACGCGGTGTTACCTGCGGCAGCCAGCGTGCGCAAGGTTTTCCACTGCTGGAAACGGTGGCAATGCGTCTCCATTGTCACTTTACCGGCAATCCGCGCTTTGAACGGCTGCCGAAGAAATTCAAAATTGGTATCGAGGCTGACGTATCTGGCGGACGGCATCTGATTCAGGATGCCGGACTGGTGCTGGCGAAGGTTGAGGATGGGCGTGCCTGGTTTGACGTCTGGATCGCCGGGGGGCTTGGGCGTGAGCCGCGCCCCGGTTTTCTGCTGGCCGAGTCGGTTGCGGAAGAACGGCTTATTCCGATCATTGAAGCGGTGCTGGCGGTTTATGCTACTCATGCTCCGCCCCCCAAGCGCCTCAAGTTTCTGGCACAAGAGTTCGGTCAGGAGGAACTTGTCCGGCTGATCAAGGCCGAAGCGGGTTTCAGCGAAGAACTTCCTCCATATTCCGGCCTTTCATCGCATCTGGTGCCGCATCCTGGCGGACGCCAGCGCCTCGAAGTGCCGCTCTTTGCCGGCAATCTTGCCTCGAACCAGCTGCATCGTCTTGCGGATTTTGCCGATGCCTGCGCTGACAACGTCCTGATGGTGACCACCAACCAGGACATTGCTTTTCTGCTGGCAGAGGGAGTGCATCACCCGGAGGCTGCTGAGAAGCTTTGGGAGCAGGCCGGCTTCTCTGCCTCCGAGGAGTCCTGTGTCACCGTGCGGGTCTGCCCCGGCAATCATGAGTGCCGGATGGGATTGGCCGCAACCCGTGATGTTGCCGCGGATATTCTGGCGGCTGCCGGGAACCGTGCGAGCGAACTGACTTTGGCCCTGTGCGGATGCCCCAACTCCTGTACCCAGCCGCAATTGGCCGATGTCGGGATAGTTGCTGCACGACTTGTTGCCGCTGATGACGGCGGCGGCAGGGTTCCCCGTTTCGATATCTATCGTAGAAATGGAGCCGGTTTGGGGCAGAAAGTGCTGGAGTTGTTGACCCAGGAAGAGATGGTGGAGAAGGTAAAGGATCTGCTCAAATAACGAAAAATTTATTACGAAAGTTCTATTATAGTTATTACGTTCCCCTCATTCCCAAAATATTCCTGTCGGGTCCGAATCAACTTCGCGTACCAATTTCTCAAGCGTATCCTTGTTTCTCCCGGTGGGATACGGCTGGCGCCTGTTCTTTCTGTCATACCAGTACAATGTCCAGTTTAGTGATTCAGGGCTGTATTCAAACTGGGCGATTTTGATTTCATTCCAGATGCCGGGATCTATGAAGAGCGGGCGGGACTCGGTCAGGACGACTCTGTTGCCCTTGATGTCAAGTTGCAACTTGACCTGGTCCGGAATGTTCCGTTGCTCACAAAGGTTTCCCAGCAGTGTGTCAACCCGCTGCAGTTCTGTTTCAGGTAATGCCATGTTTTCCAAGTTCCTTTTTCCAAAAACAGTTCACCTTCCGCTTGCCGCTGCCGATTCTATATTAATTCCCGCCACTATTGAAGCGAAACAAATTTCCCCTGACGCAGTAGAGTCGGACGTTGCCGTAATGGCTGAAAAAAGGTATTCTTCAGACATGACTACTCATCAACACATCCTCGCCCGTCGTTGCTGGATTTTTGACCTGGACGGAACCTTGACCATTCCGGTTCATAATTTTCCCGCTATCCGGAGTGCGCTCGGGATGGCTGAGGCTGATACCGATATTCTACAGTTCATTGCTTCCCTGCCGTTCTTTGAATCCGAGGCGCGGCACGCGCGGTTGATCGAGATCGAGTATGAACTGGCTGGCAGGACAGCTGCAGCTCCCGGAGCAGAGAGGCTGCTCGATCAGTTGTTCCGGCGCGGCGCCCGCGTCGGAATTCTTACCCGCAATACGCGGGAAATTGCTCTCCATACCCTTGGCCAGATAGGTCTTAAGGGCTATTTCACCTCCGAAGACGTCCTCGGACGAGGAGACGCTGCTCCCAAGCCGCATCCCGAGGGGATCGAGAAGCTCCTCACCGGCTGGGGAAGTAATCCCGATGAAACGGTGATGGTGGGGGACTACCTGTTTGACCTGCAGGTGGGACGCGCCGCCGGCACTGCGACCATTCATGTGGACAACAGTAGCGCGTTCCGTTGGCCGGAGTTGGCCGACATTTCTGTTACCAGTCTGGTTGAATTGATCGATGCGCTGCCGGACAAAGTATGCGGCTAACGCACTAAAATTTTGAAGTGTGATCGGAGGGGGAATGACTCTGATAAGATCGTTAACCGGAATTGCGGCAATACTGCTAGGTTTATATACATCAGCACTGTCGGCAATTTATACGATTGATAACCCGGCCGACAAGATTGACAACCCTGCTAACAAGATCTATAACCCGGCAACAGACATCAAAAATCCGGCTTCCACCATATACAACCCCGCATCCCGGATGGATAATTCCAATCCGCTTTCTTCCCCCACCCTACCCATACCGGCGCCACAACCTGTGGAGCAGGTAAAAGAACAGCTGAAGCTCCAGCCCCGGCTTGCGATACCCCATAAAAACTATCACTTCAAAACAGTCAGGGTGTATATAAGCGAAGCAAAAAAAGCTTTTAATCAGGATGATTACGTGAAGTTCCTTTCGATCACTGAAGATGCTCTGAGGCGGATAAATTCCGGAACGCTTAAAGCTTCTGAAAAAGCCAAACAGAAGCTGGAGAAGTACAAGGTTTTCGGCTATGGACTGCTGGAAAAGGGATAAACGTTCAATAATACGCTGCTCGGTGAGATTCCGGGGTGGTTGCCTTCAAAAGACGGTGGTTCGTTTTATGATTTATACCGGGCGCCTTGGCTAGGCCGATCAGGAATTATTTTCACAATCTGATAAATTATCGGCGTTTTTTTGACGGGGCTTGTAAAATTCAAAAAGGGAGTAATAATTTATCACTAAACGGTACTCAGCGAATGCCGTACTGAAAGAAGAATCATTGTTGCGTTGCGCACGGCTCAAAGAAAGAGTAAAAACTATAACTAATTATGAGAGTAGTGCCGATGCGGTGTGCAGAATCAGCTGGTTATCATAAAAAGGGAGGTGTGTATGAAAAAGAAACTGGCAGTGCTTTTGGTAGCAGTCGTGACATGGAGTATCGTTTCCGTAGCCATGGCCGAGACAGACGTGCAGGCAGTCAAAGAGAAGACCGTAGCGCAACAGGTAAAGAAGAGGAGCGCGAGTGAAAAAATGTTGCCGGCACCGGAGGTGCAGTTGAAGCGTCTGTCCAAGGGTTTGAAGCTGACTGCCGAGCAGCAGAAGCAGATCAGGCCGATGCTTAAAGACGAATACGCCCAGTTGCTGGAGATCAGGAAAGACGATAATCTCAGTCCAAAACAGATCCAGGCAAAAGTCGAAGTGTTACGCACGGAAACGATTGCCAAAATGCAGGCCGTTATGACTCCGGAGCAGATTGAGAAGCATAATCTGGTTAGTAAGGAAATTAAGGCCAACAAGCAGAAAAGGATCCAGGAGAACCGCAAGGCTCGCCTTGGCACCAATGCCAGCCCGCCGGTCCAACACCCCAAGCCATAGTCCGGTTTTACCAGAGCGTTAAAGCCAATAGTTTCCTGTAATACTTAAATTGAATGTAAAGACGGCCACATGGCCGTCTTTACTATTTCTGAGTTAATAACCTTTCTGATGGTGGTCGCATCCTTTCCGGAACGTCTTCAACGACTTGAGCGCACCGTTCGGAAAATGGAATATAATCTGGAGATTTGATAATTCTTGGATTATATTGCCTCTTCGCTCGAAGTAATCCGATGATTACGGCGATCTCCCGTTGGAGAAAGCGGAATACGTTCGTTATGCATTTTATTCTGTCCCGTAGCCTGGAAAGGAAAGCGGCATGAGCAGGATCCTTGTTACCGGCGCTGCCGGATTTATCGGTTTTCACCTTGTGCAGCGTTTGTTGCTGAATGGGCACCAGGTTACCGGATTCGACAACCTGAATGACTATTACGAGGTTTCCCTTAAAGAGGATCGCCTCGCTATTCTGGAAGGTTTGGAAGGGTTTACTTTTGTTCGTGGTGCGTTGGAGGATCGATCATGCGTAGAAAGCCTGTTTCAGGACGGACAGTTCGACTATGTTATTAATCTTGCCGCTCAGGCAGGAGTCCGCTATTCGCTCCAGAACCCGCACGCTTATATCGACAGCAATATTTGCGGTTTCCTGAATATTCTGGAGGGGTGCCGACAGACGAACGTCAAGCATCTTGTCTATGCTTCGTCAAGTTCAGTGTATGGTGCCAATACCACGGTGCCGTTTTCAGAGCATCATCCCGTTGATCATCCGGTTTCTCTCTATGCCGCCACCAAAAAGTCCAATGAACTGATGGCGCATACCTATTCGCACCTGTTTGCCCTTCCAGTTACCGGCTTGAGATTTTTTACGGCCTACGGCCCGTGGGGACGTCCCGACATGGCCTATTTTTCCTTTACCAAAGCGATTCTGGAAGGACGACCTATCGATGTATTCAACCATGGCCGGATGCAGCGAGACTTCACCTACATTGATGACATTATCGAGGGAGTCGTTCGGGTGATGGAACATATCCCGAGTCCAGATCCTTCCTGGAACGCTGAAATGCCTGATCCGGGTACGAGTTCCGCGCCATATCGAATTTATAATATCGGCAACCACCAACCGGTTGAGCTTGGCCGTTTTATTGAGATTATGGAAGCGTGCCTTGGAAAAAAAGCTGAAAAAAATCTTCTCCCGATACAGCCGGGAGAAGTGCTCGTAACGTATGCCGATGTAGCTGATTTGGCGGATGCGGTAGGATTCAGCCCAAACACGAGCATCGAAGATGGAATTGCTCGATTTGTTGACTGGTATCGTACCTATTATAGTCAATTTTGAAACCTGTCGGCCAAGTACTCTCTTTCAAAAATATACCGCATATAAGGTAACGTATGTTGTGTATGAGGTAGTCATGACGGGATAAATAAGGGACATATTTACATAATTTGTATAAATAACTGATAGTTGTGATAAACACTTTTTCTGGCACGGCACCTGCAAAGTTTAATCAAACACATTCCCTTTGGAGGTAGTACAAATGAAAAAAGTTCTGTCCACAATCGTAGCCGCCCTCGTAGCTGTTTCTTTCTCTGCTGTTGTTTTCGCTGCTGATGCTGCAAAGCCTGCTGCTCCTGCTGCTGGTGCTGACGTTGCTGCTCCTGCTGCTGATGCAAAGAAAGACGCTAAGCCTGCTAAGCCTGCTAAGAAAGCAAAGAAAGCAAAGAAAGCTAAAAAAGCAGACAAGAAAAAAGAAGAGGCAGCTGCTCCTGCTGCACCTGCAGAAGCTCCTAAAGCAAAGTAATTCGCTTTTAGCGAACGCTGAAAAAAGCCGCATCGAAAGATGCGGCTTTTTTTGTGCGTGATGCAGTAGTATAGTGCTGTTACGGTATTGGCAGTCGTAACGTATGGCCAGAATAGGTGCATTTTCCAATTGTATTCGGGCTACACCACGTAATTAATACATCCAACGAACATAAAAGAGGTCACAAAAATGGCTGATCAGATAGTTAGGGCACTATGCCTGTCAGGAGGCATCAGGGTGCTTGTGTGTAACGCAAGTGTTCTTGCACGAGAAGTCTGTGCACTTCAACAGACCTCGGCGCCTGCAAGCATCGCGCTTTCCCGTGGGCTGGCGGGCGGAGCGCTGATGGGCGCCCTGCTCAAGGATGGCCAGAGGACTGCGCTCAAATTTGAGGGAAATGGCCCGCTTCACAAGATGATTATCGAAGCGGACAGTGACGGAGCGGTTCGTGGTTGTGTTGGCAATCCTTCCGCCACTATTGAGCCGGTTAATGGAAAATGGAATGTGGCGGGTTTGATCGGCAGGGCAGGCTTCCTGACCGTTTCCAAGGATCTCGGCGCTGGCGGGCGACCGTATCCAGGCGTTGTTCAATTGGTCAGCAGTGAGGTAGGCGAAGATCTGGCCTATTATTTGACCGATTCCGAGCAGACCCCATCTGCGGTCGGACTGGGGGCAACTCTTGCTGATGATGGACACGTTGTAATCTGCGGAGGTTTTCTGATCCAGGCATTGCCGAAGGCAGATGAAGGTGAGATTGAAAAAATAATGGCGCGGATTGCAGGATTGCCTGCTTTGTCCAGGATGCTTGAAGATGGAGGGGCGGAAGGGGTCATTCGTGAGCTATTTGGCGATATTCCCTATACCGTTCTTGAATCCCATGATATTTTTTTTCGATGCGGTTGCGGGCAGGAAAAGGTAGAGCGGGCTCTGCTTACTCTTGGGAGTGAGGAATTGCGGGATATGAGGACGAAGGATAGCGGTGCTGAAGTAACCTGCGAATTCTGCCGTAAAACATACACTCTGGGAGCTGATGAACTGGATGGATTGATCGCTCAAGCTTCAGAACAGTCCGAGCGCTAGCGTGCCAACCGTATTGGTGACAATATCTTACGATGGCACGAACTATTCAGGTTGGCAGGTGCAGCCAAACGGCTTGGCGGTACAGCAGGTTGTTGAGGAAGCACTTGAGCAATTGCTTAAGGAGCGCGTCCAGGTACGTTCTTCTGGCAGAACCGACGCAGGTGTGCATGCCCTTGCCATGGCTGCCTCATTTACGACAAGCCGAAATCTGCCGTTGAGAGCTTTTGTGGAAGGAGCGAACCGTTTTCTTCCTGCCGATGTTGCTATCCAGGATGCCCGCTTTGTGGCAGAAGATTTCAAGCCGATTACCATGGCATATGCCAAGCAGTATCGGTATACCATTATCAATTCCGCAGTTCGTTCACCACTCGACCGGTTATACAGTTGGCAGGTTCGGGAGCCGCTTGATATTGCCGTAATGGAAGAGGCCGCTCGCCGTTTTATAGGAATCCACGATTTTGCTGCGTTTCGTGCCTCAAATTGTGTCGCAAAGACTACTGTCAGGCGGATAGACTCTGTCAAGATAACTCGAATGGGTGTTCGCATTTCCATTGATGTTACTGGGGGAGGATTCCTGAAAAACATGGTGCGTGTGATGGTCGGTACACTTGTTGACGTAGGAAAGGGGCGCTTTACACCATCAGATATAGACAGACTACTGGAAAGCGGGGATAGAAAAGAGGCCGGCAGTACAGCTCCGGCCTGCGGTTTATGTCTGATCCAGGTAGTGTATCCCGAGGAATTTACTTCTCCGCCAGTAGACGCTTGATTGACTGTTCCAGCGAGCGGATCATTTCACCGGAATAACCACGATATACATCTACAATTGTTCCTTTTTTATCGACCAGATACATGATTGGCACCGACCTGATGCCAAAATCAACCGTGGTCGCATCTCCTGCCAATGCAAGTGGATAATTTACCCGGAACTCCTCGGTAAAGGTTTTGACCACCCGCTCGCCATCCTCGTCTACACTCAGTCCGAGTATCTGGAGACCCTGTTTGCCATATTTGCGGTTCAACTCAACCAAATGAGGTATCGATTGGCGGCATGGCTGGCACCAGGTGGCAAAAAAATCAAGAATAAGTACATGTCCATGATAGTTTCCCATGGAGATGGTTTGACCTGTGGTGGAAATAACTTTGAAGTTCGGAACCGGCTGTCCCGGTCGAGGAGCCGCATCAGACGGACCGGGCGCGGCCAGGAATGATGCGGCTATGGTGACCAGCAGTACTCTGATAAGAGGTGATACGAAGCTCATTTGCCCTTAAAGCGCTTTGGCAATCAACGCATCAAGCTGAGATTTCGGAACAGCTCCGACAACTTGATCGAGTACTGCACCGTTCTTGAATAAAATTATGGTAGGGATACCCCGAACTCCATATTTGCCCGGGGTCGCCTGGTTCTCATCGACGTTGACTTTGCCGATTTTCACTTTACCGGCATATTCATCTGCAATGGTTTCAATTAGAGGTGCAATTGCTTTGCAGGGGGCGCACCATGTTGCCCAAAAATCAACGAGAACCGGGATGTCGGACTGCAACACCTCTCGGTCAAAATTTGCATCGGTAAATGCGAGGACATTTTCACTGGCCATCTGTTTAGTTCTCCTTTGAGTGCATGGTTGCTTTCTCAGGATGATATACCAGACACTGAAAAAATCAAGAGCAAACTCGGTTGATGCATATCGTTGAAAAGGAAGCAAGAGGAGAGTATGATGCCGGTTCACGGAGAACGGGTCATGACCACGCTGGCACTTAACATACGGATGGAGGGCAAGCATGCTGTTATCGTCGGCGGTGGCACTGTTGCCTTGCGGAAGCTCCGTACCCTGCTGGCAGCAGGCGCGTTAGTCAGGGTGGTGGCGTTAGCTATTTGTACCGAAATTTCGATTCTTAAAAAATCGAATGACTTCGAGATAAAACTTGGAAATTATGTTGAATCTGATTTGAGCAATGCGCATCTGGTGATTGCCGCCACCGACAACATTCTTGTGAACGAACAAGTGTGCGCTGATGCGCGTGCCCGGCGGATTCTTGTTGCCGTTGCCGACAATCCTGGGCTGGGGGACTGTACCTTTCCGGCAATTCTTCACCGCGGCGCTCTTGAAATTGCGGTTTCAACCGGTGGCCGTTGTCCGACGTTTGCCGCTGATGTAAGGGATCGCATTGCCGGTATTATCGGCACAGAATACGGAACCATCCTTGACCAGCTGGCTGTAGAACGAGAAAAGCTGTTGACGAACGGGAGTTCAAGCACTTACAATAGTCAGGTTTTACGCTCGCTTGCCACGAAACTGCTTGCAGAGCACACTGACCGCAAGGAATCATTGCCATGACACATCTGTTTTTCTTTCTGACCGTGGCGTTATACGGTGGTGCAACCGCTGCTTATCTTGCCTGTCTGGTGCGTACATCTCCATTGCTGACACGCTGGGCCGGTCGCATACTGGTTGCCGGATTCACTGCACATCTGCTTTCAACAATCCATCTGGCCAGCAAGATGAGATATCTTCCGCTCACCAACATGCAGGAATCGTTGTCATTTTTTAGTCTCGCCATAGTGGGCGCCTTTATTTTCTTTGAACGTAGATACAAAGTGACGACGCTCGGTTCTTTTATTATTCCCGTCGCTTTAATGTTGCTGCTTGCATCCAGTTCGTTACATGCGGAGGTCCGCCAGCTTTCGCCTGTTCTGCAGAGTAACTGGTTCTGGTTTCACGCGCTACTGGCTTTCGGCAGTTATGCCTGTTTCACCATCGCGGCGGGAGTTGCAGTCGTGTATCTTATTCAGCGTTATTTTCTCAAAAAGAAGCATCTTGGTGCACTGTTCCAAAGACTACCTTCACTTGAGACAATGGACGAGATCAGTTATCGCTGCCTGACAGTCGGTTTCCCGTTATTGACCGTTGCGATCATATCCGGCTCCATCTGGTCAGAAAAGGCTATGGGGAGCTACTGGATATGGGACCCCAAGCAGACCTGGTCGCTGGTCATCTGGCTTATCTATGCGGCGCTTCTGCATGGGCGACTTACCATCGGCTGGCGCGGAAAGCGGGCCGCCATTCTTTCAATACTCGGCTTCATCGTCGTATTGTTCACTTTTTTTGCCATGAAACACAGTATCGTCTGGTAGCCCCGCTTCCAGTAATTTACAAATCATCCTTGGACTGTTCTCAATCATGAATATCATCGTTGTTGGCCTCTCTCACAAAACTGCTACAGTTGAGATTCGTGAAAAAGTGGCTTTTTCTCCCAACCAAATCGAAAAACCTTTGGGCGAATTGCTCAAGCTAGAGGGCATTATCGAGGGGGTAATTGTCTCTACCTGCAATCGGGTTGAAATTTATGCCACAACCCGTGATATTGCCGGCGGCATAGCCCGTATAAAGCGGTTTATGGCTGAATATCATCACTTGCAATTTGAAGCGATCGAACCTCACCTCTATAGCTATCATGCCGAGTCTGCTATCCGTCATGTATTCCGGGTTGCTTCCAGTCTTGATTCGATGGTTGTGGGCGAGCCTCAGATTCTGGGACAGATCAAAACCTCCTACGGCTATGCCGCTGAATTCAAATCTTCGGGAATTATTCTCAACCGTTTTCTACACAAGGCGTTTTCGGTTGCCAAACGGGTGCGAACCGAAACAAAAATAGCTTCTTCCGCCGTATCCGTCGCGTTTGCCGCCGTGGAACTGGCCAAAAAAATTCTTGGGGACCTTTCCGATAAGACGGTTATGCTGATCGGCGCTGGTGAAATGTGCGAACTGGCTGCCAAGCACTTTCTGAACAGCGGCGCGAAGGGGGTTATGGTAACCAACCGTACCTTCGAGCGGGCAGAACGTCTGGCGGAAGAGTTTGGCGGAGAGGCTGTTCCTTTCGAGTCGTTCCTTGAACATCTCCATCGCGCCGATATCGTATTGTCATCCACCGGAGCCCCGCACTGCATCATCGGGCCGAAGGATGCCGTAGAGGTCATCAAACGGCGCCGGTTCAAACCGATTTTTTTCATTGATATCGCCGTGCCGCGCGATATCGACCCCAAGGTTGACGATGTCGAAAATGCCTACCTCTTTACCGTCGATCATCTGCAGGAAATAGTTCAGGCCAATCTTGCCCAGCGCAGTTTGGAGGCTGAAAAAGCCGAGGAGATCATTGAGCAGGAAATCGGCCAGTTTCACAAATGGCTTTCGACGCTGGAAGTGACTCCGACCATTGTTGCTTTGCGTAACCACTTTGATGAAATCCGTCGGGCAGAGCTGGACAAGACCATAGCCGGCTGGAAGGAATTGCCGCCTGATGCCGAGAAGCGGATGGAAGCTCTTACGCTTGCGATGATGAACAAGCTCCTCCACGCTCCCACGTCTGCCCTCAAGCAGTCCGGTCAGGGGGGAAGGGTTGATCTGTATATCGACGCCTTGCGCCAGCTGTTTGGGCTTGAAGCGCTGCAGCGTGATGATGAAGAGTTGGAGTTGGAAGAGTAGTGCGTCTGCCTCCGCTGGTTGCCGGTACGCTGGTCAAGCGATATAAGCGTTTCCTGGCAGATGTGGTGCTGGAAGATGGTAGTGTCGTTACGGTCCACTGTCCGAACTCGGGAAGCATGAAGGGATGTGCTGCTCCCGGTAGCCGCGTATTTCTTTCGCGCAGTTCCAACCTGAAGCGAAAATATCCTCTCGGCTGGGAACTGGTCGAGGCGGACGGTTTCTGGGCAGGCATCAACACCGGATTGCCTAATCATTTGACGCGTGAGGCAATCGAGAATGGTACGGTGACGGAGTTGCAAGGATATGCATCCATCCGTCCCGAAGTGCCCTACGGTGAACACAGTCGCATTGATTTGCTGCTGGAAGGTACAACCGGGCGCTGTTTTGTTGAAGTCAAAAATGTTACGTTAGTCGAGAATGGACGGGCGCTGTTCCCGGATGCCGTGACAACTCGCGGTCAGAAGCATTTGCAGGAACTGATGCGGGTGGTACGTGAAGGCGATCGCGGTGTGATTTTTTTCACCGTCCAGCGAGGCGATGGCAACTCGGTCTCACCGGCAGATTTGATTGATCCGGAATATGGGCGCCTCCTGCGGCTGGCAGTGGATAATGGTGTAGAAGCACTGGCCTACCGGGCTTTGGTAACCTCGGACGAAATCAGGCTTACAGAACGAGTACCGGTTATACTTTAGAATCAATACATTTCATACACGGAGACATTATGACCCCCAAAACATTACGTATCGGAACCCGTGCCAGTCAACTGGCTCTCTGGCAGGCCAACTGGGTCAAGTCAGAACTTGAGAAACGTTATCCGGGCATGGAAGTCACTTTGACCAAGATCAAGACGATCGGCGACAAGATTCTTGATGTGCCTCTGGCGCAGGTAGGCGGCAAAGGGTTGTTTGTCAAGGAGATCGAAGAAGCCATGCTCCGGGGAGAAATAGATATCGCCGTCCACAGCATGAAGGACGTACCGACCGACTTCCCGGAAGGGTTGGGGCTGCACTGCATTACCGAACGGGAAGACCCGCGTGATGCCGTGATCTCCCGTAATCTGAAGTTTGCCGATCTGCCGCAGGGAGCCCGCATCGGCACCAGTGCCCTCCGCCGTCAGGCCCAGCTCCTGAAAGTGCGCCCCGATCTGCAGATGTGCATCATTCGTGGCAACGTTGAAACCCGCATCAGAAAACTTACCGAAGACAATCTGGATGCCGTCATACTGGCTGCCGCCGGTCTAAAACGTCTTGGATTTACCGACAGTGTTGGAGAATACCTGGATACCGACCTCTCCATTCCGGCCATCGGCCAGGGTGCTTTGGGGATTGAATGCCGCCTGGCTGATCCGGTCATAACCGAAACGATTGCATTTTTTAACCATGCGGAAACCAGTTACGCGGTTCGCGCTGAACGTGCCCTTCTCAAGCGCTGCGAGGGGGGCTGCCAGGTGCCGATAGCGGCACATGGAACAGTCAGCAACGGCACGCTGCGGCTGGTCGGTTTTATAGCTGCCGTTGATGGACAACGTTCCGTGCGCGGCGAACTCAGCGGTCCGGTTGCTGATTGTGAACAATTGGGCATCCGCCTTGCGGATCAGTTGCTGGCGGAAGGGGGCAAGGCAATTCTGGAAGAAGTATACCAGAGGTCGATCGGTGAGTAGCGGAACAGTATATCTGGTGGGTGCCGGTCCCGGAGACCCATCGTTGATTACTCTGCGCGGTGTGGAATGTTTGAATAAAGCCGATGTGGTGGTCTATGACTATCTGGCGAATGAGCAGTTGCTGTGTCACGCTCCCGAAACCGCAGAGCGCATTTATGCGGGTAAAATCGGTGGACGGCACAATCAGGGACAGGACGAGATAAACACCCTCTTGGTCGCAAAAGCTGCGGCAGGAAAGATCGTTGTGCGCCTGAAGGGGGGCGATCCCTTTGTATTCGGCCGTGGCGGGGAAGAGTGCGAGGCACTGCGTGACGCCGGCATTCCTTTTGAGGTTGTACCCGGAGTGACCGCCGCTGTCGGAGCCTCAGCATACTCCGGCATCCCGCTTACCCATAGGGATATCACCGCTTCGGTGGCGTTTGTTACCGGCCAGGAAGGGAAAGACAAGCATGAGTCGAACATCGACTGGGACCGTCTTTCATTAGGGGGCGGTACGGTGGTGTTTTATATGGGAATCACCACCTTGCGGCGCAATATGCAGCGCATGATTGAGCATGGCAGGTCAGCTGCGACTCCGGTGGCATTAGTACGCTGGGCCACCACCCCGTGCCAGCAGGTACTGGTCGGGACATTGGCTGATATTGCCGACCGGGCGGAAGAATGCGACTTCAAGCCGCCCGCGGTTACGATTGTTGGTGAAGTAGTGGCTCTGCGGGAAAAACTGCAATGGTTTGATACGCGTACGCTCTGCGGAAAGAAAATCATCGTCACTCGTGCCGCCGAACAGGCCGGCGAGTTTTCCGCCAAGCTGACCGCACGGGGGGCAACGGTACTGGAATGTCCTACTATCCGCCTCGTGGAACCGGAGAGCTGGCAGTTGGTCGACCTGGCTATTCGGGAATTGCCGGGTTATGACTGGCTAGTCCTGACATCGGCAAATGCGGTCCGGTACTTTTTTCAGCGGCTGTATACGCTGGGACTCGATGCGAGAGCCTTGGGGGGGTGCAAAATTTGTGTTGTCGGCCCGAAGACCGCCGACGAGATACGCGCGTTTGGTATAAAGCCGGACCTGGTGCCAACCGACTATAAGGCCGAAGGCATTGTTGACGAATTCTCCCGTCTGGATATGCAGGGCAGTCGGGTTCTTTTCCCTCGCGCCGAAAAGACACGTGACGTTATACCGCGCGAGCTGAAGCGGATGGGTGCGCATGTGGACAGTCCGGTGGCTTATCGGAACATCTTTCCGGAACGGCTTCCCCCCGAGACGCTCTTTGCTCTTGAAAAACGCTCGGTTGACTGTATTACCTTCACTTCGTCGTCTACAGTGCAAAATTTGGCTGCCATGCTGGGTGAAGAGTTGATGCTGGACATGCTTAAAGGGGTTGCCGTTGCGTCAATCGGTTCGATTACCTCAAAAAGCTGTCGTGACCTGGGGTTGAGAGTTGATATTGAACCAGCGTCTTCCACCCTTGATTCTCTGACAGAGGCGCTGGAGGCTCACTTTAAATAACGTTCTTTATCATTTTATGGATGTAAAAAAGGCTCCGCAGTTGCGGAGCCTTTTTTTGTCCAGTCAGATACGGAAGCCGATTATACCAGTTCAAGAGCGCTGAAGAAATACGGAATTTCAAAAGCGGCGGTTTCAGGTGCGTCGGAACCGTGCGAGGAGTTTTCCTCGATATTGACGGCAAAATCCTTGCGGATGGTGCCAGGCTCAGCGTTGGCAGGGTTTGTAGCGCCCATCAGGGTACGCCAGTCAGCGATGGCGTTTTCTTTTTCAAGACAGAGCACGATCACCGGACTGCGGGACATGAATGCGCAGAGGTCGTTGAAGAAGGGGCGCGCACTGTGCACATAGTAGAAACCTTCAGCCTGTTTTTTTGTCAGCTGGATCTTTTTCATACCGACAATGTTGAATCCTTTTTCTTCGATTCGTGCCAGGATTTGGCCAGCCAGTTTACGCTCGACTGCATCCGGCTTGATGATTGCGAATGTACGTTCCATGATGTTTCCTCCGAAAGATATCTGAAAATGTGAACACTTCTGATATCACTTCATATGCCTAATTGTCAAGTATTTAGGGCGTTTTTGGCTGAGTATGTTTTTTTGTGCTTGCAATATAAAAATGGAGATGGTATGAAATCAATTCACTCGCCCGGGTGGTGAAATTGGTAGACACGCAAGATTCAGGTTCTTGTGCTCGCAAGGGTGTGCTAGTTCGAGTCTAGTCCCGGGCACCAAAAAATCAAGGGTTTCCAGCAACTGCCGGGAACCCTTTTTTTTATGGATCCGGATATGGCAATAAATATCATATAAATGCAGCTCGCTATCATGTGCTCGGAATTTATTGCCACGTCAGTACAAAAGCCCGCAACTTTCCGCCATTCTCGTCACGGTAATACACTACCTTGATATTATCCGAAATACGACCGCGTTGAATCTCGTACCCCTCTTTTTTCTCGGAAGAGTCGATGCCAAGGGACGGTTTTTTCGTAACCTGTCGCAGTACACCTTTCATGAATGATTCCGGTACACCATTCCCGCCCCGATCAATTACCTGAATGGCCTTGATGGCCTGGCCTTCGCGCAGTACTTTAAATTCAGTTACCTGTCCCTTGTAGCGTTCCCATCCCGGATTGGCAGTGCCGAATTGTTTGTCAAAGCCGTAGCGGGGGATAAAATCAGGCAGGCTGGTCGGTCGCGTCCCCGAAGATGCTGCAGGGGCTGGACTCTTCGGCCCGCGGTTCTCGGCAATGGCATTCAGCACGGCTTTGTCGCTCATCCGGTCCTGATCCTGGGGGGCTGCGGTTGCCGGAGTTGCGGGAGGTGCCACGGTGGGAGCTTTGGCCGGTACTGGTACGGAAGCGTTTGGAGGTGATACCGGAGCAGCAGGTTTTGCCACGGCGGTTGGTGACGCCTTGACTGAAGCCTGTTCCGCCTTGGGAGTTGCTCTTCGCTGCTGAAAGTACGTAATGACAACTACCGCGACGATAACCGGTGCCAACCAGAGCAGAAAGGAGCCTCGTTTCGATCGGGCCGGCTTTGTTTCAATGGTGTCGATGTTCTCGGCATTCCAGTCATGGGCCTCGACCGGGGTCGCCTGCTCGAGCGTTTCTGGTTCGGGTGTGCTGCTGACAGCGCTGTCAAAGGAGCTGTTGAATTCGGAATATACTTTTAGGCGCTGCCGCGGAGCGTAGGTGATTCCCTGCTCTTCCAACGAGGGTTCGGTAGCCGGTAAGGCGGAAACGGGAAACTGCAGTTCTGTCGTGACGTGCTGCTGTGAGGGTTCCTCCGATGCCGCAGGATGATCGAGGAGAGCAGAAGATTCGGGGTTGCTTACCGGTTGCGATTTGGTATCGGATGCTGAAACCTGTTCCGTTGCAGTTGGTTCCTCGCCCTTCTTCGGTTTGCTCAGAAGAGTGACGATTAGTTGTTGCAGGTCGGAGAGCAGCGTACTGTCTTCTGCGGAGGTGTCGAGCCATCCCTGGTATTGTTTCAGTATCGTGTCGTTCGTCTGGCCGGGAGAAGCCAGCAGTACAAAGCGCGAGCGCTTGCGTCCCAACTGCTTTTTCAGGTGCATGAGCAAAATCTCGGCTGACAGTCCGGACAGGTGGGTCTGAACAAACACAACATCCGGCTTTTCGATAGCGATCTCTTCGCCACCTTTTTCAAGGTTGTTGACGACACGAAGACGGATGTTTTTGTCTTCGGTCAGGCGGCCGAAAATCTTACGAAGGCGTGCCACATCAGTGATTAATAACAGATTGCTCACAAGAACCCCTTCCACCGAAATTGCGACATTGTACGGGATGGAGCTGTGTTAATCAACAGGTATGATTGATTGGCCGGGTACGGACTTTTGTGAGAAGACGGGCGCAGTATAAAGCATAAATATGCGGAAAAAGAACTGGTTATATGTGCTTTTAGTTTGACAAAACAGTGCCGTGAAAATTATTATCATAGGGTTGGGATTCTGATGAGAACTTTCGGGGGGGTTATGGGTAAAACGTATAAAATTGCTGTTCTGGCAGGTGATGGCATCGGACCTGAGGTTATGGCCGAAGCGCTTAATGTTCTTGATGCAGTTGAGAAAAAATGTGGAGTCACCTTTACGCGCACCGCTGCCAATGTCGGGGGAGCCGGTATCGACAACGAAGGCAAGGCGCTTCCTCAGAGCACGATTGATATCTGCAAAGCCTCTGACGCTATCCTGTTCGGTTCGGTCGGCGGCCCGAAATGGGAAACGCTTCCTCCTGATGAACAACCGGAACGCGGAGCTCTGCTGCCGCTTCGCAAAATATTCGGTTTGTATGCAAACCTGCGTCCCGCTATCATTTTTCCTTCGCTGACCGGGGCATCATCGCTCAAGGAAGAGGTGATCGGTGGTGGTTTCAATATCCTTGTTATCCGTGAACTGACCGGCGGCATCTATTTTTCACAGCCGAAAGGGATTGAAGGGATCGGAAGAGATCGGGTCGGCATCGACACCCTGCGGTACTCAGTACCGGAGATTGAACGCATCACGCACGTCGCTTTTCAGGCTGCCCGCAAGCGCGGCAAAAAAGTCTGCTCCATCGACAAAGCCAATGTGCTCTCCTCTTCCGTGCTCTGGCGAGAAATTGTAATCGGCATCGCCAAAGAATATCCTGATGTAGAGCTGACTCATATGTATGTTGACAACGCTGCCATGCAGCTGGTGAAATGGCCGAAACAGTTTGACGTAATTCTGGCAGAGAACATGTTTGGCGATATTCTTTCCGATGAGGCTGCCATGCTCACCGGTTCGCTCGGCATGCTCCCTTCTGCTTCGCTGGCTGAGGGGACATTTGGCATGTACGAGCCTTCCGGCGGCTCGGCTCCGGACATCGCCGGACAGGGCATTGCCAATCCGATCGCCCAGATTCTCTCTGCTGCAATGATGCTCAAGTTCTCCTTCGGTATGCTGGATGCAGCTGATGCCATCGACAACGCAGTGTCAAAGGTGCTTGAACAGGGTTTCCGTACTGCCGACATTTACCAGAAGAAGGATGGCGAGAAACTGGTTGATACAAAGCAAATGGGTGCGGCTATTATTGCGGCACTGTGAGTGGATTTTACTGATTTTGTAAAAGGATATTTGGGTATGTACCGACTTGTAATTACCGTATTGATTTCATTGTGCTGTTTGGCGCCGCAGGTTTTGCATGCGGGATACGAAGAAGGGTATGAGGCTGCCAGCAAGGGGCTTTACAAGGTGGCGATTGCGGAATTCCAGAAAGCTGCTGAAAAAGGTGACGCACGTGCTCAGTATTCACTTGGTGTCATGTATTTCGACGGTATAGGCGTAAAGAAAAACCATGATGCCGGAATGAAATGGATAAAAAAAGCTGCCGAAAACGGACATCAGGCTGCTCAGAAGATTTTGAAGCGTAATCAATAACACGGAAAAGGAACATGAGACTATGAAAGTTGGAATCGTCGGATGGCGCGGTATGGTTGGTTCGGTTCTTATGCAGAGGATGCAGGAAGAGAATGACTTTGCTCTGGGCTTTGAACCGGTATTTTTTACTACTTCTCAGGCAGGACAGCCGGCGCCGCTCAATGCGGGCACCCTTAAGGATGCTTCTGATATTGCCGAGCTTAAGAAGCTGGATGTAATTATCACCTGCCAGGGGGGCGATTACACCAAGGCGGTTCATCCGGAACTGCGCAAGCAGGGTTGGAATGGTTATTGGATCGATGCTGCCAGCACTCTTCGGATGGAGTCTAACGCGGTCATTATCCTCGATCCGGTTAACCGGGGTGTGATTGATGCTGCGCTGGCCAAGGGAGAAAAGGATTTCATCGGTGGCAACTGCACCGTCAGCCTGATGCTGATGGCTTTGGGAGGATTGTTCCGTGCCGGAGTGGTGGAATGGATCAGTTCCATGACCTATCAGGCGGCAAGCGGCGCCGGCGCTCCTAATATGCGTGAACTTCTCTCACAAATGGGTGTTTTGAACAGTGTTGTTGCTGAAGAGTTGAAAAATCCTGGGTCGGCCATTCTGGAAATTGACAAGAAGGTAACCGCCGCATTGCGCGATGGCACTCTGCCGACGAAAGAATTCGGCTTTCCGCTTGCCGGAAGCGTGCTTCCCTGGATTGACCGGGAGGTTGAGGATGGTCAGAGCCGTGAAGAATGGAAAGGGTTTGCCGAAACAAACAAAATCCTCGGCACTTCAACTCCAATCCCGGTCGATGGCCTTTGTGTCCGGGTTGGTGCCATGCGCTGCCACAGCCAGGCTCTGACGATCAAGCTGAACAAGGATCTCCCGGTTGCCGAGATAGAAAATCTGATCAAGAACGATAATCAGTGGGTCAAGCTGATCCCGAATACCAAGGCTGATTCTTTGGCAGGACTCACCCCTGCGGCGGTTTCGGGAACTCTGACGGTTCCGATCGGCCGCGTCAGAAAGATGAAGATGGGACCGCAGTACCTGTCTGCCTTTACCTGCGGCGATCAGCTTCTGTGGGGGGCGGCGGAACCGCTGAGAAGAATGTTGCGCATTCTGCTGGAGAAGTAATCGTCCGGCTCTTAATTTAGTTGGTATGGAGTTAGCGCCCCGTTTGGGGCGCTTTCTGTTTGAGGAACCTATGAACATAACAGACGCTAAACCTGAACTTCTCGCTCCAGCCGGTTCGCTGGAATCCTTCTTCGCCGCAATTGAGAAAGGAGCCGATGCAGTTTATGCAGGACTGCAGGAATTCTCGGCCCGTGCCAGGGCAAAGAACTTCACTCTGGCTCAGATGGAGCGGATGATGGCCTATGCTCATGGTCAAAACAGGCGAATATACATCACCCTCAATACCCTGGTGAAGGAAAAGGAACTCCCGCAGCTGGTGGATACCCTTGCCGCCTTGGCAGCGATGCGGGTGGATGGTGTTATTTTGCAGGACTTGGCGGTAGCACGACTGATTCGAAATCATTTTCCTTCCATCCCGTTGCATGCTTCAACCCAGATGACTATTCATAATACCCCGGGTGTCAAGATGCTGCAGGAACTCGGTTTCCAGCGGGCTGTGCTGGCGCGTGAACTGGCGATTGATGAAATTGCAGCCATCGTTGCGTCCACACCGGTCGAGATTGAGTGTTTCGTCCATGGCGCACTCTGCTTTTCCATCTCCGGGCAATGTTTTTTCTCGTCATTATTGGGCGGTCACAGCGGCAACCGTGGCAGGTGTGCCCAGCCGTGCCGCCGGCTTTATAACCATCGCGGCAAGGAGGGACACTACTTTTCAACCAGTGACCTTTCTGCCATCGACCTGCTGCCGGATCTGATCAAAGCCGGGGTCAAGTCGCTCAAAATCGAAGGTCGGATGAAATCAGCCGAATACGTCGCATCGGTTGTTGAGGCATACCGTACCGTACTCGATGCTCCGGAAAAAGCTCATAAAGAGGCACTGTCAGCTGCCAAGGGAATACTGAAATATTCTTTTGGCCGTACTCCGACCAAGGGCTTTCTGGCATCACAGCAGCCGGATGATATTGCGAACCCCTGGCAGAAAGGAGGCACCGGGCGTTTTATCGGTCAGATCAAGAACACTAAAGGAAAGAGCCTGATCTTTGAAACCAGAGATGCGCTGTACGTCGGGGATCGTCTGAGGGCTCAACCCAAGAGCGACATGGCTGGCCAAGCGTGGACCGTACGCGAGATGGTTCTCAATCGAAAGAAAATCATGGAGGCCCCGGCAGGGAGCCTGGTGGAGGTTGAGACACCGTTCAGCTTTTCAGTCGGCGATTCCATCTACAAGGTTTCTTCCCGAGAGGCATATACCCTAAGTGACAGTGCGTGCCTGCGCAGACTTGAGGGGGGGCAGGGTGACAAGCTCTCCTGTGCGCTGTTCGTCTCGCTGAAGGACGAGCAGCTTCATATCTCGGCTGCCGTTGCGGGAAACAAGCATGAGTTCAGCTTTTTCCTTGGTCAGCTGGAGAGTGCCCGTAGTGGTGACATGCAGGCGGTTCTGTTTGGACAATTTTCAAAATGCGGCGATACGCCGTTCAGGCTCGATTCGCTGGTGGCACCTGACTTTCCGGCAGTGCTGATTCCTTCCGCCCTGTTCAAAGATCTACGGCGCCGCTTTTACCAGCAGCTGCGAGAAGCGTCCACGGCTGTTTTTCGCGAACAGCTTGCTTCAGCTCGCAAGGGAGCCCTGAAAGAGCTGGAGATCGTGCAGGGCACCAGGCATCGGCAGACCTCCCGCGAGGTGCTGACAGTTGTCATGGCTGAACCGAAAGAGTGGCGTTTCCCACTTCAAAACGGTGCTGACGCTACTCTGTTGCCGCTTACAAAGGCGGCCATACACCAGATATCCTCGGCAGTCCCGCGTATGCGAGGTTCGGAAGAGCGTATCATCTGGCAGCTTCCATTCATACTGTTTGATCGTGATGTGCCTCTCTATCGCGACACGATCCAAACTCTTTACCGCTCCGGTTTCCGGCGTTTTGAGGCGGCCAACCTGTCACATTTTGAATTGTTACGTACGCTTGAAGGCCTGCATGTCTCGACCTGGCACCGTTGTTTTACGCTAAACAGCCAGGCGCTGGCTGCCTGGAAGGAACTTGGTGCCGAAGCGGTTACGCTTTACATGGAAGACGACAGCGTTAATCTTGCCGGGGTGCTTGCAGCGGGAGTTGATATTGAGCAACGGGTGCTGGTCTATTCGCCGTTACCGGTGATGACAACCAAGATCCGCATCAAAGACGTGCATGCCAATACTCCTCTCCGTTCGGATCGGGGTGAAACCTATCGTGTTGCCAGTCAAGACGGCCTGCAGACGATCAGTTCTTCGCTTCAATTTTCGCTGACGGCCCGGCATGGTGAATTATCGCAGAAAGGGTGCAACTCTTTTGTAATTGATTTGAGTGAGGAACCGCGTGAAAGGTGGGGCGACATCATCGCAGCTTTCAAATCGGGACGTGAGCTTGCCGGGACTACCGAATTCAATTATGCGGCGGAGCTGATGTAAATGAAAACCTTTCTTATTGCCGTTCTGCAGATACTTCTCCTGGCGGGCAGCGCCTATGCCGGACGAACCATTGAAGGCATGGTTAAAGCGGTTTACGATGGCGACACCGTATTGTTGGCGACGCGAGAGGAGAGTCGGCTCAAGGTGAGGCTGTACGGTATCGATGCGCCTGAGACAAGAAAGCCGGACAAGGTGGGACAACCGTATGGCGATGTATCCAGGCGAACGCTGATGTTCAAGATCATGGGGCGTCGGGTAACCGCCGAAATTATGGACATCGATCAGTACAAGCGGGCTGTGGCGGTAATTCGGTATGCCGGCCGGGATATAAATCGCGAAATGGTTGCGGATGGGATGGCGTGGGCGTATCGCCAGTATCTTCAAGGGGCATATGAATCTGAATACATGGGAGCGGAAAGTATGGCCCGTTCACGGCGAGTCGGGCTTTGGAGAGACTCGAATCCGCAACCCCCCTGGGAATTCAGAAACGGGAATAAAGGGAAAGGAAAGCATTTGAATCGTTGGTGATCAGCAGGGCGCAGGATTTTGCCGTATTAACGGCGGTATTTCCTGGTCATATCGAGGATGTGCTTGACGCGGGAAACAACCCGCAATGGCTGGACCGGCTTGGGAATAAAGTCGCTGAATCCGAACTCAAGCGCTTTCTGTTCGTCTTCGGTTGATGCCTTGGAGGTTAACATGATGACGGGGATTTCTGAGGTCATCGGATTGGCTTTGATGGCCCTCAACAGTCCGTAACCGTCCATGCGCGGCATCACGGAATCGGTTATTATAAGCTTCGGTCGCTCCGACAAGGCGATTTTCAGAGCTTCCAGTCCATCGCTTGCCAATAGAACCTTATAGCCCTCTTTTACAAGTGCCGCCTGTATAATTGTTAAAATCGGCATTGAGTCTTCTACTACCAGTATCGCTTCGCCGCTATCCGCGCTACTTTTCAGATAATGCACTGAAATCGCATCCAAAATCTCTTTGCGGGTGGCAAGCACGGGAACAACCTGCATTCCGGTAATGCGGCTCAACATCTCCATTGTTTCCAGATCAAAGGGGTCAGTGATTGCGACCGCCAGCATGGCTTCTTTTTGCTTAAGGGGAAAAACAAGCTTCTTCATTGCAAAATCGGACGGCAGCATGTCGAGCAGTTCTTGAGGGTAGGCGTGACCGACAAAATTTTTGATGGTCTTGAAATTAAACTGTTTGGACAGAGCATCTACCAGTTCTTCCTCGGTAATGACTCCCATTTCTTCAAGCACAACTCCCAGGCGCTTTTTTTCAGATTTCTGGCGTTCCAGTGCCCGCTCAAGCGTTTTGTTGCTGATAATTTCAGCTTCAACCAGTAAATCGCCCAAATGCTTCATACAAACCCACCCTCAATATTCCAATCGATAAATCTGAGCCCGCTTGTAACACACAACAGTGTATATAACATATTCAAGAGGCTGTCGTCATAAATGAGAGATAGCAGCTATTTCGGTGCCAGATAACCAATGCGGATTCCACCCCAATGCCTGTTGCTGATAACGAGAGGTTTTGACATGTCATTTAATATTTCACCGGTGTCACGACTGTAGGTTTGCAGCAGGAACCCTTCCGTATTGCGTGCGCATCGGATACCGGTCCGATCATTGAACATTCGTTTGGTGCGATTGTTGTTCTTGTCGATTTCAGGATCACCCGTTAATGGTTTGGTGAAACGAAGATTATGACAGGGGAGATAGCCGTTGTTATCAACGCAGATGGCAAACAGTACCTTGCTGTCACGATTGACAATCGATTCCTGAATCGGCGAGATCACCTTGTCAAAGAACGAGTCAAATTTGGTCGTATATTTTTGAGGAGTTGTATTAGGGATCGGTACATAATTTCTGTCGAAGAGACTCTCAAGGGTTATCGTTCGATCCTTGAGCGCCTGTTCGATGGCGGCGAGGACCTGGACCTCCATTTCGCGAATGTAGCCCTTCACGGTATCGTGATAATTTCCGACCGAGAATTTTCCAACCGACCCGTA
This sequence comes from Pelobacteraceae bacterium, assembly GCA_041675485.1. Taxonomy (GTDB): domain Bacteria; phylum Desulfobacterota; class Desulfuromonadia; order Geobacterales; family Pseudopelobacteraceae; genus JACRCG01. The sequence goes on along the minus strand of JBAYTT010000001.1, from coordinate 38,704 downwards.
AATCTGTTCAACAACGTCAGAGAATGTAGCAAAAGCGTCGCTGGTCTTTTGCATCATTGTGTTTGTCTCTCCTGCACTGCGGGAAACAAGATGAATCATCTCGGAAATATGATTTGTTGTGGCATTCTGCTCTTCAGAAGCGGTAGCAATCTGTTCAATCATGAGCCGCGACTCGTTAGCATGATTTTTGATGTTCTCAAGGCTGTTTCGTGCTTCCTCGGCTTTGGCAAGGCCGGTCTGGACGAGGACACTCTCGTTGCCGATCATATCTGCCGCGCTACGGCTGGTTTTCTGGATATTTGCCACAACCCGCTTGATCTCACGCGTAGAAGCGGTTGTCTTTTCGGCCAGTCCCTTGACCTCGCTGGCAACAACTGCAAACCCTTTGCCGGCATCTCCGGCCCTGGCCGCCTCAATAGAAGCATTCAGGGCCAGCAAATTGGTCTGATCGGCGATGTCTTCGATCAGAACAACCATTTCGCCGATATGTGTGGAGGCTGCCTCCAGTTCACGAATGATCACCAGGGTGTTATTAACACTGCTGCTGATCTGCTGCATGCAGTTCCAGGTTTCTTCCACAACGGCCATCCCGCTGTTAGCGGCTGTGTCAACCGCACTGGAAAGCGAGGCCGCCCGGTGGGTATTCTCGGTAACTTCATGAATAGTCTGGGCCATCTCCTCTGATGAAGCTGCAACAGTAAATGCCTGATCCTTTTGTTCCTGGGTCATCTTCAGTGTCCGCTCCGTGCCGGTGGCCAGCTCGCAGACTTTTGTTCCGATCAGGCAGGTTTGAGAATACAGCTCGGAAAAGGTGCTGCGTATCTTCTCGGTCAGGTTGTTGACTTCCTCTCCCAGTCGGCCAATTTCACAGGACGTACGAACCTCAAGAACCTTGGTCAGATCCCCTTCGCTCCCGGCCAGGTCACCCAGCTGCTTGTAGAGCTCCTTGATCTGCTGGACTATTGCGCGGTTGAAGAAAACGTACAATGTTCCCAGCATGGCAAAAAAGAAAAAAGCCCCTACCGCCGACATGACCAGTGTCAGACGAAGAGCCGAGGTAAATCCGTCTTCAAGGGAAGTCGTAAGAATGACACCGCCCAGATACTTCGCCTCACTCTTGTGGCAACCTCGGCAGCGCTCTTCATTCGCAAGGGGGACTGCCAGATCAAGAAGCTTCTTCCCTTCCTTGCTGGCTGCCAGCTCTCTGGGTGAACCGGAAGCAATGGCTGTGCGCATCTCCTCGCTTACCGTTCCGCTTCCCCATTCCTTTCCATCGGCATTAAAAAGCCGAATTCCGGCGACGCCGCCCTTTGCCTTGATTTCGGAAACGTAGCTTCCAAAATCCTTCATATCGCCCTTGATCATCTGGTTAAGGATGTCGTGGGTAACCGTTGATGCCAGTTGACGGGCATTTTTTCTCTGAAGATCAATAGTGGCGGTATATTCTAGGTAGATGGACAGAATTCCAAGACCGGCAAAGCCAATGAAGAGGGTGGCTGCAATGATAAGGACGATCTTGCGATTCAGGCTTGACTGGAACATGGAGGTCACCTTTTGAAAAAAATGTATACAAAATTTTCTGCGCGGTGAAATTCTACACCAGGTAAGGGTATTATACAAACTGTTTGTTGAATAATAAAACCTTGTTTTTTGCTAACTGGCTGCTATGAAAAGGATAATTGTTTTCATTAAAACGGAGGTTTTAAAGTGGTTTACGGGAAAAGCAGGGTGCTCATCAGGAATTATTGTTACGCGGTCCAAGCAATGTAAAATTGTATTTGACAAGCGACAATAACACGGTATAAGCGAACAGATAAACGAGTGCGAAATTCAGAAATTAATGCCGAACATTAAAAAACAGCGGCAGTAAATAAAAGTACGAGAGGAGATCATTATGAAAAAGTTACCGGTGGTTATCGGAATGGTTGCTGTAACGGGGATTCTTTATGCCTGCGGAGGATCGGGTTCAAAGAGTTCTTCAGACAGCGGTAGCAGCTCAGTAACAACTGTCACTGCACCGCCGATTGCATCTGCGACGACTATTTCCAATTCGACTGAAGCGGCCAGAACGGTCAACTCCTCAAGGGCGTTGGCATCTTCCTTTGCTTCAGGATCGGCATTTCCTTCACTCAACTCTTTGGTAAGTAAACCTGCCGCGGATCAGACTGCCAACGGGCACAGGATCCTGGATACGATTCGTGATGTTCAAAAGAGGGCATTGGCTCTGCAGGAAATACCAAAGAAAGTGGGAAAATATGTAGCGGCTTCTACAACCGATACTTACCCATGCGCCGTGAGCGGATCACGAACAATAGTGTACGATGATGTGTCCGGCAACATGTCCATCACTGCAACTAGCTGCAAAGAAGATTACGAGCTTACGAACGGGACGATGTCCTTGACCGGAATCAGCCAGGGAGCCAGTTCAGGTGGCAGCATAGCTGTTAATATGAGCACCATCAATTATGCCTATGGCGGATATGTGACCAAAGAACACGAATCAGTGATGAATCTGACGATGACGATCAATTCATTATCCAACAGTGCCAACTCCAGCACGTCGAGCTTTTCAATGAATGGTACGGAAAAAAACATCAACTATAACTCAGGAACGAGTGAAAAGCAGGCATTCGGCAATTTCTCGCTCAGTATGTCCGAGAGTGCGTCCGGATCAATCACAACAGTTGATATGACCATGGGAGGCTCGGTCACCATGGACACGTACAGGGATACAACCTTCTCTACAATTGATACCGCATCAGGAATGACTTTCCAGAATCTTAAGCTTGTTGACACCGTTAATTCAGCCACGATGACGAATTCACTTACCATTGACGGCACATATGCCATACGAACAATTCCTGCCTGCATGGACGGGACATTTGCCATTTCAACTCAATCACCACTGGTGACGACCAGTAACGGCGTCACGACCGGGCAGATGACGGTGAATGGTGTCGTGATGGTCTTCAATGCTGACGGTTCCGTGACGGCCTCCATTAACGGGGTGCCGCAAACCATCACTTCCTATGCGAATGTCTGCTCATTGAGCTTTTGATTGACACAGGATGGCATCCCGTCGTCCTGTGACCTGCACATTTGCGCACTGCGCAAAAAACTAAAGGGGAGGTATGTGTATGAAACGCTATTTATCTTTCTTGGCCATCTTGTCGATCATGTCAATTCTCTTTGCCTGCGGTGGAGGGGGTAGCAGCGACAGCAGTTCCGGAAGTAGTGACACATCTGCGCCATCCGTAACCGCTTTTAGCGTGACGGCCCCGGCAACGGGACTGACAGTGCAGGTCACAGCGTTCACTGCAACCGATAATACCGGAGTCACCGGGTACTTGATTACATCAAGTTCTACTGCACCGGCTGCCTCCGCCGGCTGGACAACAACCGCGCCGACCAGCTTCACCTTTACGGCAGAAGGTCCTCAGATAGCCTACGCCTGGGTCAAGGACGCCGCCGGTAACGTTTCATTAAGCAGGTCCGCAGCAGTGACGCTTACCGGGGTTCCCGCACGGCAGGTAAACGGGGTGGTGACAAACCCGGTGAGCGGAGCCCCGCTCGGTGGCGCTACGGTTTCAGCCTTTGTTCAGCTGAGCAGCCTTGTTGCTAAAACCGTTGCGGCTCCTGTTGTGACAGTTATTACCAATGCCGATGGCACGTACACCGTTACAGGCCTGACGGCTGGAGTGACGTATTATTTTGAAATAACTGCAACCGGGTTCGCGACGTTCACCTACTACAACATCAACCCTGACGCAACCAATAACCTTACGCTGGCGACAGCCAGGGTAATCCCGTCAACCATGGCCGGCCAGACTACAACGGCGAGCGGCAAGGTCAAAAATGCCTCCACGAACGTTGGCCTTCCGAATATGACGGTAAAAATCCGCTCGGGAGTTGGCAGCCAGACCGACCAGACCGGCCCGGTGCTGGCCACCGCAACAACTGATTCAACCGGTGCATACTCCTTTGCCGCTCTTGCGGCAGGCACGTACACTGCCGAAGTAACGGGCAATATCGGTACGACTCCGATCATTACGTCTTATTTTACACTGGTCAGCTTCCCCGGCACCACACTCAATACTAACCAGGATTTCTCCGTAACGGTTCCTCTCTCCAGTGCCGGTCCGGGCCAGTACAGAATCGTATTGAGTTGGGGCGATAATCCGAGCGATCTGGATAGCCATCTGACCGGGCCCGCGACCGCAACTGGCGCAAACGCCACCACGGGCACCCGCTTCCATACCGCCTATTATGAGCATGATTACCCAAGTGGATCTGCGACCTCTTCAACTATTACTATCGGGAATAACAGCTTCAGTTACTACACCGCAGGTGCTTTAACAGAGGCCGTTCTGGATGTTGACAACACTATTCACGGTTCCGATAACGGGCCGGAGACTACTACAATCGTTGTGCCAAAAACCGGTACGTACCGGTTCTATGTGCATCATTTTTACGGCACTTCAACAATTTCCGCATCCGGTGCACAGGTTGTGGTCTACAAGGGAAATGCCCAGTTGGCAGCCTTTAACCCGCCAGCCAGCGCCTTGGGAGACGGCGCTGTTTGGTCCGTCTTTACCATGGACGTGACAGCAAGCGGTCAAACCATCACCCCGGTGAACACCATATCCATGATTTCAACGGGCACTCTTCCAAAGCCAGCGGGCTCCGGATTCGAGGATTATTTGCTCTTCTCAAATCTGCCGCGCAAATAGAAGTCAGGTAGTGCAGTAAAAGAAGGGGTGGCCAATGAGCCGCCCCTTCTTAATTATGTTAGAAGTTATTTTCTGCGTTATTTTTGTATAAAAGACAGAACGTACTTTTCCCGTTTACCGCTTATAAATACCCCGAAATAGTGTTGACAGAATTAATATATTTTTGTATTGTAGCTCCAATTAAAATATTCTACCTTTGGAGGCGTTATGAAAAAAGTATCATTGATTTCTTGTGTTTTTATTGCTTTAGGCATTATTTCCATGTCGAGTGCATCAGCTGCAGATCTTGTGTTTAGTACATCGTCCTCGGTGGCGGTCCAACGTTGTTCCCCTAAATATCCGAATAGTCCTGAGGTAACGCGGGGGATTGAACGCGCGGCATGGAAAGATCGATGTTCGCAACAATGTAATGGGCAATCCCATTTGATCTTAACCATAAATTCCTATGGGATGACTACTGGAAATAGTTCGTGCTATCAGGGATATGAGGTTTATGATATTTTATGCTTTTGCGAGCCGGTCTGGTCAGGCGGGTCAGGCAACCTAGGTCTTCCGTTCCCTTCGCTTGGTGCCTTAGTAAGCTAGGATTCAATTCATAAATCAAAACGAAAGGTCTCGAATCAATCGAGACCTTTTTTAATAAGTGGTTAGCCCTTGACGGCAGTAGCGCAAAAGTCAATAAAGATGCACATGTATATGAAACAAATTGCGGAATAACTCTTTGGGGCAACCATGGCGAAAAAAAAGCAGTGCAAAGCGGAGCCGGCTGCCGGCTCGCCGTCAATTTCCGATCACCCTGAACATTCAACTGGTAGAGCAGTAAAACCTTGGCAGTGGCTGTTGCTTTTTTTCCTGGTTTATTTCCTCTGTGACCTGCTCCGGCTTATGGATGGGCCAAGCCGTTTGGCTGGATATGAATTCAACGGCGTGCCCCTGATGCAGAACTCTGATAGTTATGCATGGCTTGCAGCGGCTAAGAAAATCAACCAATTCAGCGGCAAATTACTTCCTGAAATTCTTCGTATCGGAAATGTACTCACCGGCATTGATATCGGCGTGGTTGGATTTTATTTACCACTTGTCCTGGCTCCTCTTGTCATAGTTCCGGTTTTCCTTCTTGCAGCATGGTGGCGCATGCCTGAAGCGGCACTGCCAGCCGCTCTCATGACAGGCGCTTCCTTCGGATTTCTCTCCCGCACCCTTTCCGGCTGGCTGGATACGGACGTGCTCACCCTGTTTTTCCCGGTAAGTATTGCCGTGGCTTTGCTCGTCTGGCTTGAGTACTTTTTTTATTCATCCGATACGGGTGGGACCCCTGTCAGAAGACAAATTTTTGTCGGGGCCTTTGCCGTCGGGGTGCTGTTCAGATCATATCTGTTGTTTTATCCCAATGGCGAAATAATCGGGCTCAGTATCATCGGCGTCGCTCTGCTCGCCGGGATTGCCAAGTCCCGAAAAGATCTCAGATGTGATCTTTCTATATGCATGGTTATTATTCTCCTTATGGGAAACGGTTCATCGGCAGGGTTCTGGTCTGCTGCATGTGCAGCCGTACTAATACTCATTAAGCCAGACTTTCTCGCCAGTAAGAACGTTCGGCTTGCAGGCGTTTTCCTCGCGATCGCACTCTTCCTTTCCTGTTATTCATTCGCCAGTTTTTCGAACAACTGGATGAAAATAATGAACTACGGGAAACTTGCTCCCGGATCAGGCCCACTCAATCTGCCATCAGTAATAAAAACAGTCGAAGAGGCCCAAACAACAGGTATTGAAACGGTAATACGGTCAGTCGCAGGCAGTTGGCTGCTTCTTTCAGCCGGCATGATCGGCTTTATTTATTGTACGTTGAAGCGTCCTGCGGCACTCGTATTCTTACCACTTCTTGTCCTTGGACTGTCGTGCGGCACGTTAGGTGCTCGATTTGGCATGTACGGCGGTGCTGCCATGGGAATCGGACTGGGTTTCGGCTTGGGCTTGATCCTGAGGTCTTCAGGAACAAAAATGTATGTACGCTGGATTTTTCAGGCAGTTGTGGCTGCTGTCGTCTTCTGGACGACAAGAGATCTGGTGCGTACAACCGATTTGACGGATTGGCACATTACCAGGGAATATGCCGACTCTTTCAAAGAGTTGAAAAAAATTTCCGCAGCAGATGCCCAGATCTGGACATGGTGGGATTGGGGGTATGCCGCGCAGTACTTCAGCGAACGGAGGACATTCGCTGACGGTGGCAGAAATTCCGCGTCATACGTATTGCCGCTTGCACGGATCCATTACACCTCATCACCGCTCTATGCCTACCAGTGTATGCTCTTTACCGCTGAGCAGCAAAAAAAAACCGGTAATGAAGTAAAGTCGAACGTTACTGTCCCGCTGTATGCAAACCCTTTTAATGCGCTATTCACCAAGCAAGATCCGAAGCAGGTACAGAATGTTATGGACGGGTTTCATAGCAAACTCCAGTTTTCAAGCAGGGATGTGCCCGAGCAGTACCTTGTGGTAACGTGGGGAAACCTGAATTATGTTCCGGTGATAAGGAGCTTTGGTTCCTGGAATGTTGTCACGGGAGAATCGTTAAAAGGGACCTTCGCGGCTGGCGGGAACTTGAGGGTTGATATACGAAACGGGGTCATATCTCATGGAGGCAGGCAGTATGAGTTGGCCGCTATGGACATGGTTGGACAACAAAACGGTACGTTGGAGAGGCAGCAAAATGCCTGGCCCGCTAGAAAACAGGACTATTTCGGAGTAGCTAACAGTATGGATGGGAGTTTTTACCCGATGGATGAAGCATCATACCATTCTCTTATGGTGCAAATGCTTATTTCCGAACCTGCGCGGTTCGAACCATATTTCAAGCTGGTGATCGATCGGGCACCGCACATCAGGATCTATCGCCTTAATGTGAATCAATCATGATGACTTCAAAACGGTTGAAGTACTGCCGGTAGGACTAATATGATCAGAGTATGCATATATTCGGCGGTCGCATGCATTATGCTGGCGGCATTAATTGGTTGCGGAAGCGATGGCACTATGGATGGCAGCGATGATCGGAGGGCTGCACTGTCAGATAGTAAGAACAGGGAGATCAGTAGAGCCGATGAAGAAGTAATGGCGGTAAACCAGCAGGTATTACTAAACGAAGCGCAGATGTCTTTTCCTGAAATAGCCATTCCTCTTGGCTCAGTAAAGTATTATCTCCCCTTCGAGGCGGGGAAGCACCGCGGGGTTTCTCAAGGAATCAATGGAAGCACCTCGCACATGGGTAAACTCTCAAATGCAATTGACTGGAATCTTACGGGGTATAACGATTATCGTTTGCCGGTCTTGGCATCAGCCCGGGGTACGGTTGTGCTGGCAAATATGCTCGCTCGATTCGGCAATTGTGTTGTGATTCGCCATGTTGACGGAAGCAAGACCCGCTATGCTCATCTGGACGAAATTACTGTTGCGCTTGGGCAGTATGTAGGGCAGGCAGGAAAAATTGGACTGGTGGGCACTACAGGTCATAGTACCGGGCCGCATTTGCACTTTGAGATACTGGATGCGCAGATGAACGGAATGTTGCCGGTTTTTGCCGAGTCGATAGTTACGCCTGTCGGCGACATGCCCTGTACGACGGCGAGTGAAGAAAGCGGCTGTTATGAATCACTGAACTCGCCAGTATCGGAACCGTAATAATCTGAACGTTGAACTCTTCAATGTGATGGCGCACCGCGCCAAATAAAAAAGGCCCGAAAGAAGATCTTCCGGGCCTTTGCATCAGATTACAAAAGACAACGTTTAGTTCGGGTATACCGAAACCTTTTTACGATCCTTGCCCAAGCGCTCGAATGCAACCACGCCTTCGATCAGGGCAAACAATGTGTAATCCTTGCCGCAGCCGACGTTGTTGCCGGGGTGGATCTGGGTGCCGCGCTGGCGATAAATGATGTTGCCGGCCTTGACGCTTTCGCCGCCGAACTTCTTACAGCCAAGACGCTGTCCGCCTGAATCCCTGCCGTTTCTTGAACTACCACCAGCTTTCTTATGTGCCATTTCCGTATCTCCTGGGAAAAATATTTATGCGGTTTTGATTAAGCCGTAATCTTTTCAATCTTAAGGACTGTCAGGTGCTGACGATGACCGCGCAGTTTGCGAGAATCTTTACGGCGCTTGGATTTAAACACGAGGACCTTTTTGCCTTTGCCCTGCACAGCAATTTTTGCCGTTACAGAAGCTCCGGCAACGAGCGGTGCGCCCACAACCGTTTTTTCTCCACCCACCATAAGAATCTCTGCGAATTCTATGCTGTCGCCGATTTCGCCCTCAAGTTTTTCAACCTTGAGAAATTCGCCCTCGGTTACCTTGTATTGCTTCCCGCCTGTTTTGATTACTGCGTACATATGTCATCTCCATCCGCTTCTGTTTTTTAAAGAGTTATGGAATATAGATACATGGATTTAACAAGTCAAGCATAAAATGACATGACCAGATCGAAATCTCTCTGCTCGCGGTGCCGTGTTGCCATGCCATGATGTCCTATTTATCCGGTTCATCACCAAAAAGTTCATCAAAGATGGCCTGTACGGTCGTGATCCGGTTGGCTTTCCATGCGTTAGTCCCGCAGAAAACCAGGCCGGTCTCGACGTCACCTCGTTGGGCGCGATCAAGAGCGGTAACGATACAAAAGCGTTCGCCCGATTCCTTGTAGGAACACTTTTTAAGGCATCCCATCCGGCAGGGGGTATGGTGGTCAAGATCGTACTGACGTATCTTGTCCTTGTTACTCAAAATTGCCCGCCCCGGAAGTCCGGCAGGGCTCATAATCAGGCCGATGTCCTCTTGAGTGCATTCAAGGTAGCGTTGTTTGAACTCATCGCTGGCATCACATTCTTCGGTGCAGACGAAACGGCTGGCCATCTGGACTCCGTCCGCTCCCTGGGCGAGGGCATATTCCAGATCGGAGCGATCCCATACGCCACCGGCGGCAATCACCGGTACAGCGACACCGCACTCATCGCGAAAAAATGCCTTGATCTCGCGGACCGTTGCATATTGGTCATACTCGCCGGTGCCGATGTTTTCCATCTTTTCACCCAGATGTCCGCCAGCCGTATCCGGGTCTTCGACCACAACCGCGTCAGGGAGGCGGTGGTAGGCTTTTCGCCATTTGCGGACAATCAGCTGGGCTGCGCGAAGTGAAGAGACGATTGGAACCAGTGCAACATCGGGATGATCGGCTGTCAGTTCCGGCAGACCCATCGGGAGTCCGGCTCCGCAGACGATCACTTTGGCGCCCCCTTCAATTGCGGCCTTGACAAGCGGTTCGAAATCGGAGAGAGCGACCATCACGTTGACGCCGATAATGCCGTCAGGAGCAATTTCATATGCCTTCCGCAACTCGGCTTTGAAAGCCTCTGTTTCAGCCTGGAAAAAGTTCTTTCCATCATAAAGGCCGCTATTGAGGGCTATTCCGGCCGCGGCGACAAGTCCGACACCACCACATTTCGCTACATGACCGGCCAATCGGCCAGCAGATATCCGCACACCCATGCCGCCCTGAATAAGTGGGTAGCGAACCGTATGCTTTCCAATTTTTAGTGGTTGTGCCATAATTCCCCCTGATAGTGATGTCCAGATTCTCATCATAGCAAGGCTTTCGATGTAGCGAATGTAATAGTTTTGTAAAAGGAAGCAGCGTCTTCAGAGTTTCACCCCGTTTTTTTTCTGGACTTGTTGCCCCGTTCTCACTAAAATCTCGCAGTTTATTTGAAATAGGGAGTTGGCCATGGAACAGGAAAAACTTGATTATTTTAAAAACATACTTAATGAAGAAATGAAATCGTTGCTTGGTGAAGCGGGCAAGACGGTAACGGAGATGACTTCGGACGCTTCAAACTTTCCCGATCCGACCGATCGTGCGACACAGGAGTCTGACCGCAACTTTGAGCTGCGCATAAGGGACCGGGAACGCAAGTTGATCAATAAAATTAAAGATGCTCTCGAGCGCATAGAATCTAAAGAGTTCGGTATATGTGACGATTGCGGGGAGGAAATTGGTGAAGCCCGCCTTAAGGCGAGACCGGTAACAACCCAGTGTATCGACTGCAAGATGGCTGCTGAGGAAAAGGAACTCAAGATTTGAATCCCACTATTCACGTTTGACGGCACACAGGATAAGACATGAACATTCATGATTCTCAACAAAATCCTGAAACCGATAACCGTCTCTCAGAGCTGACGCTTCTGTATCAGTTCAGTAATACAATGCTTTCCACAATCCGCCTCAACAAGCTGATGCACCTCATTCTTACCGCTATTACCGCGCCATCATCCAACCTCTTCGAACGTGCCATTCTGTTTGTGCGTAACGAAAAATCCAATGTCCTCCAAGGCATGCTTGCTGTAACTCGCCAGCTTTCTGAAGGGCTGCAGATTATCGGCGGCCAGGATGCCCTCGGAAGCCGCTGGGATATTAGCGATGAAATAATTTCCCGGCAGCGCTCCGATGCATTTTGCTTGCAGGTTCGTCTTACGCGCATTGAAATTGACCGCGACTGTCCACTCATGCATCACATTATTTCAGAACGCACCCTTTGTCATTCCGATGACTCCCTCTGCCGAAAATGTCCGACGTGTCACTTTGTCAGACCGTTATGTGGCGGCCCTTTTGCGGCTGCGCCGCTTGTCGCACGTGAAGCGGCCATCGGTATGATTGTGGTGGACAATCCTGATTCTGCCCGTGAAATTTCAAGCGAAAATCTGCACTTTCTTCAGCTCTTTGCCAATCAGGCAGGCATGGCGATTGAAAATTCGATGTTGTATAATCGCATCGAAGACGCGCATTCAAACCTGCGAGATGCCAGGGAACGCCTGCTGCATGGCGAGCGTATGGCGGCTATAGGCGAAATGGCTGCAAACCTGGCCCATGAGCTGAAAAACCCGCTGATCACCATTGGAGGTTTTGCAGGGAGGTTGCTCAAATCACTTCCTGCCGAGACTCCTGAGCGCCGGTATGCAGATACCATTGTCTCTGAAGTCAGCCGGCTTGAGAAAATGCTGGCGGAAATCCTGGCGTTTTCACGCAAGCCGACCATCTGCTTCAGCGCCTGCAATCTGGAGGAAATTATTCAGGATTGCCTGGCAAGCTGCAGCACCGCTTTTGAGGACCATAATATAAAGGTATCGTTTACCAGCGAGGTTCCCCACTTGATCGTTTCAGGTGACGCGCATCAGCTGAAACAGGTTTTTCTCAACCTGATACTAAACTCTTGCGATGCAATGTCGGAAGGGGGGCAACTTACCCTGACCCTGAAAAAAACAACGCAGGGTAAGGAATCAGTTGTTGCAACTGTTGAGGATACTGGTGGGGGTATTCCGAAGGACATGCTGCCGCAAATATTCAATCCCTTTTTCACAACCAAACATCACGGTACCGGTCTTGGACTCGCTATTGTGAATCGCATCATCCTCAATCACTTCGGATCAATAGAGGTTCACAATACCGGCCAGGGCGTTGCCTTTACAATTACATTGCCGCTGGCAGAATATGCCGAATCCTGATAAAAAGGATAACTTGGAATTCATTTTTCCGTACAATTTTTATGGGGCTGTAGCTCAGCTGGGAGAGCGACGCGTTCGCAACGCGTAGGTCGACGGTTCGATCCCGTTCAGCTCCACCAATAAAAACAGAGTGTTACGCATTGCTGCATAGTAAAGATCTCAAAGAGCGAATTCTGGATGGTGGGAAATAACATGACTGCAGAGGAAACAAATAAATTCTTTTTAGATGCACTGAACTTTGCGATCCATCAGCTTGTTACTGATGGATCGCTACCAGCAACAGCTGTGTTAAAGACTACAGACGGTGAATATGCCGGATGCAAATTGCAATTCACCGATGCAAAAAGCAAATCTGCAGCGATTGCCAACTTTGTTTTAGAACTGAAAGACCAGAAACCGCCTTGTGCTGTGGTTGTTGTACCAATATCCACGGGTGTCGGTAGGGGTAAAAAGCGTAAAACATCTTTGTGTGTTGCATTTCAGTCATTCCATAATAGATTTGTCAGCATGGTTAACTACGAAAAGACGAAAAATAGTGAGTTTGTTTTTGAGACGCCATATTTTTGCGACGATAGCGAAATTGTCCTCAGCGGGCATGAATACTTTGGAGATGCTTTTGATTCAGGAAAATAAGTTTGATTCATATAGGTTTGATTGAAACGGCTCCGTTCTGGAGCCTTTTTTTGTGAACGTGGCAGGGTATAGGAGTTTTATACACTCGGTAACATCTATAAACTTGGTCATAACACGCTGTAATCACGTATGTTATGTATTCAGGCGGTAGATAATTAGTATTATGTTTTCATACATCACCCTTTTCAATAATTCTGGTAATTATTGGTGAAGACACTGTTGTTAGTAATAATGCCAGTGTTTATGGTGTGTTAGGCGCAAGCACCAGAAAATAATGCTACTTGGCACCAGCAATGCATCATCAAAATCAAGAGCAATTAAATTCAACAACACTCAAAAAATAGGAGGATGTCATGAGAGCACTTATCACTACCATCGTTGGAACATTGGCACCAGTGGCAGCATATGCGGCATCAGGAGTACGGGAAGATACAAGTGGAATCTTTGTTTGGGTGTTTCTTGGATTTTGCGCCCTTATAGTCGTAGCGCAGGTAATCCCGGCAGTATTGATGATGACAGGTATGGTAAAAGGTGTTGTCTCTGTAGTGAAAGAAGAATTGGCACCTGCATCAACTAAGAACTGATAAAAGGGGGAATACATGGAAAACAGGGTTATGTGAAAGGCCATCTCTTGGGATGGCCTTTCGCGTTAAGGAGCTGATTTTCACTTGGCGGGATGTGAAACGGGTTCGCAACTCAAGCTGAATTCAGTGTAGAAGCTTCAGAGAGTGCCATTCACCAATACTACGGATTTGTTGTAACGGGCGTAGTCTGCATCGGTCTCAAGTATATGGTTTTTGACCCATCTTTTAAGAAATGTCAGGACATCGAGAGATATGTGCTCCCTCCCGTGATGGAAGCCCACCTGCAATTCCAGAACAGTTTTTGTAAAGCTATCGTGGTCCTCTTTATGCTCAGGCAGTTTGGGATATGAATGTTTAATCATCCACTCTTCTTCAGCTGCAAAGTGGTGGCTGGCGTAGAGAATTAATTCATTGAGAATGTCGAGTACACAATTATTTGGAGCACCAAGGAGAAAGTCATCATAGGCTTTGTTGAGTAAGCGTACTAGATGCTTATGATCATCATCAAACTCCTGGATACCGGTCGCAAATTGTTCATTCCACTCAATAAAAGGCATAACAGTCTCCGTCTATTCAAATTATCAGTTAAAGTACCTTAGCTTATTTAAATGTCAAGGCAGGTTTTAAAACCATTAGCCATTTACATGCTATGGCGGCGCTGGAACGCAGCTAGATTAACATGTTGTTCAATGATTTAGAGATTGAACTGTTGTTTTAAAATTGTTACAGTGCAGCTACACTTTCTGCGACACTGGAGCAAAGCTAGTATATTATGAGCATTAGTAATATCAAAGTGTTGCGAGCTTTTCCGGCTCGGCGGTTCGAGCCAGTTCAGCTCCACCATACTTATTCCTTCAGCAAATGTGTTCCCGCCTGTGTGCTGCCAACAGGCAGTTCTCCCTGCAGCGTTACTATGTCGCCTTGAGGAGCTAGATGAACGTATCAAGACGAATCGTGGCTCTTTTTTTCATTTCAGCCTTTCTGCTAGGCTCTGGCGTTTCATTTTTTGTTCAATTGATTTTTCATACGCCTGGCAGGCACCTCCCGCAAGTAATCGGCCTCATTTTTGTCCTCATGTTTATTGCCATCGCCGGGAAACTGCTGCACTACCAGCAGGCGCTGAACCGGGCAAAACAGAATCTGGATGAAGCGCAGCAACTGGCCGGTCTTGGTAGCTGGGAGCGAGATCTTGCCACCGGGAAGGGATACTGGTCCGATAACCATTATCGGCTCTTTAACCTTCCTCCGCGCACCGTAGCGCCAAATATGGAAGAGTTCTTTATGATGATTCACGAGGAAGACCGCCAGCAGGCGCGTGAAACCGTCATGGAGGCGATTCGTACGAACGGCAGTTACGAAATAAAATATCGAATGGATGGTGACGCAGGCAATCGTGTTTTTCTCAGCCGCGGGAAGGTGCGGCATAGTGATTCCGGAGAGCCTGCAACTCTGATTGGAACCATCCAGGACATCACACATAAACATCGTCGTGATCAGTTTCGCGAGGGACTGCTTAAGCAGAAGGATCTTTTTATTAGCAGGTTGGGCCATGACCTGAAAACGCCCTTGACGCCACTGGTCGCACTCTTGCCGTTGATCCGCTCTCGCACGGAAGAATCGCGTCAGCAGGAACTGCTTGATCTCTGTATCAATAACGTGAACCATATAAAAGATCTGGTAGCAAAAACCCTGCAATTGGCGCGGCTTACGTCATCGGATGATGTCGCCTCCGGGTGTTTCGACCTGCAGCTTTCCGTTTCAGTTGATTCATCCGTTTCAAGGTTGGCGGAGATCTTCAGGAATCATGGTATTGCTATCGAGCATTCGATCCCGTCCGATATGACTGTGCGGGGAAACCGGGAGGAGCTGGAAGAGTTGTTTACCCAGCTGTTCAGTAATGCAGTGAAGTTTTCTCCTCCAGGGTCTCGGGTAACTGTTGAAGCTGTCTGTGAAAACGCTGTGGTGGCGGTTGTCGTAAGAGATGACGGTATTGGACTTCTGCCCGAAGAGTTGCCTCACATATTTGACGATTTTTACAAAGCAGACCACTCCCGCCATCTGCTTGGCTCCTCCGGGCTTGGCCTGACCATCTGTCGCCGGATCGTGGAAAACCACGGCGGACGGATATCGGCCAGCAGTCCTGGCAGAGACGGCGGGACTGCCATCAGTTTTACTCTGGAAGCAGGAGGTAGCGTATGAGCGGCACAGCATCAGAACATGGAAAGGCAGCAGTCAGGCCTTGTATCATGCTGGTTGACGATGAAGAGTGCATCCGTGAAACCATCAGTGAACTGCTGGATTCAGAAGGAATCGATGTCATTGCCGCTGTTGGAGCAAACGACTGCCTGCGCTTTCTGCGTGGCGGCTTCAGGGGGGTTATCCTGATGGATGTCATGATGCCCGGAATGGACGGTTGGTCCGTCATTCGGGAAATTGAAAAGGCCGGGTTCCTTCAGGGAAATATCATCTCCATGCTGACCGCCATGGATGTTCCGGACGAGCGGATGGAAGGACTTCAGGAAGTCGTCATAGACTACATAACCAAGCCGTTTGATCCGCCCGGTTTTGTTACTTCGGTCAGGAAGTATCTGGCTCTTCTAGACCAGTTGAAAGGTGCTGACTGAGCCATGCCAGGTTGTAATCTTGTGCTGATAGGATCATCCACCGGAGGGCTCAAAGTGCTCGAGGAGCTGTTCCTGCGATTGCCGATCTTGAAAGCGGCAGTTGTCATCATCCAGCATATAACACCCGTAGTGGACCAGTCTTTTGTTACCTCGCTTGCCAGGGTTTCGAAGATGCCGATCTTCCTTGCTCAGGAGGGTACGAACATTCAATCGGGGCGGGTGTACCTGGCGCCGGGAGGGGTGCATCTGACGCTGGTTCGAAACAGCCTCGTCCACTTGCACGACGGAGAGAAAATCAATTCCGTTCGTCCCTCGGTTGATGTCGCCTTGAAATCGGTAGTTGCTCCGGTCGGGATCAGGATTGCAGGTGTCATTCTGACCGGCATGGGATCGGACGGTGCTTCTGGAATTTCCCATATCAAACAGCTTGGTGGGATCACCATCGCCCAGGATCAGAAAACGAGTGTCATTTACGGTATGCCAAAGGCGGCCGCGGAAACCGGCCGAGTCGATTTTGTCTTGCCGACCGAACGAATTGCTGACAAACTGAAAGATCTATTTGGATAGTGGAATAATTTATAAAGGGGTAAACAATGAGTATTTCGCGTTTCAAAAACTGGCGGATCCAGTACAAAATCATGTCAATTTCCGTAATCAGCGTGGCGGTCATGATGATCGGCCTGTTTACCTACCTGTTGCCGCTGATTGAAACCCGCATAATGAATGAAAAGAAGGATGCGACTCGACATATTGTAGAGTTGGCCATGGGGATCGTGGAACTGCATGATGCCGAAGTCAAGGCGGGGAAAATGCCGCTTGAACAGGCACAGAAGGAAGCCGCGGAGCATATCAAGCAACTCCGTTATGAAAAGAAGGAGTATGTCTGGATCAACGATCTGGGCAAGCCGGTGCCGAAGATGATCATGCATCCGACCCTTCCGGTTCTGGATGGCAAGGTCCTTGATGATCCGAAATTCAATAAAGCCACTACCATGAGTGACGGTCTGAAGGGCGACGTTCAGAAAGTTGATATGAAAAATCTGTTCGTAACGTTCAACGAAGTCGTAAACCGGGCGGGCAATGGTTTTGTCAATTATGAATGGCCTAAGCCAAAGGCGGGCGGCGGCACAACGACGGAGTTATATACCAAATTGTCCTATGTGCAGAAATACGAGCCGTGGGGCTGGGTGCTTGGCAGCGGCATTTATATCGATGACGTCCAGAGGGACGTGGACGTAGTCAAATGGATCCTGGTCGGCATGAATACCATCTTCGCCATTTTCATGCTGTTGCTCTGCTACTTCATCAGTAAGGGCATCACGAGAACCCTCGGGTATGTCGATACGAGTCTGGAAGAGATGTCCAGCGGCGGCGGCGATCTGACGAAGCGCCTGACCGTAGAGCGTGAGGATGAAACAGGTTCGCTGGCACACTCATTCAATCATTTTCTTGACAACATGAAGGAGATTGTCGTTCGCATCAACCAGAACGCGGTTGATGTTGCCGGGTCGGCGGATAACCTTAACAGGACTTCGGCCATCATTGCGAGCGGTACGGAAAGGGCGGCCTCTCAGTCAACCTCTGTGGCGATTGCCTGCGAAGAGATGGCTGCTACGTCGGCAGAGATCGCCAGCAACTGCATACGCACCGTTGAGATCTCGAATCGAGCGACCCAGACGGCGCTGGATGGTTCGGAAGTCGTCGATCATGCGGTTCAGAGTATCCAGCGCATTGCCGTGAAAGTGCAACAGAGTGCCAAGACAGTGGCATCGCTTGGTACCCGTTCAGAGCAGATAGGAAATATTGTCGGCACCATTGAGGATATTGCCGATCAGACCAACCTGCTGGCCCTCAATGCTGCGATCGAGGCTGCCCGTGCCGGTGAACAGGGTCGCGGCTTTGCGGTTGTCGCCGATGAGGTGAGGGCTCTGGCCGAGCGCACTACCAAGGCAACCCGGGAAATCGGCGAGATGATCAAGGCTATTCAGAAGGAAACACAATCTGCTGTTGACGCCATGGAAGAGGGCGTTCAGGAAGTTGAGCGCGGTACGAAGGACGCCTCCCGTTCCGGTCAGGCTTTGGAGGAGATCATTAAGCAGGTAGGCGATTTGACCAGCCAGATCAACCAGATCGCTACCGCTGCTGAACAGCAGACCGCTACTACAAATGAAATCAGCAAGAGCATGCACCAGATCACCGGGGTTGTCAGCGATGCCTCCAGAAGCTCCCAGGATACCGCCGGAGCCGCTCATGAATTGGCGTCCATGGCCGAAGAGCTCAAGCATATCGTGGCGCAGTTCAGGATGTAACGCACTCTGAACGCAGAAAATTCACGTAACGTACATAGTTCCACAGTACCGGGTTGCCTGCGATTACGGCAGCCCGGTCTTTATTCTGTTCATTCCGCCGTGAGGCCTGTTGATGCACCCCTACCGCACCGCCCTGATATATTCTCCGCTTTTCGGAACATTCAATTATGGTGATGATCACCCGTTCAAACTGCAGCGCAATCGCCTGGCGTATGACCTGATGGACGCCTATGGTCTGCTTTATCTTCCGAATATGCAGATCCGCGACTGTTTGCCGGCTTCTGATGAACTTCTGCTGTCGTTCCATGACCCTGCCTATATTGCCCGCCTCAAGGAGTTCAGCGTTTCCGAGGAACCGCGGGCCGATTTCAGGTTTGGTCTGGGCGATGCTGAATGTCCTGTTTTCAGCGGCTTATACGACTATGCCGCATTGGGTGCCGGGGCGACTTTCGAGGCTGTCCGGCTGGTGGAAGAGGAGGGCATCGATGCCGCCTTCAATATGAACGGCGGCTGGCACCATGCCCACCGTGCCAAGGCCTCCGGTTTTTCGTACCTGAATGATGCGGCAGCCGCCATAAACTGGCTGGTTTCCCGCGGACGACGGGTGCTGTATCTGGACATTGACGCCCATCATGGTGATGGTGTCCAGGAAGCGTTTTATGACACCGATCAGGTGCTGACAATATCCCTCCACGAGAGCGGCATTTATTTCTATCCCGGCACCGGCTTTGAGGATGAAATCGGTACTGGGCGGGGCAGGGGGTATTCCGCTAACGTGCCGCTCCTGGCTCATACGGACGATGCGATATATCTGAAGGCTTTTAACGAGGTTGCCTATCCCCTGATCGTTGCCTTCAATCCCGACATCATTGTCGCCCAGATCGGCGCTGATACCTTTCGCACCGACCCGCTCACCAATCTGGAGATTACGACGCATGGCTACTGCGAGATCCTGACTAAAATAAAGCGACTCAAGATCCCCTGGGTGGCACTGGGTGGAGGGGGGTACGACCTCATGAACACGGCCAGGGCCTGGACATTGGCCTGGGCAATCATGAACAACGTCGAACTCAATCCGAGGCTCCCTCCCGCTTTTATTGACAAGATAGAGCCCCTGGGGTATCGGAACCGGGTCCTGCTTGATGCCCCGCACTGGGCAGATGAGGCAGATCGAACATTGGCTCTGGTGGCGGTTGAAAAGAGCATCGCCCTCATAAAACATACGATTTTTCCTGGTATACTCGGAAGCTATGGCAATACTTCCCGCTAACAGCCAGCTGCTGGATGCCGCCGGTCGGCCGCTCACTTCGCTCAGGGCTATTAACCGGCTGGACGAGCCAGAAAAGGAGCGGATCTATTCCCGCCTTTTGCCGCAACGTCTGCGCGACGTTTTGGGTTTGGCGGAAAATTCACTCTGCAACTCAGCCGGAGAGCGATTGGTAACTATCATCGCTCCGAAAGGGTTGCCCCTGGTACGGATCGAAGCCCGATCGAAACCTGAAAATGGCATCGTGGTTTTTTTTCTGGAGCTGTCCGATACCCAGTATCACCAAATGGAGCTCAGCTTCTGCATCATTCGTGATCCAAACTCCGCGCACTATGCCGTTGATGTCGATGAAAGCGGGGCAAATAACTGGTTTGCATCCCAGGGACGCAATATCCCGGAGGAGTTGCGAGCCATGCGGGCGGGGTTGTTCCCTAATCAGACCCATCACGGAATGCAACTCTTTGTCACCTTTTTTCCGCTGATGGAGCGTTTCACCGATGCGCTCGGGATGCAGATGATCGTGGCGGAGCCGCTTTCGTATGACAATGCCATTCGCTATGAAAAATACGGTTTCGACTATCTCCGGGGCAAACGGCTTATGATGGAGATCGATAAGGAATTTCAGCCCGGCGGGAAATATTTTTTGCGGCTCGACGGATCAAGCCCCTTTCGGATGCCCGGAATGGAGCGAACGGTAAGCGGGAGGAGCTGGGCGATTCACGATGGCATCATGGATGTGCCGTGGGATGGAGTGCAGATATACCGCATGATCGGTGTGCATGCCGGTATCAACACATTTCCGGGAAGAGAGGAAGAAAAACGATGAGTCACAAGCAGATACAACCAACGCCATTGGACGGGATCATGTATTTCACCCCGCCGGACGACTACCTGTTGAGCGGCAGGGACGGCCTGGTGGCTGTTCAATGGGAAGGCAGGCCCCCCATTCCGTTGCTGGAAGAGGATTATGCCTCTTTGGAAGCGGGAGCAGTCCCGGATTATGATATGGTGGGGCGCGGCATGTATCAGGCCCTGCGGCTCAATCCCGACTGTGCCGGCGCAGCCGCGTACGCCGCCGTGATGAAAGATGCATACCCGCATATCGTCTCAGAGCTTGGCGGACAGATCATCATGCTCGAAGCAAAGGAAGTTGACGCTCCATACCTTGATCGCAAGATCAATTTTCTCAAGATCATGGCACTGCTCGACCCTGACAATGCCGCTCTTCCGCTGGAAATAGCCAGAGCCTATGTTGACAAGGGGTCCCGTTTGTCCAGTATGCAGTTCGCCGTGACGTGCTGGTATGCTGCCGAAAAGCAGCTGAAGAGGGCGCTGAGTCTTAAGTCCGGTGATGTGCATGCTTCATACGAGTATGGTGAAGCCCTCTACATGTTGGGGCGCTACGAACAGGCAGCTGAAATATGGAACAGCCTGATCACTCTCCTGGAGCCGGGTGAACGGGCACGGGTCGAAGCACGTGTCTCCGGGATAGTGGCAGGCAGGATTCCCATGGTGCCGCCACTTGATTATCTCACGGCACTCTCGGTCGCTGTCGAGCGACATCACAGTGGCAGCAGCGACGAAGCTGCCGAGATCATAAACGATGTGCTGGCCGACCCGATTTTTGCCGAACAGTTTCCCATGAATGAGGTATACTATCTGCTCGGAACCTGCTATCAGGAGAGTGGCAGGATGGCTGAAGCGGCAGAAGCTTTCAAGAGGAGTTGACCATGTTCGGTTTCAGTATGGCGGACTGGATTTTCTGCGGATTTATTCTGGTGGTTATATTTGTCTGTGTTGCCATCAGTGATATGCGCAAATCAAAAAAATCGTGATGTTTCAGCGGGGATAGCGCATGGAAGACAGCGACATTCATAACGAGCAGGAACTGCGCAGGCCATTGGGGATGACCCTGCTGGGCGGGCTGTATCTGTTCTTCCTTTTGGTGACTGTCTCAAGCTACGGACACCCGCTCCCCTTTTTCGGCACCATCTATCACGGTACCACCGCTGGCGTACTGGTTTTCATTGACAGCCTGATCTGCCTTTACCTCTTCCTGGGGGTTATGAAGAAACAGACCATGACGTGGTATTTGCTTCTCGGTTACAACGCTTTCGAAGTGGTGAATACACTGACAAACCTGCTGGCCATTACCACCTCTGAACTGGAGAAAATTGTTGGCGAAAAGGTTGATTCCGCGGGGCTGCTCGCCAGTAATGTAAGCGTCATTGTGGCGATCCTGTTGCTTTCCGGCTTTATTTACCACCAGCGGAGTTCCTTCACCAATCGTTCAAAATACCTTTTTTAATTTCACGGCATGAATACTGCATTTTTTTGCTGTACGGGATTTTGGGTTCGATAGATATTCCTCTCGATCATTCAGCGGCGAGAGCACCGGTGTTACCGGTTTGTTGGTGAGATGGCCATGAAGCGCTGCATACTCACAATAATTTTGATTGTATGTACCATCATGCCGGTGGCGGTTCCCGTGTGCTCGCCGGTCACCACAATTGCCGTCATCATGAGCAGTGACCAACCCCGCTACCGTGAGGCGCATCGTGCATTTGTCAAATCGATTGCGGCTGAAGGATATACGTCCCCTTCCACAGAGATCTTGCTTCGTACCCCCAATTCCGACCCGCTTTCCTGGAGTGCGGAAGTTCGCAAGTTAAACGCCTCCCGTCCCGACCTGATCGTCACCTACGGAGCTCCGGCCTCATTGACCGCAGTGCGTGAGGTCTCCGGAATACCGGTCGTCTCCGTCGATGTATTTGCCTCAGAACAACCGCTCAAGGGGATCTGCGGTGTCAGTTCGCGGGTATCGATGGCGACCTTGATCAAGACGCTGCATGGAATTCGTCCCTACAAGCGCCTTGGCGTGCTCTATGCGCCGCGCGAGTTCGGTTCGCAACAGCAACTGGAGGATGTGAAAAAAAATGCCGCGAAGCTTGGGATCACCGTACTGGAAGGGAGCGTCTCCTCAATGGCTTCCCTGGACTCCGAGCTGAACAGGTTGCTTGAAAAATGTGAAGCCGTGGTTGTTACCGAAGGGGGGCTTTTAGGCCAGCAGTTTGAGCGAATCATAGCCCGGTCAAAAGCGGTCAGAATTCCGATTGCTTCCACCATGCCGGATGCCGCTCAAAAAGGTGCCATCGTGTCGCTTGAAATCAGCCCTCAGGAGCAGGGCTATCTGGCAGCGGAAATGGCGGTGCGGATACTGGAGGGGGCAAAGACAGAGTTTCTCCCCTTGATAAAACCCCAACGGATCGACTTGGTTATCAATATGCGCCAGGCCCGTGATATAGGCATTGAAGTGCCGTTTTCGGTACTGCGCAGCGCAACCCGCCTCATAAAGTAGTCCTCATTGACATCATTTTTATTTCCCCTCCCCGCCGAATACGTTATAGTAAAAAACTATGGGAAGAATACTGCTAATTGATGACGATCCGGCCTTTACGCGCTTTCTGGCTGCGTACATTGCTGATAATTTTCCGCTGCTTCAGGTAGATATCTGCAATAATCCGATGGCGGCGCTCCACTCCATTAAAACAGGCAACTATGATCTGATGCTGATCGATCTTGAGATGCCGGCGATGGATGGACTCAAGCTCCTCAAATTTGCGGTGAGCGCGGGGATGGACAAGAACCGGATTGTCATACTCTCGGGCCGGGATGCCGATTTTTTACATGATATCTGTCCGATGGGCACATGCCTGGCCGTGCTGAACAAGTTTGAAGCCCGCCAGAAGAGTGTTCTTGACATGGTTTTCAATTCTCTCAACCGAAAAGCCGGAGCGACCTGACCTGCCATGGTCGATCTGCTGAAAACAGCCGTCGTCCTGATTCTCATATTGTGATCCTTCGCCGCAAGGCCGCCATGGTTGCCGTTTCGCTCCAAAATCCCTTGAAATGACCCTTACCCTACCCTGATGATCTGAAAGCTGAAATCATGTTTGTCTTCTGTTCAAGTTGTGGCACACTTGTAAGGGGTTGTCTGATTCTAATCCATGGGGAGGAACGGAAATGAAGAAGATCGGTGTAGTGTTATCAGGGTGTGGCGTATATGACGGTAGCGAAATTCAGGAAGCGGTCTTAACCTTGCTGGCGATTGACCGTCAGGGGTGCGAAGCGGTTTGCATGGCCCCTAATGTGGATCTTTCCGTGATAAATCATCTGACCACGCAGGAGACCGGTGAAAAACGTAATGTGCTGGAGGAATCGGCACGTATCGCCCGTGGCGCTATTCGCGACGTCAGGGAGGTCACGGCCGCCGAGCTGGATGCTATAATGTTTCCGGGCGGTTTTGGCGCGGCAAAGAATCTGTGCAATTTCGCCCAGAAGGGCGCCGCAGCCACTGTCAATCCCGACGTTGCCCGATTGCTGAAGGAGATGGCGGCTGCCGGAAAGCCGATCGGAGCGGTCTGTATTGCGCCCGCGTTCATCGCGGCAGTACTGGGCAAGGAATATTCACCGACCGTGACGATCGGCAACGAGGCCGATACCGCCGCCGAGATTGAGAAAACCGGAGCAAAGCATCAGGACTGTCCGGTGACTGAATTTGTGGTTGACCGGAAGAACAAGCTGGTTACCTCTCCGGCCTACATGCTGGCCAACCGGATCTCCGAGGTTCACGAGGGGATCGACACGTGTGTCAGGGAAGTGGTAAAGCTGCTGTAACGAGACATGCCACTACTTATTTTCAGGGCGAGGGATGCTTCGCCCTTGTTTTTTACAAGGATGTACCGATGATGAAACTTTCGCTGTTCTGCGTATTTGCCGGCATCACCGCTTTCACGTACTGGCTGCGCCACATTAATCTGCAGTACCTGAAAATGCATGGGGAAAAGGTGCCGGAAGGTTTTGAAGACGCCATCGACGAGGAGAAATTGCGCCGCAGCTCAGCCTATACCTTTGATTCCAGTCGTCTCGGGTTGTGGGATTCACTCTTCGATAATGCCCTGCTGATCATATTCCTGTTTGGCGGCCTGATTGCAACCTACGACGGCCTCGTCAGTTCGATAACCGCCTCGCCGATCATATCGGCCATCCTTTTTTTCCTGCTGCTGAGCTGGGTCTCGACCCTGCTCGGCATCCCGTTTGACCTGTACGGAACTTTTCGTGTCGAAGCCCGCTACGGCTTCAACACCACGACACCACGCATCTGGATTCTGGATTTCCTCAAGTCGCAGGGAATCGGCGCTGTTCTGCTCTCCTTCCTGATAGCCGTAGTCTTCTGGCTGATCAACTGGAGCCCCCAGCAGTGGTGGCTCTGGGTGTGGGGCTTCATGGCGGCTTTCAGCCTGTTCATGATGTTCATCTCCCCATACGTGATCGAACCGCTCTTCAACAAATACGAGCCGGTCACCGAGGAAGGGCTTGAAGATGACATTCGGGTGATGATGGAAAAGGCGGGGCTGAAGGTGGGCAAGGTGCAGCAGATGGATGCATCAAAGAGAAGCAGGCACTCCAACGCCTACTTTACCGGTATCGGCAGGGTCAAGCGCATCGTGCTGTATGACACCCTGATCAAGCAGATGAGTCATGGAGAGATCGTGGCCGTCCTGGCCCATGAGATCGGGCATTGGAAAAAAGGGCATATCTGGAAACGGTTGCTCTGGGCCGAGGTACTGGCATTGGCGGGGTCGTGGCTCGGTTTCAAACTGTTGGCCTGGCCCGGTTTGCCTGGGCTGTTGGGGTTGCCTGCCGACATCTCTCTTCCGGCTAAAATGGTGGTACTCGGCTTTGTCGCCTCGCTGGCTCTTTTCCCGCTCGGGCCGTTTTCTGTCTGGCGCTCGCGCTGCCATGAACGGGAGGCAGACCGCTATGCCTCGGACCTTACCGGAAGGCCGGAAGATCTGGCCTCGGCTCTGGTCAAGATGTCGGCCGAGAATCTCTCCAACCTCTTCCCGCACCCCCTTTATGCGGCCTTTTACTATTCCCATCCCCCCGCAGTCGAGCGGGTCCGGACCCTGCGGGCATGGTCGGATTCCTCTCCCCACAAATAGACTGATCCTTAAAAAAGCAGTTACCGCAGAGGACGCAGGGGAACGCGGAGGAAAATCAAAGGGTTTAAGCTTTAAGGCCGCCACCTTTTTGGAGAATAGAGATTTTCCCATAACCAATTGTTTTCTCTGCGAACCTCAGCGCCCTCTGCGGTTAAACTAACGTTTATAGGCTGATACTTATGTCCTCACTCTGTTTCCACATCGGCAAGTTTCCTGTGAAGGGTGGATCTGGCGACGCCGAGGAGATCGGCCGCGATGGACTTGTTTCCCGAGCTGAGCCGCATGGCTTCCCCGATGAGCAGTTTCTCGACCGACTCTAGCGAGGGGAACAGGGGAAAAGTAGCATGTATGCGGAACTGCTTATCCCTGACGACACTGAAATCCTGCCGGTTCAGAGGAGACGTGGAACCGAGCTCCGGAAAATCCTTGAGAGTGAGAGTGTCGCGGCTGTTGCAGGCAACAGCATGGTGCATGAGGTTGATCAGTTCCCGCACGTTGCCCGGATACTGGTATGCCACCAGGGCATCGCGGGCTTCTCTGGTGAGAGAGGGCATGGCACGCCCCATGGAAACCGCGGAATTTTGCAGGTAATGATCGATAAGCAGCGGGACGTCGTCCGTCCGCTCCCGTAGCGGCGGGATATGGATATGATGGCTTCGCAGGCGATGATACAAGTCGCGGCGGAACAACCCCTGGCTGACCACCGCATTGAAATCGGCATTTGAGGCGGTGATGATTCTGGCGTCGCTCTTGATGAGGGCATCGGAGCCGAGCCGGTAGTATTCCCGTTCCTGCAGGAGCCTGAGCAGTTTGACCTGCGAGTCGCTCCCGAGATCGCCGATCTCGTCCAGAAACAGCGTTCCTCCCTGGGCCTTCGCGATCAACCCTTCCCGCGACTCATGAGCGCCGGTGAAGGCCCCCTTCCTGTGGCCGAACAGTGTATCCGTGAACATCTGGTCGTCCAGTCCGGCCACATTGAGCGCCACAAAGTCGCCGTTCACCCCGCTGGCCCGGTGAATGGCGCGGGCGATCAGTTCCTTCCCCACCCCGGTTTCGCCGGTTATCATGACAGGGTTACTGCTTATGCTCATGGTCTCGATGATCTTGAAAATGGCCTGCATACGAGGATTGACGGTAACTATCCCATTGAAGATCTCCGGCGTCAGCAGTGTCTCCCCCAGCAGGTATCTTTTGAGTTGACGATTCTGGCGGGATATCTCGTTAAATTGGCAGGCTTTGTCAATGCTGGAGAGGATCCGGGTGGTGTCGATGGATTTTGTCAGGTAGTCGAAAGCTCCCTGTTTTATGCAGTCTACGATGTGCTGGGCATCATCGATACCGGTCATAATGATCACCGGCATATCGGGATACCGCTCGATAACAACCGGCAACAGTTTTTCCCCTCCCAAACCCGGCATGATCCAGTCCAACAGGAGTACCGCAAATTCCCGCTGATCCAAAATATCCAAAAGCTCGCTACTCGTATCAAGTGTTACGACTTCCTTGTAGTTATTTGAAGTGAGCAGGCGGCGCATGCCGTCCAAAAAGCTTTGATCATCGTCCAGCACCAGAACGGTCTGCTTACCCTCCATCCCCATCGAAAACCTCCCTGAACTATCATCGGAATGTATCCTGATTTAATAACTGAAATTTGATGAACAACCGACGAGCGGCGGTAGTGTCTCAAAATGCAACACCACTGCAACATCCGGATATAACGAAATATTATCGTGCTTCAGTAAAAAGTGTCTCAAAGTGCAACAAATCCACACTACCAGATAAAACAGCATGTTGCGAGTGATTGTTGCGTCAGCGTAGCGATTTGCAACTAGGTTTACCCTCGGTCGATGTCGCTTGGAGCGGTTTTTTGAGTTTCACAACGAGTGTCAAAGCAAAATTTATTTTAACTTATCGATGCAAATCAATATGTTGCGTGCTGCTAATGTGGCTTGGCACGGTACGTGATAAAGGAGCCCGAACCTGGTGTAATAACAGAGCTACGTTGATGCAATCATCAACTGAAAAAAACGAGAAAAAACGCCCGGGATGTTCGTAAGGGTGTTTCTTTCGTTGGCATCAATCATGATGCCTTTATACTACCTAACCATGCAGGGATAACCATGAAAACGATTATTCGAGCAGTGATCGCGGCAGCATTCCTTCTGACAACAGCCGTTTTTTCTATGGCAGATGGTACGGGGCAAACGGTCCTGACCAGTTTCGACTTCAACATCGTCGGTGTCGGGTTGAAGGCTTCGCCTGAATATCAGGCCGTTCCCAAGGGGATCGCCAGCAAGGTAAACGCATCCTTCGAGGCGGCAGGATTTAATCTTGCGGATGTTATTGCCCAGCTTCCTGAGGATTACACCGTGCGCGCGGAGTTGTCGGGGCCAGCCTTTCAGACCCCTGTCCCCTTGGTGACAAAGCCGGGAATTGGCTTTGATCTCCCGACACTGGCGTTGACCGGGCGTTATACTCTCTCCAATATTCGCCTTGTGGACGGCAATGGTGCCACCCTCTTCGGCGCCGTTCCGCAGGTGGTCGCCATCGAATCCATTCCCGACCCGTTGATTACCAGCGTAACCACCCGCCAGCTGACCGTGCAGGAGTTGCAGGATCGGGGAGTGACCTTTGATAACTCAAATTTCACCGCCTACGAGTTCACCGCCGGCATCGCCACCAGCAGCGGCCTGGTGCCGCTCACTCTGCCGGTGATCATTCCCAGAAATGATATCGCGATTAATCCCGAAACTTTCCCGCAACCTGATGCGGGCGGCTTGGCTCCGCCAGGTTTTTTCAATACCCCTCCCCAACCGGACCTTCCGGACGGCTTTGTCATTACCGGCTTCATGATGGATATGGGTGGAGATGTTGAAGGGGCGGGGATAGGTGGCGGCCTGCCGTCTATTCCCGGTGTTATCGTCATCCCCGGCAATATAGGTTTCCTCCACCAGTATTTCAGTGCGCTTGCGATTATCACCAATGGCGCTCCGAAGCAATCCGACCTGATCATCAAGGATGTCAAAGTTAAAATTATTCTGCCGTTGGGTGAGGATCTGGAACCGGGCACAGATGCCGCTCCCAACGACGACCCGCTACGGATGGCCAAGGGGGAAAACGGCTTCTTCCCGCGCGAGATGACCGCGCTAAATCCCGGCCCCGATGGCAAGTCTGGAACGTTGGACGATATAAGCAGCCTCAAACCTTCGGAATCGGGACAGGCCGACTTCACCATTGAAGGACTCAAGGAGGGGACTCACAAGCTCGACTTCGAGATCACCGCTACCCTCGAAGGGCTCCCCATCGGGCCGGTCACCCTCAAAGGGAAGGCAACCGGCGCGGTGCTGGTGCGAAACCCCGATTTTGCCATCACCATGGGACACCCTGCCACGGTGCGGAGCGGCGAGGCGTATGACCTGTTCATCACTGTCAGCAACACCGGCAAGAGCGTTGCCAACCTTATCTCTGTTCATCTTGACCAGCGGGCGCTGTCCGGTGTCGTCTTTGCGTCTGGTGAATTGCCGGACAAGCAGATCGCGACGATCCTTCCCGGTTCTGCCGCAACGGTGAAGTTTCGCCTGGTTTCCCAACGGACCGGCAAGGTGACCGCCACCGTTTTTGAATCCCCCGATATGAAAGGGCGCTTCATTCTCCGCGCCGGTGTCGGCGAGAACGGCATCCCACTCTCACCCGACAGCCTGATTCTCCCCTATGTCGGAGATTTTCCCAGCGATCTGGTTAACTCCGCAGTCGGACTTCTCGGTCAGGCCTGGAGCGTCGCCACTGCGCCGGCAGGCGCTCTCCCCGCAGACGTGCTTCCCATAACCAAGCAGACCGTAACCAATCGGGCCTACGACCTCTCCGAAGCGGGTTTACGGGTTCTCATCGGTGATACCATGCTCAAAGCGGTGGAGGATCTCGCTTTCGATTTCATCGGTTCCAACAATGCCAATAGAGGATTTGACGATCTGCGTCGTCGCTCCACCCAGGGGCGAAATTTCAATACCGCCCTGGCCGCCATCTTTGCCACGGATGTCCAGGCGAGCGACGTTTTCACGTTCCAGGCCGGCTTTGCCGAAAAGGTTTCCTTCCGTCCGGCCCACATCTCAGTCATCACAAGCGACGCTCCGGTTCGGGTGCGGATCAGCGACAGCGCACAGAACA
Organism: Pelobacteraceae bacterium; assembly: GCA_041675485.1. Classification (GTDB taxonomy): domain Bacteria; phylum Desulfobacterota; class Desulfuromonadia; order Geobacterales; family Pseudopelobacteraceae; genus JACRCG01. Next base: position 8,840 of record JBAYTT010000001.1, on the reverse strand, counting down.
AGAGCGGCGGCCTTGCGCCGGGTGAGGCGCTCCGCTGCATTCCCTATGCCGACCAGTTACTCGTCTCCGAGAGCGGATCTTCCCGCAGTACCCTTTCTCTTGTGACAAAGCTTGATTCGCCTAACTACCTCTTGGAGCTTTCCGCCGAAGCTGCCGCCACTTTTGATCTGGGGATCGTCCTTCCCGATGCCGATGGCGTATTGCAGCAGGTGAAATTCAGCGGTGTGACTCTTCCTGCTGGGGCGAAAGCATCAATGGCTCTTAATCAGGTCGGCAACGGCACGTACACTCTTGCCATCGATGGCAACGGTGACGGCATCGTTGATGCTAATCTCGCGGCTTCTTCAGTTTTTGCCATCACCGACAAAGGGCCGCAGGTGGTAGCCGCAACCCAGATCGGTCCCGGCGTTGGCCCCGGTGGAGACATTCACGGCCGCAATGTCGCGCTCCTCTTCTCCAAGCAGGTCACCAAGGACAGCGCGCAGAATATCGCAAACTTTTCCGTTGAGGGAAACGCGGTGAAGGCTTCGGTATTGCAGACGAGCGGCCGGATGGCCTTCATCTTTCTCAGGGACGGGATAGGTCCGTTTTTTGAACGGAGCATTACCGTCTCCGCCCTAAGCGACGCCAAAGGCATTGTTCAGGCAACTCCTGTTACCCTGCCGATCAAGGCCACTGCAAAGGGGCCTGCGGCAGTCGTTGCTGGTGTGGTGCGCACTGCCAAAGGGGAGCCGATTCCCGGCGCCGTTGTCCATCTTGTACAATGGCCAACGTCGATTGTAGGTGAGAAGATCTCCGATGCGAACGGCGGCTTCCAGTTCGACTACGTTTCCCAGGGAGAAAAAGGCAATTCGTTCATGATTGAGGCGATCAATCCCACGACCGGAGAAGTCGGCCATTTGAGCAGCACTGTCCTCTTCCATGGCCAGCGGCTCAACGTCGACATCTTCATGAAGGCCCGGGGGAGTGTAAGCGGGACGGTGCGCGATGTTGCGGGGACGCCGGTAGCGAATGCCGCAGTGCAAATGGCCACGCTGAACGACAACCGTACCTACCTGACCTATACCGATGCCTCGGGCGTGTTCTCTTTTGTCGGGATCAGTGTCGGCCCCTTCAATCTGAAGTCGGTCAGCCAGACGGCCTATGCGGAAGGGACTGTTATGGGAACCCTTCCCGATGACGGCAGCGGTATTATCCAGGATATGGTCATTTACCACCTTGCCGATGTGAAGAAGGGAAACGTGGCCGGAAAAGTGCTGGGACCGGATGGCGTCACGCCACGGCCCGGGGTCGTTGTGGTCGTCAGCGCCCCCAGCTATACAAACTGGGTGCGTTCCGGCGCCGACGGCAGCTATGCATTCAGCGGGGTTTTTGTCGGCGCGGCTACGGTCTCTGCTCAGGATTTGACCAGCGGCGAGCAGAGCATGGCAACCGGAACCGTCTCGGAAGGGATTACTTCTGTCTATAACCTTATCCTGAAAGGGACCGGGAGTGTCGTCGGGCAGGTACAGCGGGGAGACGGAAAGTCAGCATCCGGTCTATATGTCGTGGCCAGTGACAGCGGTATTACGCGGATAGCCCAGGCCGATGCGGCTGGTAACTTCAGGCTCGATGGACTGCCCGTCGGTGAGGTGTCGGTTGAAGTCTTCGAATCCAAGGCGCCCAACGTTTTCACCCGGTTGTCGCCGTCTCCGTCACGGGTTTCGCTCTTCACCTCCGGAGAAACGGCGAATATTTCCCTCTACATACCCGCCGAAATGCTCAGTCTCGGGACGATCCAGGGTACGATATACCGGGTGGACGGTTCCGTGGCGCCGCTTGCCCAAGTGCGCCTTTCCGTTTCGGGCAGCACCAAAATTGTCCAGGCCGACAACGTGGGGAAATATCTTATCAATGACCTGCCGATGGGAATGTACAGTTTGGTGATGATTAACGGCAATGAGATAGCCAATGCCTCCGTAGACCTCTGGCACAACGGCCAGGTCAGCACGAACGACCTGCACCCGGCGGGCGTAGGCACGATAACCGGCACCATCTATGATGTGGGTTCGGGTATGATGCCGGTGGGGGCGGACGTTACCCTCATTTCCACCAAGCCGGACAGGAATGGCTGGCTCACCTATGACCCATTCAATCCGAAGACAGTAAAGAGCGACCCGCAGACCGGCAGGTATACCTTTGCCGGAGTTTACATGGGGAACTTTTCAGTCAGCGCCAGCAACAACTTCCGGCCGGTGCCGACAGTAATCAGCGGCGTTCTTAAGGGCATCAGCCAGCCGCTTGCCGTTGACCTTACCCTGATAGATACCTTTGGTTCCATCTCCGGCACGGTGTTACAGCCGGACGGTACGCCTGCGGGAGCAGGTGTGAGGGTGACGGTCCGCTTTGGCGGCGCCGATGTGACGGTAACAACCGATGCGACCGGCAAGTTTGTTTTCCGACCGATTATCCCCGCCGGCATGTATATGTTGAAGGCGGAAGACACGGTAACGACCCTGAAATGGCAGGGGTATGCTTCTGTTGCTGCCGGGCTTGATGTCCCGCTAAATATTAAGCTCCTTGGCAGGGGCTCGGTTACCGTCCTCGTAACCAATGCTGATGGAACAGCAGCGCCCGGTGCAAAGGTTGATGTCGTTGGTTCAGGATATCCGAACGATTCGGCTTCCGGTATGTCCGGGCAGGATGGAAGCATCACCTTTGATAACCTTTCGGAAGGAAGCTATTCGGTCTCTGTTATGGGCAGTTTCAATCTGGGGGGGAGAGGTGAAGGGAAAATCCCGGCTGACCATGCAAATGTGACTATTTCCGTCATGCTGGCGTCATCCGGCAAGGTAGTGGGGAAATTCTTCAAGGCTGACGGGGTCACCCCCATCTCCGGCGGGGAGATAAAGCTTTTGAAGTCAGGTCGCGTTCTTGCTTATACTACAACTTCGTCCGACTCGGCTACCCTTGGGACGTTCAGCCTGGAGTTCGTGCCGCTCGGCGACTTTTCGCTTGAGGGGTACGACCCGGTTTCCATGAGAAAAGGTATCGGCGGGGGACGGGTTACTACTGACGGAGAGAGCGTTACAAGTAATCTGGTAGTTGTGCCGCGCGGCACGGTCAAAGGTGTAGTGCTGAATTACTCCGGCAGCGCGCCGATCGACAAAGCCGCCGTTACCATCGTGGTTACCGGAAGCACCCCCATCTCATACCGCGGCGTGACGACTCCGGACGGAAGTTACCTGTTTTCCGGTGTCCCGGCCGGCCGCTTTACCATTGATGCGACAGATCCAGCCAATGGCCTGCGCGGCCAGGCATCAGGCACGATCAGCTACGAAGGGGAAACTGCGCAGGCCGAGGTGCGTATAGCCCCGACAGGCTCCATAACGGGGAGGGTACTGATGCCGGACGGCGTCACGCCGGCTCTCAATGCAACGGTAGCTCTTCAATCTGAAAACATCCATACGGCGGTTGATCCACTGACAGGGGAATTCACGTTCTCCAATCTGGCGTCAGGTAGGTCGTACACGCTGGTTGCTACTGAAGCCAATACTCACCGCGGCGGAAAGGCCATTGCCACCATCAGTGGTGATGGTGCGGTGGTGGTTGCCGATGTGATATTACGCGGGGTAGGGACAGTCTGGGGAACTGTTTTCGACACCGACGGAGAAACCCCTCTGGTTGGGGCAATGGTCACCTTGCAAGGGGGCGACTCAGCGCCGGCTTCTTATACGGTTTACACCGGTCCGGACGGCAGCTTCAGGTTTATTGACGTTCCGGTAGGCACTTTCAATCTTCGGGTGCCGTCTCACCCTCCGCAGCGGACTACCGCCGCTGCCACCTCCGGTTATCTGCACAACGAAGGGGAGGTCGTCACCGTTAACATGACCATCGGCCCGGTTGCCTCTCTGGCAGGCAAGGTCCTCCTGGCGGACGGTGTGACACCCGCCCGGGGTGGAGCGGTGCGCTTTACCGGGAGTGGAGGGACTTTAATCGCGATCGTAGATACAGATGGTCTCTTTGCCATACAAAATATTCCGATTCCCTGCACCTTCTCCCTTGATATCGAAGATGCCGGCGGTATCGGCACCGGCAAATACAGCGGCAATCTGGCCGACAACGGGGAACATCTTGACATCGGTACCATCGTCCTCGACGACAAGCCGATCACCATAATCGGGGTTAACCCTTCCGACGGGTTGGTCAACGTGACGGTGCTGCAGGCGGTAAAAGTCCTCTTTTCCGAAGCTGCCGATCCGGCGACTATTACCTCGGCCAATGTCTACATCACCCAGGGAAACAACCGCGTGGCTGCGGCGTTGCTCCTCGACAACGATAACAAAGGGGTTACCTTGACCCCGTCCGCGGCGCTTAACGGCTTCACCTCCTATACCATCGTCGTCACCACCGGTGTCAAAGACCGGGTTGGAAGGGCGTTGCCGCAAAATTTCACCGCAACTTTCACCACCATCGACAATATCCCGCCAAGTGTGAAATCGGTATCACCCGCCAACGGGACGGTTGAGGTGGCAAGCGACGGAGTGGTGCGGGTAACTTTCAGTGAAACCATCGATCCTGCCTATGTATCAGGGATCAAGCTTTTGCAGGGGAACACACCGGTTGCCGCGCAGATTGACGTGATTCAAGGGGGGACAGTGGCGGTTCTTACTCCGCTCAACCCGCTGGCCGCCAACGGCATCTTCAACGTTTCAGTCTCCGATACCCATGACATGGTCGGAAATATCCAGCTGGGAAGCTTCATCTCTTCATTCAATACCATCGACACCATCGCTCCGACCATCAGTTCCCTCACCATTCCGGCTACCTCAGACCTGATCAAGGGGAACACGGTGGTTGTTACCGCCGTTTCTCCGGATACGGACGTGGCTTTCGTCGATTTCTACGTGGACGGCATCCTGACAGTCACGGACAGTGCGGCTCCCTTTACCATGAACTTGCTCCTGGCCAGGGAGGGGCTCGTACAGGTAAAGGCTGTCGCCCAGGACAGGGCGGGAAACCGCTGGCTGCCCGTTTCTCTGGATCTGACTGTTGTTGCGGATCAGCCGCCGACAGCGGCGTTTACCGCTCCTGCCGAGGGGAACAGTGTCAATACCGGCTCAGTGGTGAATGTCGGCGTCACTGCCGGGGATGATCTTATGGTTAAGGAGATTGTCCTTACCGCTTCAGGTGAAACAAGCTTCACCCAGACACATGTCAACACCAGTGGCAAATCCTTCGCATCAACATTCTCCTTTACGGCGCCGACCGCAATCACCCAGGGTGGGAATGTAGTTCTGACTGCGGTTGCCAGGGACTCGGCGGGAAATTCAAGTCAGGCTGTCCTGCGAAGTTTGACCCTGCATGACGGCACCGCCCCGGTGGCGGTTTCTCTTGTTAGCGACGGCCAGGCGGTCAAGTACCGGCCGGGCGATACAGCAATAGCCACCTTCGTTGCAACCGACAACATCGAGATCACTCGTATCACTTGCGTCACCACAGGCGCGGTCACGGACAGTCAGACTTTTGTCCAGACCCTGCCGCAGACTAATGTCAGTCAGGCGTACAGCTTCACCATTCCGGTTACTGCGGCCCCATACGCAACGGTTGCCATTACATGTACCGGGTTCGATGCTGCGGGCAACCAGGCTTCCAAATCCATTACGCTCACGGTGGCCGACGCGACGCTACCGCAGGTGACAACTACATCCATCGCCAACAACGCGACCGATGTGCCGATTGGTTCTTCTTTCTCCCTCTTCTTCAGCGAAACGGTGGCGTCATCCTCAATCACAACAGATTCAGTTGTCCTGACCGATGCGGTGGGACAAAGCGTGCCGGGAACAGTCACCCTTGCCGCCGACCGGAAGGGGACCACCTTCAAACCTGCTGGCAACCTTATCCGGGGTGCTGCCTACACGCTGACAGTCACCACAGCTGTCAGCGACGATGCGGGGAATCCTCTCTTGGCTCCGTTTATTGCTGCTTTTACCACCGACAACACATCACCGACTCTCAAAACGATAACTCCGGCAAACGGAGCGCAGAACGTGCCGATCGGCTCGGCCATCGCCTTTACCTTCAGCGAGGCGATTGATCCACACTCAGTGCACCCGGACAGCATCCTCCTCACCTCTGTCTTTGGACCGGTGGCCGGTACGATAAGCCTCTCCTCGGATAATTTGAGCGTCATCTTCAAGCCGATGGGGCAGCTCAGCTTTAGCCGCGACTACACGGTCAACTTCAAGGGAAGCGTTGCGGACAGTTCCGGCAACGTCACCGCCGTGGATTACACGGGTGCATTCCTGACCCAGAGTCCCAGTTCGGATCTTGTCGGCCTCTGGACCATGGATGGCGACTGGAGCGATTCTTCGGGTAACAGTAACCATGGGACCGCCAATGGCAGCGTAGCATTCAGTTCCGATCATGCCGGCGGGACCATGGCGGGGAATTTTGACGGGTCAAACGACTATATCAAGGTGACTAATTCTTCCACCCTGAACCCGGCGAATATTACCGTTGAAGCATGGGTGAAGAGCGCAACGCCTGTGTGGAGTTCAGGCTCTATTGTAAGCAAAGCCAGTGTTCACGCCTTGCGTCCCGTGGAAGGCTCAAAAGAAATCAGATTCTATGCGGTGGTGGGAGGATCTCAGCAGTATGTATCTGTCAATGACCCAGATCTCGATCTGACCCAATGGCATCACTATGCGGCGACTGCCGACGGATACGGCATCAAGCTGTACATAGATGGAGTAATGCGAAACAGCGTGGTCTATTTCGGCAACCTCACCACAACCGGCACCGGTTCATTGTCCATCGGTTATGACGATTGGCAGACCGGGCGATATTTCAAAGGGTTGATCGATGAAGTGTCCATCTATAAACAGGCCCTGCTCGCGGAAGATATTCTTGAACATTTCCAGGCAGCTTTAGCAAGCGACCGGCTTTGCCCCGCGAAACCGACGGTCAATCAGGTTGTGTCACCCACATACAGCAACAACATAATTCTTTCGGGAACGAAGGATGAAAACGCCTCCATCAGGGTCAACGGCAAGCAACTGGTCGGACACGACCTGTCAACCACCTGGCAGGCGCTCTATTCTCTCCAGCCGGGTCAGAACATTCTGGACATCACCAGCCGGGGCCTGGCGGGTGACGCCAGCGATCCGGTCACCATCCCGGTAGAGCTCCTCCCGGCCAACCAACGCGATACCGATATTGCCGGTCTGTGGCATCTGGATGGAAATTGGCAGGATTATTCCGGGAACGGCAACCACGGGACGCCAAACAATGGGGCGGCTTTCACTGCTGAGCGGATTGAAGGAGCGGCAGCGGGAAGTTTTGACGGAGTGAATGATTATGCCTCCATTGCCGACAGTGCCGGCCTCGATGTCACCACCGCGATGACACTCGAAGCGTGGATCAAGCCCAATGATGTGAGCTCTTCCCGGCAGATAATAAGCAAGTACGGCGCTTCCGGAAACTATTCGTATCAGATCGGCCTCGCCGCAACCGGGCAGATTCGCTGTGATATCAGCGGCAATGGATCAACGGTTGATTCGCTGGTTTCAACGAATGCCCCGATAACCCTGAACGCCTGGCAGCACGTTGCGGCGACATTCAATGCCGGGGCGCTAAAGCTTTATGTGAACGGAGTTGAAGTCGCTTCCAAAACTTCAACGATAACCGCATTGAAGGCCGGCACAACTCCGCTCAATATCGGCCGCGACCCGGCTGGGCAGTATTTTTTCAACGGTCTTATCGACGAAGTTGCTGTCTACAAACGTGCTCTGACTATGGAGGAAATACAGTCTCACTTGAGTGCTGCGCCGGTTGTTTCCCTTGCCAGCCCGGGCCAGACGACCAAGTACAGACCGGGCGAAGCGGGGACGGCAACGGTCACGGTTAATCACGCTCCCGGTGTGAACAGCTTGACCTGCACCGCTTCCGGCGCGGCTTCGGGAATGATGATTGTGCCGTTCGGGTCGTCTCAGACAGCAGTGTCCCAGGATTTTACCTTCGATGTGACAACGAATGCTGCCTCCTATGCAACGGTAACGCTTACCTGCCGAGCCGTTGATGCAGCCGGTCGAATCGGGTCAGCCGGCATCGATCTGATTGTGGCTGATATTGTTGTGCCGACGGTGGCTGGTGCTTCAATTGCGGACAATGCCACGAACGTCGCGGCAACGAAAAGTATCACGGTTTCGTTCTTTGAAGCGCTGGCGCCGTCAACGGTGAATGCGTCTTCGGTTGCCCTGATGACCGACAACGGCACGAACCAGCCGGTTTCGGGAACGGTAACGCTCTCTCCTGATTTGAAGAGCATTACCTTTCAACCGGCAACGGCGCTGGAAGGGAATACGCCATACCGGTTGATCGTATCCACGGCTGTGACCGATACGGCCGGAAATCCGCTTGTCTCGGATTACGTTATACACTTCACGACCCAGGCGGTAACGGCGGTTTCCGTGATCGGCAAGGGGTCGGCTATTTCTCCTTTTGTTGTTGCTGCCGGTCGCTACAGCACGATTGCCATTACCGGGAGTTATGTGGTTTTTGACGGGCCGGTGGCGGCGGATTCGCTGTCACTCACAGTCGGCAGTGTGTTGACGCAACTCCAGACCGGTCTTGTCGGTGCGGAACTATTGGAGATTACTGCTACAGACCTCACCATCGACGCGACCTCGAAGATGGACGTAACCGGCAAGGGATACCTGGGCAGTTGGCAGGGTGGCAATGGCGGCTTTGCGCGGACTATCGGCAACACGACGAGCGGAACGAGCAACGATTACTTCAACGGCGGCAGTTACGGCGGTTTGGGAGGTATTAGTAACGGCACTGTCAACGCGGCATACGGT